>CAXMRF010000001.1:0-50994 GCA_964195965.1 uncultured Nitrosomonadaceae bacterium
CCAAAAATTGGCTGACTTCCAGGCGGGAATTTGGCCGTAAGAATAAATATATCTTAGGAACGGAAACCGGATGCTGTCTCAGCATCCGGTTTATTTTTGCTAATTTTCTCTTATCTTGAAAAAACTAGTTCGTTTTTTCAAGATCGCCTTCATTGTCATGGAGAAGTTCCCCATAGACTTCACCAATAGATCTGGCGACAGATTTCCAACTGAAATTTTCTTCCACATAGGGCCGGGCATTTTTGCGCAGTTCAGCATTCATGACGGGTTGGTCGTAAATGATTTTAATTTTTTCTGCTAATAATGTGGGGTTTCGCGGCTCAAAAAAAGCACCAACCAGATTTTCTTTAACAGTAGATTTTAGCCCACCTACCCGCGAAGCAATTACACTGCTGCCGCAGGCCATCGCTTCAATCGCGGTCATTCCAAAAGGTTCATAATAAGAAGGCACAACCGTTACATCCGCAGCGCTGTAGTATTTGGATAACTGGTCCTGAGGTTTTCCACCAGTGAAAGTAATTTGCTTCTCGATCCCTAATTCATCTATCATGGACATATATTTCTGATAGGGTTCCTCAGATAAATCCTTCCAACTTAAAAAAGGTTTATCGGTTGGTGGTCCGCCGACAATTACTGCCTGGATGCTGGGATTGTCCGCAAGGTAAATTGCTTTCAGCAGGGTATCAATCCCTTTTCTTTCCTCCAGGCGACCGACATAAGTGATCAGGAAATTATCTGAAGAAAAGGCAATAGCATTTCTTGCTTCCTCCTGTGGAAGAGGAGTAAATAGATCAAGATTTACTCCGCAGGGAATGATTGTGATCTTGGAAGGATCAGTCTGGTAATAGTCTATTAAATCTTCTTTTTCCTGGGGATTGGTTGCAATGATGCGATCCGCAGCCAGGCATAATTTCTTCTCTATTTCTAGTCTGGCTTCTGGGCTGGTGTCTAAATTACCCAGGCTTTCTTCTTTGATCGCGCCGAGAGAGTGAAAAGTGTGCACCAACGGGATTCCCCAGGTATTTTTAAGATGTATGCCAATTGCACCACTTAAATAATAATGACTATGAACTAATTTATATTGCAGGCCTTGCTGGATTTGGTAGGAGGGTATCCAGGATGCAATATCTCTAAGCAATCCGATAATATTTTCCTTTTGGATTGCTTCTGGAGGACCTACAGGGATTCTGATTACCCGAGCGCCACGGGAATATTTTTCAGGACTGGGTTGAGCTTCACTTTCCCAACGAGAGAAAACATCCACTGATAAACCGAAAGCACCCAAATAACGGGAGAGTTCTTTCACATAAACGTTTTGTCCACCATGGTGGGGACCACCCAATGGGGCAAGTGGGTCACCGTGGATTGAAATGAACGTAACCTCCCAGGACATATCTACCTCTCGAGCTACTAAATGAATCTGTTATATTTCTTTTTGATTATATATCAATTCTTTATTTATCAGTCGTTCTACATGACCTACATTTTGCAATTTCAAGGCAGCTATTTGATGAGCAAAACAAACTGCATCTTTCCAGCTCTTTCCATCTAGATGAGCAACCAGAAGCCCTCCCCAAAAAGCATCACTTCCACCGATAACACTATCAATTTTTACCAGAGGTAAAGGGCCAACCCGTTCAACTTTTGTGCCATCTGAAATTGTAACAATACCGCCGCTGCGAGTAACGATGACAATATTTGCACCCAGGTCGTGAAATCGGTCTATGCAGGCATCTTCAAGTTCTTTTTCATCCATATTGGTATCAAATAAGAGGCGGGCATTGTCAAGGGATGGTTTGATAATTGTGATATAAGGCATAATCTGAGCCAAAACTTCCCAGGCTTCTACTTTGTCCGGCCAAATTCTCGGATTGTAATTTGGATCCAGGGAGACTATTTTATTATGCTTTTTTGCTAATCGAAGAGCGCGGTGTACCGCTGATCGAGAGGGCTCCCGTGATAATGCAAAACATGATGTATGCAAAGCACGGCAGTTTTTAATTAACTCCTCAGGTGTTTCCCGGATAGTGAGCAGAGAATCCGCACCCCGGTTGACCTGGAAATCAGGGACCCCAGTAGTTTTTGTGACAAAGGCCGAAGTGGTAGGGAGCTGTTTTGTTTTAAGTAAATGATTTGTGTTCACTCCGTGGGATAACAATGATTCTTCCAGGAATTCCCCAAAACGATCATCACCAATTTTTGACAATACTGCAGACCGAAAGCCTAATTTTGAAGCGTAAACCGCCACATTCGCAGGTTGTCCACCCAGGAAACGGTGAAATTCTCCGGCAGTTCTAAGAGATGTGGATTGGCTGGTAGAGATAAAATTAACTAGTGTTTCCCCCACACATAATAATTCGTAATCTAAATAAATATTGATAAGTTCTGTTATGGTTATATCGTTTTCCGATTTTGGATCATAGAAGTATGGATGAATAGGAAGCTGTTTTACCACGAGTTGGTTATCTTTGGCATGCTGTAGGATTTCTAAATAGCCCTTAGCTGTCCTTTCCCAGATATATCGGGTTAAGACCCGTTGATAACCTGATTCAGCTAAGTTTTCCCAGAGCTCCGGGTTGGCGATTAATTGATAAAAAGCAGTACTTACTTCATCCTGGTCCATGGGATCAACCAATAGGCCAAATTTCTGATCCCGATCTTGCATGCTCTCGCTTGGACCTCCAAATTTGGTGACAACAGCCGGCATGCCAGAAGCCATGGCTTCCAATGGTGCCAGGCCAAATGGTTCATAAAGCGCGGTTAATGCAAAGACAGATTTTTTGGTAGCAAAAAAACGATATGCTGCCCCAAGCTGTTTTTGTCCCTGGATGGAAAACATTGAAACCTGTCCCCGCAAATCTGACTCATTAATAACTTTCAGTAACGATTCGAGGACATCCTTCTCAGTCTCCCGGGCCATATCAAATCCATTCAGGGGGTCTTCCAGGTTACCAGTTAGGATTACCAGGTTCGCATTTTGCCTTAATTCTGTGCTGGATGCAAAGGCTTGCACCAGGCCGAGATGGTTTTTCTTTGGATCCAAACGGCTGGAAGCCACAATGCAGGGAAAGGAAAGTCTTTCTTTCGTAATATCCCTTTTTAATTTCTCCTGGATATATTTGACTACGTTTTCCTCTCCTTCCATTTGAGAATCTTTATCGAAAATATCAAGATTTACTCCCGGAGGAATTACTGAAAAATGATTGTTGTCTGTCCAATCAACAGCACCGCGATAAGCATTATGACTATATTGAATATCGCGTTCCTGGTCGGTGCTGGTGATATTTACAATGGAGTGGTTCATAGACAACCGTTCTGCCATCAAACGACGCCTGAAGAAAAAATAGTCCTCCATTTCCTGGAGGTTAGCGCTGTTTATTTTAAGTTTGTCCATCTTCTGAGCGCCAAGAGAATGGGCGGTAAAAGAAAATGGAATTCCTGTCAAATTCTTCAATAAAACCCCGCAGAGTCCACCGTCTCCATAATGGGCGGAAAAGAAATCCGGAGTATTGCCTTCGTTTTTATAAAATTTAATGATGTTCGGAACCCAATCTTCAATAAGATAAGGCCATAACAATTCCTTTCTTAGAAAATTTTCTGGACCAGCTGGAAGACGGATTATGCGAACGTTCGGGGCATCTGGATAGGCGCTTAATTCTTCAGCGAATTCGGGCCAGGCCGGATCGACAATTTGGCGGGTGAGGATATCCACCTGGTGTCCAAGATCACCCATAGCCAAGGCGACTTGCTTGACATAAACAAGCTGACCTCCAAAATCAGGATGTTCCGTCCAATAACTGTCCGCGGGGTCAAAGTTCCCTTGAGGATTAAGAAAAGCGATACGCATATACTATCCTTAGGAGTTACTATCTGACAAAATCAACCGTGTAGAATTTCCGGGTAACACCATCATGCTGGTAATAGATCACACCCACGCCCATTTGTTTGTAATATTTCCCTAGTATTGTCCAGGCATGAATATTCAGACCGTCTTGGTATACTGGCTCATGGTTCATCCACCAATCGAAAGCGCGAGCCGTTGTAAGTCCTCCACTCCCTCCATAAAATATCTCACCACAGCAGCAGTTGGTGTAACACCAGTTTCTGTTATTTGCAATCGCTAATCCTATCCTTTCCCAGGCCTTGGTCCCGTCTGTTGAGGTGTGGCTGTATGTGCCGTGGCAGGTCATATCCTGGCCATGGAGCCTGGCAGCGTTCACAAGGGAGTTGTTAGTTGTCAATGCCGGCAGCCCCCTGGATGTCCTGGCCTGATTGATCATGTCCCTGATCTGCTGTTCCTCTCCAGGTAAGGCTGAGGTATAGGCGCAATACATAGATTCAGGAGTATTTGAGGGAAGAGGAGTGTTGCTGGGAAGGGGAGTATCACTCGGAATCGGTGTATCGCTGGGAGTTGGAGTTATTGTAGGTGGCAGAGGGGTATTGGTATAGGTTGCAGGCGTGAGGTTTGGTGTGTAAGTGGGCAGTGGTGTTTTTGGCGTTATGGTAGGTTGAGGTGTTTTTGTGGCCGGTGGAGTTGTTTTTTGTACAGTGGGTAAGGGAGTTTTGGATGCAAGTGGAGTAGCTTGTGCAGGAGCGGTATATACCGTTAAATTCTTTGTATCCCCTGTTGTTGTTGCATAATAACCCCATAACCAGCAATCCCAGCCAGTATTTCCTGGGTCTTTAATTATCCAGTAGGAATAACTTTTATCCCTGCCAATTAAATCTGCGGTTATTCCAACTTGAAGAGGAGTAAGTTTTGAGTACGTTATGCCAGGACCTGTGCGGCAATTAGTGGTATATGAAACCCTAACGGTTCTTTTATCAGATAAATCGCTTAGGTCAGGTTTGGGGGTTTTTGTATCCGGTACCGGGGAAATAGTTTCTGTGAAAGGCTCTTGGGTAATAGTATCCGTAAACTGAGGGGTTTCTGTGCTTGTTCCAGTGGTGGTGTATAAAGGAGTGACGGTGGGAGTTTTTGAAGGTGTCAGGGTTGGGGGAGGTTCTTGGGTGGCAGTGTAAGTGGATTTAATCAAAAAAGGAGTTTTAGTAGAAGTGCCTTTAAGAGTTATTTTTTGAGATATCTGAACTTCATCACAGGCGCTCATTAGGCCGGCGATCAGGATTATTAAGAGAGAAATTTTACTGGATCTTGTTTTAAACATCAAATTTGTAGGTATTCAAATTGGCTGAAATAACCGGGGAATATTTTGAAAGATATATTTTTCCTTTTATTATTATATCGTCAAGGGTTGTACCTTAAGATAGGGTTGAAGGGTAATTCTACCTAACAGAATTGAAAGGTTAAATGGTTGTAAGGGAAGATCATACTTGTTTTTATTTTATTGATTAGAACTGTACCAGTGGTCAATACACCTAGATGGACACCTTCCCGGGTGATTCCGGCTTGTATATCCAGGAAATCATTTTGTAAAATCTCTTGGTAGAGCTTCCACATTAATTCAAAATTAACACAGGTCGTATGCCATAATCGGGTTAACACAGACCATTATTATTGTTGATATTATTGATGATAGACTTAGGATTGAAACCTTGCATGGTAAGTACAAATTCGAGGAGATTAACTATGTCCATGACTTCAAAAGAACGGATACTGACAGTTCTAAACCACGAGGTTCCCGATCGGGTTCCTATAATTATTGGGGTTAGCAATGCCACTGGAATTAAAATGAAAACTTACCGGGGTATCAAGTCCCTGGCAGGTATCCAGGCGCCTGATGAATATATTTACAAATGGCCAGAATTAGGAACAGCCAGGATTGACGAAGAGACCATGCAGCGTTTAAAGAGTGATGTCCGGGGAGTGAGGGATATTCATCCCGCAGACACACTGGAAAGGAATCAAACCCGAGACCCCCACTCACCTTTTATTGATAGTTGGGGTAGTGGACAGAAAGAGATTGGCCCCGGAGAATGGTTTCCAGGAATTCATCCCCTGGCAGAACTTTCATCCGTCGAAGAGCTGGAATCTTACCCAGGCTGGCCTGATATGTCAGATCCGTCCCGGGTAGCTCACGTTAAATCTACGGCAGCTGCGCTGGCAGAAGAAAACCAGTATGGCATTATGGCAACTCCCTGGCTGTTATTTCCTCTAGAAAGGGCTTTTGCCATGCAGGGCATGGATGTCTTTTTGCTTAATCTAGCCCTGAATCCGGATTTGGCTGTAGCTTTGCTGGAAAAAACTGCAGCACTTTGTAAATCGCTGATGGGGGTGTTTTTAGATGAGCTCGGCGACATGGTAGATATCATTAAAATCGGGGATGATCTGGGAACACAGGAAAGTCTGTTGATGTCCCCGAAAATGTACAGAGAATTATTAAAACCAATTCATGCAGATTATATTCAATTTATTAAAGAGCGTACCAACGCCAAAGTGTTTTTCCATACAGATGGAGATGTATTCCCATTAATTGATGATTTTATTGAAATGGGGGTAGATATACTAAACCCTATTCAAACATCAGCAGGGAAAATGGCAGATTTGACTACTCTGAAAAAACAATTTGGGAAAAATATTATTTTTTGTGGTGGTCTGGATACTCACAGGGTGCTTCCTTCTGGAACTACTGCAGAGGTTAGGGAAGAAGTTAAACGGGTCATCCAGCTGCTGGGCGGGGGCGGGGGATATATGGTTTCTTCAGTTCATACGATAATGAATGATGTCCCTCCAGAAAATGTGTTGGCTATGGTAGATGCCGTTGAGGAATTTGGAAAATATCCGATTGAGAAATAAAATAAAGGGCGCTTACCAGCGCCCTTTATTTTATTATTCGAATTGATAGTACGGTTTTCTAAGTAGGGAACCGTACTATTGTTTTTTTTTACTCTTTTTCGTATGGTTGTCCATCTGCTGCTGGCATCTGGCCCCGGCCAACAACACCTGCCAGGATAATCATAGTTGCCAGATATGGGAACATGAGCATGATTTCTGAGGGAATGGGTACTTTCAAAATAGCCATCTTGGATGCCAGTGCATCAAAAAATCCAAATAATAATCCTGCGCTGAACGATCCAAATGGATTCCAATTCCCAAAGATCATAGCTGCCAAGCCAATAAAACCACGGCCAGCAGTCATCAATTCATCAAACCTTCCCACAGAACCGAGGGTGAAGTAAGCTCCACCAAATCCTGCCATAAACCCACCCAGGATCACAGAAACATAGCGAGTTCGGAAAACATTTATTCCCAGGGTGTCTGCAGCTTTGGGATGCTCACCCACAGCTCGTGTTCTTAATCCCCATTTTGTATAGTAAAGGGCAATAGTGATCACAAACAAGAAAATGAAAACAGCATACACAAAAAGATTGTGCTGGAAAAAGATCGGACCAATAAAGGGTATGTCTGAAAGGATTGGGATCTCTATTGTCGGAAATCTGCCCGGATTATTTAATTCCTGATATTTTTGTAAAAATCTGGCGGATAGGAAAGAGGTGATCCCTATGGCAAAAATATTAATCACCGTGCCGGCGATAATTTGATCTGTTTTGTATTTAATTGACAGGATAGCCAGGATCAAAGCTAAAAATCCACCAGACAAAACTGCTGCTAATAAACCTATCCAGATATTGGTTAAACTGCCAACTAAGGCGGCAACAAAAGCGCCTGTTAACATCATGCCTTCAATGGCGATATTTACAACACCTGACCGCTCACACAAAACACCAGAAAGAGCTCCCAGAGTAAGCGGAACAGCTTTTACAAGCGCAGATCTTATTAAACCTGCCAGGTTGAGGCTGCCGTCTGCTGTTGCCCATGTTAGGAAGGCAAAAATAAACATACCGCCTACCAATCCCAGGACCAGGTTGGTACGTTTTTTGAATCCCCTTGCGAGCTGGTAACCACCAGCAGCTAAACTGACACCGGCAAGGACATTAATCATGGGTAAAGAGGAAAACACCCAATTAGGGATTTCTTGATCAGATCCACCCGGCACCATGCGGAATGTTGTTTGAACACCAGATTCAAGGGTTCGGGAGAACAAGATCCAGATTAACGATGCGATAACAATAAAAATGATTCCCAGAATTCTTCGACGGGTGGGAGATATTAGTTCATGTTTTACAGCGGTAGCATTAGTAGTCATGTTTTAGTTACCTCCCCAGCCGTGCAGTGTAACGGAATCAATATCCATGTCAGGCTCTTTCAATCGGTAGATTGTACGTATGATCGCTGGCGCTGCGATAAATGCCAGGATAAGGGCTTGAAGTACCGAGATGATGTCAATAGGAATGCCTGCAGATAACTGCATTTGGATGGCGCCATTCCTTAAGAAACCAAATAATAATGCAGAAAGAACTACTCCTACAGGATGGTTTTTTCCAAGCAAAGCCAGGGCTATGGCATCAAAACCGTATCCTGAAGAGAATGCCAGCGCCAGGTTATGATTAACTCCCAGAACCTCATTAGCGCCGGCTAAACCAGCCAATCCGCCCGAGAGGAACATGGCAATTACCGTGCTTCTCATGATGTTCATTCCAGCATATTTTGCAGCCCGGGGATTTGCACCCACAGTGCGAAGCGTGAAACCCCAGGTTGTTTTGAAAAGGAAAAGGTACACCAGGTAAGCAACAACTAAAGCGATAAAAAATCCGGCATGGAAACGGATAGGGTTGTCAAAAAACCGGAATAATTCAGCAGATTCTTCAATGGGTGCGCTAACTGGTGTAAAACCTTCCGGGTTTTTCAGCGGGCCACGGAGTAAAAATTCACTTAATCTAAAAGCGATGTAGTTCATCATGATCGTGTTGATCACCTCGTGGCCGCCAGTAGCGGCTTTTAACCAACCAGGAATAAATCCCCATAAACCTCCGCCAATAAAACCAGCCAATAGAGAAATGGGAATATGAATTATCGATGGTAGTCCTTTTAGGAAAATTGCAGCAGTCACTGTGGTCGCTGCGCCGATAAAAAGTTGTCCCTCTACGCCGATGTTGAATAAACCGACCCTGAAACCGAGGGCTACTGCTAATCCGGCAAATATATACGGTGTAGAAACAACCAGGCTATCAAAAAATGGGTTAAACGCGCGTCTAATAGCTAATGGGTCTCCATCTTTGAGGGCAGAGATAATCTTTCCCGGATTTCCTACAGAGCCATAGAACAATGCCTTGTAGGTTGCCCAGATGGCATCGGCACTGGCTTGAACGCCACTCCAGAATGAAACACCGAAAGCCTGATATACTTCCTCTGATGTTACAGCTACTAATAATCCCCCCAGGATTAATCCGGAGACAATTGCCAGAATAGTTACTGTTAACGGGCTCTTTGAGATCTCGTCTAGGAAAATCTTCCCGGCATCTTTGTTCTTAGGTTTTTGATTTTTCTCTTTCTCACTCATCGATCCATTCCTTATTTAAAAGATCTGGTGTTTTCAGGGATCTGGTTTAAATCAGGCTTCCACAACACCGGCCATTAATAAACCGATCTGTTCTTTGGTTGCCCCTTCGGCGTCAATGATGGAGATGATTTTCCCATCAAACATTACTGCGATTCGGTCTGAAAGTTTTAAAATTTCATCCAATTCGGTAGACACCAGCAAAATGGCAATACCATCATCTCTTTTTTCCAATAATCGAGTGTGGATGTATTCAATTGAACCGACATCAAGACCTCGTGTCGGTTGGGAAGCAACTAGGAATTTAATTGGCCTGGAAAATTCACGTCCCACAATAACTTTCTGTTGATTTCCACCTGAAAGGGAACCAACGGGAATTAACGGGCTGGGCGTTCGTACATCAAAGTTGCTGATTATTTTTTCTGCATTATCAAGGATTTTGTCTTCCTGGACAATAACACTTTTCGCAAATGGATCTAAATAATAAGTATTAAGAACCAAATTGTCAGCTATGGTGGCTGTTAGTACCAATCCGTCTTGTTGGCGGTCTTCCGGAATATGAGCGGTTCCAATTTCTGTAATGAGTCTTGGTGAGGCCTTGTTGATATTCCGGCCCATCAATTTCAATTTACCATCGATGGGATGGCTTAACCCGGTTATCGCTTTAACCAGCTCGGTTTGGCCATTTCCCTGGACTCCAGCAATTCCCAGGATCTCTCCGCCCCGAACGTCAAAACTAACGTTGTTTACTGCCACGTGGTTAAGATCATCCAGAACAACAAGATTTTCCACTTCAAGAACTTTTTCATTCACTTCGGCAGGTTTTTTATTCACGTCCAGGGAGACTTCTCGACCGACCATCATGGCAGCCAGCTGGTTCTGATCAGCCTCTTTAGGAGTGGTTGTGCCGACAACTTTACCGCCCCGGATTACAGTGATTCTGTCTGCAAAGGTTAATACCTCGCGCAACTTGTGGGTTATGAAGATGATTGATTTACCACTCTCCACCAGGGAACGCATAATGGTGAAAAGCTCATCCACTTCCTGGGGGGTTAATACTGCAGTGGGTTCGTCCAAAATCAGGATGTCAGCCTCTCGGTAAAGCAGCTTAATGATTTCCACACGCTGCTGGATGCCTACTGGTAGGTCCTTGATATATGAATCCGGATTGACTGCAAGACTGTATTCATTTGAAATCTCACGTATTCTTGCCGCGGGTGATTTCCGGTCCAGAAATACGCCAACCTTGGTAGTTTCATCACCCAGCATAACGTTCTCAGTCACGGTAAATACCGGCACAAGCATAAAGTGCTGATGGACCATTCCAATACCTTGGGCGATTGCATCCCGAGGAGAGCTAACATTAATCTTTTTTCCTTCAACAAATATCTCTCCTTCGTCTGGTTCATAAAGGCCATAGAGAATATTCATTAATGTTGATTTTCCAGCTCCGTTTTCTCCCAATAAAGCATGAATCTCACCCTTGTTCAAAGTGAGATTAATTTTATCGTTGGCTAAAACACCTGGAAAACGTTTTGTAATTCCTTTTAGCTCAAGGATAGGCTTCATATTTTCCTCATTTAAACTATTGAATTGGTCCCGATAGTGGATTTTGCAAAATTATACCATGAGGACATTGCCTATAATTAAAGTAATAATCTAGTTAACAATCCAGATCAGAAAGCGTCACCCGCGCCAGTCACGCGGATTACTATAATCGAGTTTGGGTAGATTTTGGATTTCTCTCACTGGTATTAACCAGTAGAATAAAACCGGGCCTGATGTCTGGTAAACTAATGTCAATAGCACGAGAAACTTTACCGGGGAAAAATCATGAAATTGGTCAGTGTTCAGGAAATGATCATGATAGAAAAGGCAGCTGATGCAGCTGGTCAACCCTATGCTGAGATGATGGAAGCAGCAGGACAGGGTTTAGCCGCTTTAATCCACGAAAAGTTCAGTGGTATCTTGCCCGAACTAAGTGTAACCGCCCTGGTAGGTTCCGGGAATAACGGAGGAGATGCTCTGGTTGCACTGGATTATTTGATTTCTTGGGGATGGCAAACCACAGCAATTTTATGTGGAAACCGTTCTGGATCAGATCCGCTAATTCTCCGGTTTCAGGAAAATGGGGGCAGGTTGATAGATTATCACCAATTTGAGAATCCGATCAGCAGTTTTAAAGAAGAGATCTCAGGTTGTGAGGTTCTTATTGATGGCGTTCTGGGAACAGGAATTAAACTGCCCCTGCGAAAACCCCTTGTTCAGATACTTGGAGATATAAAAACTATTTTGGAGCAGATTGAAACGACCCCTGTAATTGTTGCGGTGGATTGTCCATCAGGGATTGATTGTGATACCGGTGAAGTTGATCCAGCTTGTATTCCAGCGGAACTGACAGTAACAATGGCTGCTGTAAAAAAAGGGTTATTGCGTTTTCCGGCCTATAACTACCTTGGGAAGCTGGAGGTCGTGGACATTGGTCTTCCAGCTGGCTTAGATGAGTTGGATAACATCAACAGGGAAATTGTTGATCCTGAATGGGTTAAATCTAAATTGCCTGTAAGGCCATTAAATGCACACAAAGGCACGTTTGGCACAAGTTTGATAATTGCCGGATCAGAACATTACCCGGGGGCTGCTGTTCTGGCAGGGATATCTGCGTACAGGGCAGGATCAGGCTTGGTAACAATGGCTGTTCCAGGGGGAATTTACCAGGGAGTGATCAAAACATTGCCTGAAGCGACATGGGTTAAGCTGGATGATATAGATGGGGGTATTTCAGAGGATGCGGTCTCGCAAATAAAAAGTGCTCTAGGCCGGCCAACTGCCTGTCTTTTAGGTCCCGGTTTGGACACTCTGGAGTCGACCGGTAGATTTCTGGAAGGATTTTTCCAGTTGGAAGAACTTCCTGCGCTGGTGATCGATGCAGATGGGCTGCGCCTGGTTTCCAAATTGGTGGACTGGCAAACAAGAATCCCTCATGGTTGTATATTGACTCCTCATCCAGGAGAAATGGCAGTATTGACTGGAGCTCCGTTGGAGTCAATCCAGTCTGACAGATTTGAAATTGCTGAAAAATTTGCCCGGAAATGGGGGCAAATTATTGTCTTAAAAGGTGCCCATACAATAATAGCTGCTCCAGGGGAGAAATCCAGAATACTCATTTCAGCTGATCCAGCTTTAGCGAGAGCAGGAAGTGGAGATGTGCTGGCTGGGCTAATTACAGGTCTGCTTGCCCAGGGTGTTACGCCTTATGCGGCAGCTGTTTCAGGCACTTGGATCCATGCCCGGGCTGGCGCTCTGGCGGCGAAACGCGTTGGCAGCGCGGCGGCGGTGCTAGCAGGGGATATATCTTCCTCCATTGGAGAGGTAATTTCCAGTATTTAGATAAGAAAAAAAAGACCTGCCATAGTATTGCTGGCAGGTCTTTTGATTTAAGAGCTATCTTAAATTTGCCGCTGTATCAGGCTTCGGCTTCGCCAGCCGCTTTTTTTCCACCTTTGGCAACCTTCTCAATTTTTTGCTTTTGTTCTTCCAGAATTACGCGGCCTTGTTCTTGAAGATTTTTGGCTTGATCCTGAAGTTTCTGGGTATATTCCTGGGCTGCAATGCGAGCTTCTTCAGCAGCTTGTTCAGCACGCTGGCGGGTATCTTCAATTGTTTCCAGCGCTTTATCTTTTATTTCCATGCTCTTGTCTATGATTACTTTCCTGGTTTCTTCCCCGGATTGGGGAGCCAATAACAGGGCGGTGATTGCGCCAGCAATACCACCAAGCAATAAACCGGACATAAAGGCACCAAATTCATTATTATCAGACATTGTTCACACTCCTAGGTTGATTGTGAAATCAGTATTTTATTTTTCGGATTTGAAAAAGCCGACGATCCTGTTCAAGCCAGCCATATATTGATTCATTTTTAAAACCGGTTCGACCATATGTTCACTTAAAAATGCAGTTGTGCCTTTTAAAGTATTTGCTGTTTCGTTGGTGGAATCCAGAATGGGTTTAATCTCGTTTTGTAACAACAGGGTTAAGCGGGCTAATTGGATGATCAAGATTATCATCACAATGCCAATGAGCAAAAACTCCAATGTCATAAAGATAATAAATATATCTCTTACCCTGGCGGTATCAGTTCCTGGCTGAAGCAAGAATACCAATCCAGTTATGACCAGGCCAATAACCAGGATTGCACCGATAATCAGGAGGATTTTTTTCCCTGCGGACGATGGTTCTTTAACTGCCTCCTCAAGTACTTCAGGATCTTCAAGAGGGATAGTATCTCGATATAACGACTGTGGTTCTGCCATAATAGTCAGATTATAACATATTCTCTCAGGTGAACTTTTTCTCCCATTTTATCAAGGAAAAATCGGGTCTGCCAGGAAAAAAGGCTTATCTGGTAAACAGATAAGCCTTTTTTTTTTGGTGGAGATGGCGGGAATCGAACCCGCGTCCGAAAAATTTTACTACTCGGATATCTACGAGCGTAGGCAATTGTTTGTTGTTATCAGCAGGACTACAACTGCCCAAAGTGACTGCTGATTAGCCGCTGGAACCCGAAAGCTCCTCTTAAGCCGGAATAGCGGCGTCACCCGACTGTACTCCTGCTTTCTGACGTTCATTCTCCTCCAGCAGGAGTTTGAAGGAGGTGAACGAGATTGCTCTTAAGCAATCGTCTGTCTTACCCGGGCTTATGCAGCGAGGGGAAGAGCAGCATATTCAGTGCGGTTGGCACTTAAGGTTTTGCGCTGATTTTACGAGAACGGCGCCTCTCGGCTCGCAATCCGGAGTCAACCTCTTCCGTCGATACCTTTCATCCCCGGTGACTTGATTATATCATAGCGGGGTTTACACCCTCTGGAAGAAGGTTAGAGGAAAATAAGAAATTATGAAGTATTTGCCGGGTTAGAAATGTTGTAATTAAGGTGATGGCTCTATACAATCTTCATGCATTCCGCAATTCATGCGCCAGCAGCGACCGTCCCGGGCCAACAAATCATCCGCTTCCATGGGTCCCCAAGTGCCTGGATCATAGACTGCCAACTCATCTGTGGTCTTGTCTTCCCAGGACTTGATCAAAGGATCGATTATGGACCAGGCGGTTTCAATGCCATCGCTGCGAGTAAACAGGGATGGATCTCCAGCTATTGCCTCGCTTAATAAACGTTCATAAGCGCCGGGAAGTTTTTTCTGATTGAAAAAATTCTGATAATGAAATTCCATATTCACTGGACGCATATTCTGTTCAGAATCAGGTTCTTTAGCCTGGAATTTTAAGTGAATTCCCTCATCAGGTTGAATACAGATCGAGAGAATATTGGGCGTGATTTCCTCTGGATTGGATAAGCCAAACATCAGATGAGGGGGTCGTTGGAATTCAATTGTGATTTCAGTTGCTTTCTGTTTTAAGGATTTTCCAGACCGTAGATAAAAAGGAACACCTTTCCATCGCCAATTATCAATATAAAGTTTAATTGCGGCATAGGTTGGTGTTCTGGAATATTTTGCAACCCCTTTTGCGGAGCAATAACCGATATATTGTCCTGCAATCGAATCTTCCCTTGCCAACGGCCGGATTGAGCGCAGCAACTTAACCCGTTCATTGCGTATAGCATCAGCTACAAAAGAAGCCGGGGCCTCCATCGCAACCAAAGAGAGCAGCTGGAAGAGATGGTTTTGGAACATATCTCGCAAAATACCAGCTTTATCGTAATAATCAGCCCGATGCCCAACATCAACACTTTCAGCCACAGTAATTTGAACGTTATCTATATAGCGGCGGTCCCAGACGGGTTCAAAGATTGTGTTAGCGAACCGGAAAAACAGAATATTTTGGGCGGTTTCTTTCCCGAGATAATGATCTATCCGGTATACTTGGTCCTCAGAAAAAACATCATGAATGCTCTCATTCAATTCCCTGGCCGTTTCTAAATCACGGCCATAAGGTTTTTCGATGATCATATGCCTCCAGGGAGCATTTTTGCCAACCTCTTGTTTGGCAAGACCAGACTTCCCCAGATTTAACACAGTCCCATGATAAAACTCTGGTGATATCGCTAGATAATACAACCTGTTGGAGGGTTGATTTTCAAGTTGATCTAGCAACCCGGCCAATTTCTGGTAATCTGTTAGCTCTGTTAAATTGCCATCCTGGTAAAAAATCTTCCTCGAAAACTCTTCCCAACTTTCGGCCTGGTAGGATTCCGGACTGAAATTATGAATTCCTGTTAATAAATGATCCCTGAATTGCTCGTGGGAATACTCAGAACGACTTGTTCCAATGATGTGAATATCTTTAGGCAGTCTTTTTTTCTGATAGAGATTAAATAAATCTGGGATAAGCTTTCGTTGAGTGAGATCTCCGGAAGCTCCAAATATTAAGATAGACAGGGGATGATTATTCATAATTGGTTATTTTCCATAAACAGGGATAGCCGAGCCATGGATGTCATTTGCGGCTCGGGAACAGAGAAAGTAGATCACATCAGCCAAAGACTCAGGAGATACCCAGCGGGATGTATCAGCATCCGGCATTGCCTGCCGATTATCCGGGGTATCGATTGTACCGGGAATAACACAATTAACATTAATTCCTTTCGATTTTAGCTCAGCAGACATGCTTTCTGTTAATCTCAAAACTGCTGTTTTCGCTGCGCTGTAGGCTCCCATCCGGGCTTTTCCTGAGAATGAGGGTCTGGCACCTATGGTTATGATTTTCCCCGATTGTTGGTGTATCATCTGCGGAATAACAGCCTGGGAGATATTTAACAAAGTTTTGACGTTTAGGTCCATCATGTGATTCCAGCTCTCAGCTGTTATTTCATGAACTTGTTCTCCCATTTGGAAGCCGCCAGCAGTATGGATTACACAATCAATATGACCGAAAGTATTAATGGCTTTTTGAATGGCTGCGTGAACAGATTCTTGATTAACCAAATCGATATCCGGTATTAATAAATGTCCGGTTGTTTTTGCCAACTCTGGAAATCGCTGGTTGAGTCTTTCAGAATGGCGATCCAATAACACAAACGAAGGGTTCTCTGGTTTGAATCTTTTGATTACTGCGGATCCCAGGTTGCCGCCGGGACCAGTTACAACTATAACTTTGTCGGATAAATCAGAAGGGGTAGGCATAATAATCTCGCGTTTTTTTGGGGTTAAGGTAATATATTTTTGTCGTATAACTTAATAAATTTCAGGAATGGATAACAGGAACGTTAATATATTTAGGCCTGCTTGTATAATAACATTTGAATAACAAATTCCTGTCTACTGATGAGAGGAGAAAGAATGATCTTACTTATCCTCGTTGGTAAGTTTTGATCTATTCCCATTCAATGGTACCGGGCGGTTTGCTGGTGATATCATAAACTACCCTGTTGATCCCCTGAACTTCATTTACGATCCTGTTTGAAATCCTGGCTAGAGTTTCTGAGGGAAGACGAGACCAGTCCGCTGTCATAAAATCATCTGTGGTGACAGCCCTTAATGCAATCACCTCTTCATAAGTCCTCTGGTCACCCATCACCCCCACAGCTTTCACCGGCAGTAAAACAGCAAATGATTGAGAAGATCCAGAAATGTCCTGGTCCTTTCGGTAGTGCAGGAGATCTTCACTTTCCAATTCTTGAAGATAAATGGCATCCGCGTCTCTGAGCCTGCTGATCCGTTCAGGCGTTACTTCTCCAAGGCAGCGGATTGCTAATCCCGGGCCAGGGAATGGTTGGCGCCATACCATTTCATGGGGGAGTCCTAGTTCTTCTCCTATCTTTCTCACTTCATCTTTAAATAAATATCGAAGAGGTTCAATCAAACTAAATGCCATGTGTTCTGGCAATCCACCCACATTATGATGAGTTTTGATGGTTTCCGATTGTGGTCTATCGGGGCTAGAAGATTCTACAACGTCGGGGTAGATAGTGCCCTGGACGAGGAAATCCGGTTGTCCTAAATCTTTGGCTTGATCTTCAAAGATACGAATAAAGCGGTTACCAATTCTGGTGCGTTTTTCTTCCGGGTCGGTAATTCCTTTAAGATCTTTGTAGAATTTATCTGCTGCAGGAATGATGTGTAGATTGATTTTAAGATTATCTCTGAGGGTTGTTCCTACATCCTGAACTTCGTTTTTTCGAAGTAAACCTGTGTCTACAAAAACTGCATCTAATTGATTTCCCACAGCTTTATGGACCAGTGCAGTTGCAACATTGGAGTCTACTCCACCGCTCACTGCTGATAATACCCTGGAATTCCCTACAGTCTCTTTTATATGCGCTACGCTTTCCTCGATGATTGATTCGGGTGTCCAGTTTGATTTAACCTGGCAAATCTTGAACAAGAAATTATTGATAATTGTTGATCCAATTGCTGTATGTTTAACTTCTGGATGAAATTGGACTCCATAATAACGACGATCAGGATCACCCATAGCCGCGATAGGAGTGTTTTCTGTAGTTGCCAACCCACTAAATCCAGGGGGGAGTTGAGTGATTTGATCACCATGGGACATCCAGACTTTATGTTCGCCAAGAGGCAGGAGGGGATTAGGTTCATTGACTGCTAGCAAGGTATGGCCATATTCCCTTGCTGACGACGCGGTTATTTCTCCGTCCAGTGCACTTGCCATGGCCTGCATGCCATAACAAATTCCCAGAATAGGAATCTTTAAAGGGATCAGGGCAGGGGGTAATTTGGGAGCGCCATCCAAATAAATAGAAGCGGGACCTCCGGAGAGGATGACACCTTTTGGTTGAATATCGACCAGGCGCTGTGGATTGATATTCCAGGGTAGCTGCAAAGAATAAACTGATTGTTCTCTGACAACCCGGGTAATTAATTGTGTGTATTGAGATCCAAAATCAAGGATAACGATAGTGTCTTGAATCATGGTTGATAAAAGGTTATTGCATCTTCCGTCATCGATGCAATCCTAGCCAATGAATGAACGGGGATACCCATGTCTTCCAGGCGTTTTCTGCCTTCTTCAAAAGTCTTTTCGATCAGTGCTCCCACTCCGACGATAGTGGCACCAGCAATTTCGGCCAGACGAATCAAACCCTCGATTGTTTTTCCTGTTGCCAAAAAATCATCGATAATCAATACACGTTCACCAGCCCCAAGATATTCTGGGGAAACAATTAATTCTACAACCCTTCCTTTCGTGTGGGATGGAGACAAGGTCAGTAAAACCTGGTCAGGCATGGTGATCGGTTTATGTTTTCTGGCAAAAACAACCGGTATTTGCATATGCAATCCTGCAGAAACAGCGGGAGCTATCCCTGAAATTTCAGCTGTTAGTATTTTTGTGGGGGAAATATCTTTGAAGATTTTGGCAAATTCCTTTCCAGCTTCATTCATTAAGACTGGATCAACTTGATGATTGATAAAACCATCTACTTTTAGAATACCATTCCCAATGTATTGTCCCTCTGCGAGAATCCGATTTTTCAATAACTCCATTCTTCCTCCTTGATTGGATTTCTCTCAGTATACACTGAAAAATTCCTCCAGATAATTAAAAATTTCTTTGACTAGAAATTTAAAAATAAGAATCTCACAAATATAGGGATTTGTGAGATTTCCTATCGAAAAATCTAGTTAATTTTTCAGCGTTTGGTTGGCATATATTTGGCAAGCTTCAGGGCCAGATTGGAAAGAGGCAGACTCTGAAGCCATACTTTGCCGGGACCCTTAAGAGTGGCGAGGAATAAACCCTCACCGGCGAACAGGACATTTTTTAATCCCTTTACCGCAGTGATGTCATAATCGACGGTTGGTTCAAACATGGCGATATGTCCGGGATCAACCTGCATTTTTTCGCCAGTGCCCAGTTCTATAATGCGAACTTCGCCAGGAATTTCAACAAATGCTGTGCCTGGACCAGAAATCTTCTGGAGAATAAAACCTTCACCTCCGAATAACCCCGCGCCCAGTTTTTTTCGGAAATGCATTTCAATCTTTACTGTTTCTTCCGCACACATAAAGGCATCTTTCTGGCAGATCAAACTTTGACCGGCGGTCAGGACGAGATCAATCACCTTGCCTGGAACTTCCGGTGTAAAGGTGATCAATCCATCCGGGCTTTTACAGGTATATGTGGTTAAGAATAAGGATTCACCTGCCAGCATACGCCCAAGCCCTGCTCCCAATCCTCCTCGAGTACTGGTATCCATTTCAAAAGACCCTCTCATCCAGGCCATACCCCCGGATTCTGAGTAAATGGATTCACCTTGTTTTAGATGAATATCTACAGATTCCATTAATGTGCCGCTTATTTTATATTGCATTTGTGCCTCCGGGAAAATAGTACTGGTAAATTTAAGCCTATTGAAATGCGGAGTACATTTGATGTTTTTATACTATCCGGTACAATAAGAGCTTGTTATTAATATATACGATGATTGAGGAAAAATGTTGTATCTTGGAGAATTGGCTGCGGTTATTACATCAATGACCTATGCCGCTAATTCAATTTTATTCACGACCGCAGGCAGGAAGGTCGGATCTATTGTTGTCAATCGTGTGCGTTTGATCGCTGCTTTCCTGTTTTTATTCTTGGCGCATTGGATATTTCTGGGCAATCCCTGGCCATTAGGTGCTGGATTGGATCGCTGGTTCTGGTTGGGAATTTCTGGCATTGTTGGACTGGTGCTTGGGGACGCACTTCTATTTCAGGCCTTTGTTTTGGTAGGTCCCCGGATATCTATGTTGTTGATGAGCCTGGCTCCGATTATCGCTGGATTTACTGCTTGGATTTTTTTGGGTGAAAAGCTTTCCTTATTGCAGGTGGGTGGGATTATGATTACCCTGATCGGTGTTAGTTGGGTAATTGTTGACAAGAACCAAAATCAAACGGTCGAGAAAAAGAATTATTTAAGGGGAATCCTGTTTGGAATTGGCGGCGCTGCGGGACAGGGGTTAGGTCTCGTTTTGGCAAAGAATGGATTAGGAGGGGATTTTTCACCACTTTCAGCTAATTTTATACGCATGTTTATCGCGCTGGTGGTGATCTGGTTGGTCACGATATTACAGCGGGAATTTAGGAGTACATTTGATGAAGTGCTAAAAGCTCCCCGGGCTTTTTGGGCAATTGTGGGAGGGGCTTTTTCAGGACCATTTTTGGGAGTTTCCCTATCCTTGTTCGCGCTGCAGAACACAAGTATTGGAGTAGCAAGCACATTGATGGCATTATCCCCAATATTTTTGATACCCATAGAAATTTATTACTTTAAGGAAAAAATGGGATGGGGGGCAATTATTGGCACCGTGATTGCGTTGATTGGAGTGGGTGTTTTATTCCTGATCTAGCGCACGCAGATTTGCTCTCAAGCAGGCATGCTATAATTCAGAAACTAAATTAATTTAGCTAAGGTTGTCTTTAAGTATAGGTGGAGGATGGATGTATAAAACGCATACTTGTGGTGAGCTGGGTATAGGCGATGTAGGGAAAGAAGTTTCCCTGGCAGGATGGGTGGATCGGCTGCGTGATTTGGGTGGGGTCAGTTTTATCGATTTAAGAGATCGGTTTGGAACTGTCCAGATAGTCTCCAACCCAGAAACATCCCCGGAAGTTCACGAGGCATTAACACCTGTTCGGACGGAATGGGTGATTAAGGCTGTTGGGATTGTTAGGGCACGGCCAGAGGGTATGCAGAATACTGACCTGGCAACCGGTGAAATAGAAATTGAAATATCACGGGTTGAAATATTAAATTCTTCCATTACACCACCCTTTCTTATCAATCAGGATGAAACTGTTGACGAACAAATCCGATTGAAGTACCGCTATTTAGATTTACGGCGACCAAGAATGAGGGACAATATAATATTGCGGCATAAGATAGTCTCTTTTATCAGGAATTATCTCGATGAGCAGGAGTTTTTGGAAATTGAGACTCCCATTTTGTTTAAGACAACCCCGGAAGGCGCCCGGGACTATATCGTTCCCTCCAGGGTTCATCCTGGTCAATTTTATGCCCTGCCGCAATCTCCCCAGCAATTAAAACAAATGCTGATGGTTGCTGGAATGGAAAAATATTTTCAGATTGCCCGCTGTTTTCGTGACGAAGACCAACGTGGTGATCGCCAACCTGAATTTACACAATTGGACATCGAGATGTCATTTGTAGAACGTGAAGATGTGATGAACCTTTTGGAAAGGTTGTATACAGATCTTGTCCAGGAAGTGAGACCGGATAAAAAAGTATTGGAAACGCCCTGGCCTCGTATAAAATATCAAGAAGCTTTGGACCGTTTTGGAAAAGACAATCCCGATATTCGTTTTGGATTGGAATTAAAGGATATATCCGATCTTGCTCCAGGATCGGGATTCAAGGTCTTTTCAAACGTAATTGAAAAAGGCGGCTTAGTGAGGGGTATAAATGCAAAGGGATTGGGGGACTTTAGCCGGAAAAAAATTGATGAATTGACTGAATTTGTTAAACAGTACGGGGCAAGGGGATTGGCATATCTTGCAATCACTTCAGAAGGGGAAGAAAGATCCTCTTTTGCAAAATTCCTCACCCCAGAAGTTAAAAAAGAAATCATTTCTCGCATGGAGGCTGAAAAAGGTGATTTGCTGCTTTTTGTTGCAGATAATGCGGCTGTAGTTTATGAAAGTTTAGGAAGGTTGCGTGAAGAACTACGTGATCGCCTGGAATTGGCAGATAAGGATGTTTTAGGATTTTGCTGGGTGATTGATTTCCCCCTCGTTAATTGGAATAAGGAAGAAAAGCGCTGGGATCCAAGCCATCACCTTTTTACCTCACCTATGTTAGAGGATCTTGATATGCTGGATAAAGATCCTTCCCAGGTTCGAGGACAACAATATGATCTGGTTCTGAATGGGCATGAGATCGGTGGGGGATCTATCAGAATCCATAAAGCTGATCTCCAGGAGAAAATATTTGGATTGATTGGACTGGATATGGATGTTGCCCGAGAACGTTTTGGACATATGCTGCGTGCTTTTTCATATGGCACACCTCCCCATGGTGGTATCGCTTCGGGTATTGATCGTTTATGCATGCTGCTGGCTGATGAGCCTAACATCCGTGAGGTAATTGCTTTTCCCAAGAACCAGTCAGCCCGGGATTTAATGGGAAATGCACCTTCAACTGTAGAACAAGAACAGCTTGATGAGCTTCATATTAAGCTTGATTTAGAGCCATAATAAGAAGATGTTTTCCCCTTTTCAGTCTGTAATACGTATGGTAAAGTGTATTTACCCTTCTGTGTTCGCGATGTGAACAACGTGTTTTGAGCCAACACTTCTTGTAAGGGTTCTTATATTGATGGAGTAACGCGATAGGCCTGAGCCAAGGCGAAGCTTCTGATGCGGAACCCAATCTGCTCAAGCAGGTTCAAGACTAAATCACACACGGCACGGCGGGGTGTTTTATTTAATGGGGGAAAACAAGAAATCTTGACCCAATTATGAATGAATTCTCAATCAGGATTCACAAACCCAACAGGCAGGGCATAATGCCCTTGGAAGTTTCAAAACTATTTATTAGCGAAAATTGAACATTATCTGGCATAAAAATTGCAATATATTCAGCGTGGAGGGTTTGGGATGGCTGGTAGTATACAGGGCCGTAAACTCCTTGAAATAGGGATAAACTATGTTATTTTCGTTTATAATTCATGTATGTGTTCTATAGAAATTGAGGAAACCTCATTGAGGAGGGTATCTCCATGGAAAAAATCAGATTGCGCCATATTCTTGTAACTTTTACAGTCCTTGCTATTCTGACTGGCTGTACATTGCCAGGATTTTCAACTCCGACACCTTTTTCTTTTCCGACTCCGGATAAGACGATGACTGCTTTGTTTGAGCCAACGCAGGTCGCTCCTGCAACCTCGGCATCTTCTTCCTCTTCCGAAGATGGAGAGAAAACTGCAACCCCAAAAACAGTGCCAACCAGCACGCCAAAACTGACCGAAACTGAAGACAGTAGCATTACGGAAACACCGGAAGTCACTAAGACCATAGAGGTGACATATGGGGGACCAGCAGTGCGGAGTGGCCCATCAGTAACTGCCAAATACATGGAAAGTGGAAATGCAATTGATGGTGATCTCGCGGGATGGACTCCACCTATCCAGAAAGTGATTACAGAAGTAGTTTATGGAAAAGATAATTGGACTGGGTCGTTGGATTCCTCTGGATCAGTTGTTATCGGTTGGAATGAAGATTATTTGTTCATCGGGGTCAGGGTTAAAGATAGTAAATATGTTCAGGAAGGGGTCAAAGAACAAATATATCTTGGAGATAGTATAGAAATTCTTTTTGATCGTTATGTAAGTGCTGATTATTACCTTCACGCGATGTCGGCAGACGATTATCAGATAGGCATTTCACCGGGGCAAGGTGGAATTGTCACTTGTTCAATCAATTCAGGAAAGACCGCCTCAATGTCCCTGATTTCTCCACCTACAACTTGTGACCCCTCAATTCCGCAAGCTTATATGTGGTTCCCAAAAACAGAAGCTGGTAAAAAGACCGAGATTAAAGTAGGTGCTTTAAAAGGCGGTGAAGGATATCAGGTAGAAATAAAAATTCCCTGGAGTCTTATCGGAGTTACAAATCCATCGGAAGGTGATCACTATGGTTTTGCTATATCTATTTCTGACAATGATTTAGCAGGAACATTAAAACAACAAACTGTTGTCAGTAATGTGCCAGGACGGTTCTACGCGGATCCAACAACCTGGGGAGACCTTTACTTGAAATAAGATAAGAACATTGCAAATATAAAAAAAGCGGAACAGATTTCTGTTCCGCTTTTATTTTAAACAATATTAAATGAGTTTTAATCAAGATAAGCTTGCAGCTTTTCCTGAATGCGGGGGTTGCGAAGCCTTCTTAATGCCTGGGCTTCAATCTGTCGAATTCTCTCGCGGGTAACTCCCATCTTTTTACCAACCTCATTTAATGTGAGGGTTCTCCCATCGACCAAACCATATCTCATTTCAAGAATTTTTGTTTCCCGGGGGGGTAACTCTGCCAGTGCTTCCTGGAGATGTTCACGAAGCAGGATACCAGTTGCTTCTTCGTCTGGTGGGGTTACGTCTTTATCGGCAATAAAATCACCTAACTGGGCGTCGTCTTCTTTCCCGGTGGGCATTTCAAGGGATAAAGGCCGTCTGGCATGTTTCATCATATCCTGCACGTCATCAGGAGTTACATTCAGGGCTTCAGCCAGCTCATCCGGGTTTGGATCTCGATTTAAGTCCTGTTTCAGCTGATGCTGCATGCGGATCATCTTATTAATTTTATCGCCCATATGCACTGGCACGCGAATGGTTCTACCTTGATCTGCAATTGCACGGGTAATTGCCTGGCGAATCCACCAGGTGGCGTAAGTGCTAAATTTGTATCCACGGGCCCGTTCAAATTTCAGTGCGGCTCTCATCATGCCAATGTTGCCTTCCTGGATCAAATCCAAGAAAGATACTCCTCTACCAACATATTTTTTAGCGATGCTAATCACTAATCTGGAATTGGCCTGAATGAGATGCTCAAATGCCTCCCAACCTTCATCAACAATTACGCTCAGGTTTTCCCGTTGTTCAAGAGTCAACACTGCTTCCGCTAGCTGTATTTGTGCTTTGCGGCCATTGTCAATTAGACTGGTTAAATTTTGTTCTTCGGTTCTGGTTAGCAGGGGGACTTTGCCGGCTTGTTTAATATAAAGGCCAACCGTATCATTTGTGCTGATGTTTTCCAGGGGATCCCCGTCGTCTAAGTAATTATTAGTCGGACCCTCAAGATCGTCGTCGTCCGAATCTTCAAACAGCTCTTCCGCTTCATCTTCACTTTCCACATAGGGAATATCAGCAGTCAGGAGGGCTGAAAAAGCCTCTTCTAATTGATCTACGTTATTTTCTGCCTTGGGATAAATAGCTGAGATATCATCCAGCGTAACATATCCTTTGTCACCGCCAATTTGCAGCAAATGTGCAAGGGGATTTTTTACTTCAAGGGCCTGTTCTTTATTGATTTCTTTCGTCATTTGCATCACTGCACCGTATTTAGATAATCTTTGACACATAAAACCCATCCATATATCTCAATGGATGGGTCTGGTGTTGAAATGGATTTGTATTATAGCAATAGTGTTTGTTTTTACAAGGGGCAATATGTGTTTCCAATACTAGGTTAACAATTCATCGATAGAATTAAACTTTTTAATTTTGAAAAGTAATAACTTTAAATGTCTTTAAACCAATCAACCTTGGAAAACTACTTTAATGCAAGGAACCATTTGGTGAGTATTTCTTGGGCAGGTTTCCCATGAATTGAGATTGACATATCATGTAGGATTGCGGGGGCATAATATCCCTGGGAGATGATTCCAGATACCCAATTCTTTTTTACAGCGGCGGATAAATAGGCCTGGTAAGCCAGTGCTTGTTCTGATAATCCCGTTTCTAAATCCATCACTGATGGAGCAGGTGTAGTAAATGTAGAAAATGGAGTGCATGTATTATCCTCTGCTGGCACACAATCAGAATCCCACTCAGAAACTGAAGGGTATGCGATCCGCAGGACTAATAATTTATCATCTGGTTTTAACCAATCAGTCCAAAAGTTGCGGACCTCTCCATCCAGTGAACTGTTGGATAAATTAATTAATTCTTCCAGGCTGGAAGATGGAGAGACAATTAATGATGGGTGCCAGTTAAGATGTATTTGGTCAACATGTTCCAGATAATCAGGAAGGTGATTTGAAGTTGGCAATGACATAGACCAGGAAATGGTTCCAGAAAATTGGGCGTTGACGTCATTCATTATTTCGACCCAGCGAAGTTCAGAATCTGCAGGAACACCAGACGGATCCCCATTGGCTAATTTGCCGCCTGGTAGAGCGGGTGTCAGCCAGTCCCCACCCAGGATCAACATATCAGCCCCTTGATTTTGGGCAGTCTCGGCGAAGTGAACTGCAAAATCATGGTATTGATCAAACCAGCTGTTCCACCAGCTGAAGTCAAGTGGAGCAGATTGCCACCATATTTCTGGAGATTCTGGGAAATGAGGTTGTGGATGAACCGCAACCTTGAGTCCCGCTGAGTAAGCAATTCGAGACATGTTTGAAAGGTCAAACCATAAAGGATCTTGGTTGGGATCCGGTTCGATAACCGGTGGATTTAGATGAGTATGGGTCCAGGTAGGTGTAAATATGATCCATCCGCTATTCGTGCCCGCAACCTCAGGTATGGCTGAAGACATTTGGACGGCATCCCCAGCTTTACTTCCGGGCATAAACTCAATCCCGGTCATGAAATTTTCTCCCCTGGAGGTGATGATGGGAAGGGGAATAGCTTCAGCTGGTAAATTGGATTCTAACCAGGCCCAATCCTCAACACTGTCTGCGACATATTGCGGCTCAGCGCTCGGAACCACCTCACGGCCAGCAGCAAAGCTGCCTATAGTTGAAACATCATCCGCAACACCGCATTCACCTTCTCTACAGTACCTATAGGACAAATCTGAAATGATATCAAAGGGTGAAAAGAGGATAAACACCCAATGATTGGGCGCTACTTCGGTCATTGGCAGCGGGGTTGTCCAACCATAAGGATTAAATTGGATGTAGATTTCTTCTCCGACCGGTGTATGATCCGGTGTCCACAAATCAAATGTGATGGAATTTTTAGTTCCCGATTTCCAGGTAAGGACTTCATCTGAATATTGAACTGGTTGGTCTGGTACGATAAATCTTCTCAATCGGAAAGAGCCATCTTCATTGTGTTCGGCATTCCAGAAACCATCACCAAGGGTGTATTTATATTGAATTTCTGCGCCTACAGGAAGTGACAGAATAATGCCATAACGGTTTTCACCCGCAGCGGTCAATCTGGGCATTCTTGCAGGAATTGTATTCATTCCTCCTGGAAGATTCCCAAATGTATTACCTAGTTGATAGAGATTGCCTACCAGACGGATACTGTTTTCCGGGGTACCAATAGGCACTGAAACCAAAAAGGTTACATCTACAAAATCACGCGGGGAGATGGACAGGTTTGCTTCGGTATTCGCCTGGGAGGCAACTTCCGCTCCCTGCTGAATTTCTTGATAACTGCCATCAGGCGCAAAAACCACAAGGTTGTGAATTCCCGGGGGTAGACCTGGCAGCATGAATGAACCGGAAGCAGTAGTAAAAGCCTGGACCCCGCCACCAGTGACCAGCATGCCTGGAACAGGTTCACCGGAAGCCGTATCCCTGATAATGCCAGAAATTCTTCCGGGTTCAGGCCAATAATAATCTGTATCAGACCATTTGCTGACTACATCGCGGATTTCTAATGGATTATCTGCCTGTGCCAATCGATAGCGGACCTGTTCGTCAGCTTGGGTGTGTTCAATAACAGCATATTGGTTTTGTCTTGTATAGCGGTATTTTAAAATGGCATGTTGGGGAACTGTTAAAGTAGTTTTATAAATCAAGCCCTGATCTATATTTGCGTCTCCCAGAGCTGGTTCCAGGGGGTGCGCAGTAGCGTTCACGCCTAAACCGGTGACCTCATCCAGGGTGCTCAGGTAAATTATTTCCCCTTCCGGGGTGTTTAACGGAATTTGAACATAAAAAGTCACTTCTACCATGCTGTCCACAGGACCACTAGGATTCAGATTGGAAAGGATCCCATCCAGTGAAAATCCGCTGCAGCTGCCGAGTAAAAGACTAACCAGGATGATCAGAGCGGAAAAATTGCGTTTGTTGTGGGAAACCGGCATGTCAGATCTCCGTTTTGATGAGGTGAATAAGTATTTCAAGGTTAATAATTTTACGGATAGGGATTTCTATTGTGTTTTGGGCTGTGAGGTTGATGATAAAAATGCCTTTCTGGACCGAAATTCCATCGATATAGTCCCAGGGAATTTCCACTTTGGGGAGAATTAGATTGTTTTTGGAAATTGAAATACTGCCGAACGGGATAATTATCCCATTTTGGAAAGCTTGAATAAGTTTTGGTTTTAAGTTCTTGTAAGTATGTTTTTTGATGATTTTTTTTAGCCCCGCCTGGTCATGTAGATCGGGATGGCAACGAAGGGGAGCATATTTTTTAGTATAAAGAATTAAATAATGTTTAGTTTTTTGGAATAAGCCTAAAAATGATGTATTGATTGAATAACTGGTGATACCTTGAACCTCTTCCCATTTAATCTTTCGTTTTCGTCCGGGAGGAAAATGAAAAAAGAGTCCCCAGGGATATAAATTGATCCAGGTGTGGGCTTTTTTTAGCCGTCGAAAAGTATAGATTAATACCAGGATCACCAAAATTCCACCGGCAAAGAACCAGTTTTTCCCCCAGGTTGCAGCTGCTGCAGGGCCAAAGGAAGAATAGCCGTATAAAGTACGCCAAAAACCATAACCTACAGGCATCAGCACTAGAATAATCAGCGGGAGAAATACTTTGAAAAAATCCCGCCAATTTAATTCCTGGAGGTAATATTTAGTAATCGGAGTTTTTTGTGAAGATCCTTTCATACAAACAGCAAACTAGTCTATCAAATAGGATTTCCTAGATTATAGACCAGTTTAGGATTGTTTGCACAACCAATCAGAACTCCAGTCTCGGGAGACTGGAGTTCTGAGGATGCAGTTCAGGCAGGGACAAAATAGATATCTGTGGGTTTAAGTTGGCTGTTCCTGAGGAATTTGGGTTTGACTTTCATCCCGACCCAATCCAGGTCGGCTTCCATTGGATCGACTCCTACCAAGCGACTGAGCATGAGGGTGTCGACATCTTCAAATTCTATCAGCACCAGGACATACGGCGTCTGATCGAGGAAGGCTTCAGAACCGAAGTGACATACTGTGAAGGCGTGTATCGAAGCCTTATTTTCAGTGATATCAATCCAATTTGTTTCTGAGCCTGTATACATATCATGCCCGCGAGGGGTTGCGTAAGTGTAACCGGTTTCCGGATCCTGATTAGCAAGGATTTTTTTATTGGTTAAACCCGCAAACCAGGGACTATCCTGAGCATAAGAATGCAAATATACGATGCTGTAGGGCTGCTCAATTTGAATTGGCGCCATTCCTTTTAACCAGGCAAGGGCTTCTGGTGTAGTTTCCAAAGGAAAAGGCAGATTATGAACAATCGTACCCCCCAGGGTTTCAGGTTGTTTGTTTGGTAATTTTGCCATAGCTCCTCCTCATTCCTTTTCCAGAATACTGACAGTTACATAGGTCCCAGTCCCAGCATGGGAGTGGATTGCGCCTTTCTGGGCATCTTTTACTTGCAGGGTTGGATCGTTAAAATGCTGATGAATTGATCCTTGCAGCTGCCAGATTGCAAATACTGCTTGCATCAGGCCAGTAGCGCCAACAGGATGACCACAGGCGATTAACCCACCGGATGGATTAACAGGACAGATAGGATTATCTGTGAGTTTTAAGCCATAATCAATGCCGGGCAAGAAAGCTTTGCCAGAGGCGGCGAATGGTCCTCCTTCTCCATACCGGCAGAGTCCCAGGTCCTCGTAAGTTTGAATTTCACTGGAAGTATAGGCATCATGCAATTCAATAAAATCCAGATCCTGAAGGGGGTTTTGGATGCCGGCGTGTTTATAAGCCATATTGCCTGCCGTTCGTCCAGCTCTAAAGGAATGGATACCGGGATACCTGGTGCCGTGCGCCCAGAGGTCCTGGTAATATTTTATGGTTTCCGAAGATCCTTTTTCTTCTTCTGTTGCGTAATCTTCGATAAATGTGTCGTAATCGACGTGAGGGCGATCTGACATCCGCATGGCGTCTGTACCCCTGCCAATGCCAGTTACTTTTACTAAGGGGCGAGGAATTATTGCGCCAGCCTTCTCTAATTTTCTAATCCCTTCCTCGGAGGCCAGGATGGTTGCTGCAGCGCCATCGGACATCACACAAATATCCAGTCTGGTTAGAGGCCAGGCTACCATTGTGGCATCTCTTACATCCTGTATGGTGTAGCGATTTTTCTTTTGAGCATAGGGATTATGGAAGGCGTTGATATGGTTTTTGACACTGACATGGGCCATTTGTTCCACAGTTGTGCCAAATTCCTTCATATGGCGAGTGACCATCATGGCATAATATCCGGAATAAAAACCTCCTACCGGATAATCAAAAGACACATCCGAGGCCAGAGCGATAAACTCATTGCCCTTCCAGGTTTCCACGTGGCTCATGGTCTCGAAACCATAAGCTACTACTACGTCCATATGGCCGCTGGCAATGGATTTCCAGGCTTCCTGGAAACATAGCCCGCCTGTTGCTCCGCCACCTTCAACACGATGGCTGGGTTTTGGGCATAAGCCAAGATAATCCTGGGCCATGATGGCTGCCATCAGCTGACGGCTGAAGTGATCAGAAAAATAAGAAGCTACTGAACCATCAACGATTTTTGTAAAATCTGGATGGTTAATATCCAAATCATTGATGGCATACTCGTAAGCTTCCTTAATCACCGCTTGAAAAGTTTTGTCCGGGCGAGTTTTGGCAAACTTAGATACTCCCCCAGAGATGGCAAAGACAGGTCTCATAGATCCACACTCCCTTCGTCTTAGTAGACGAGTAAATACTAGAACTACGTGGGCACATTCTAACAGCAAAAAATGCTGAAACTTACTGTGCGTAGACAAGCCAAGCTGATAAAAAACTAATAAATTTTATGATCGGAAACTTGTTGGGTTATTCTTCTGCTTCTTTTGGTTTTTTTTCTTCGTTGATTTGTTGTTCCGGTACTTTTGTTGATTGTTTCACAGATTTTGATTTAGGGGTTAGATTTCCGCCCCAGGAAGATGAACTTATCAAATCTTTAGTACCTATGCTGGGGAAACTATTTTTTGTCAATTCCCTTAACTCGTTTAATTCCTCTAGTTCAGCTTCCCGCATCAAACGTTGAGGGAGATGTTGGATTTCACTGACCCCTTTGCGAATGTTCTGCCACCAGTCAGAGTGAATAATGGAGCGCATAAATTTCCCCAATTTGCGCCCGGCTTCAATCATCCCCTCGGGACCTAAGACCAGAATTCCTATTATCAGAACAAAAACTATCTCAAGGGTACCAATACCAAAAATATTCATTCGGTTTTATCTGTTTCCTCGGCGCTGATGTTTTGAAATGAATGCATAATTTCGTTTTGCCGGTCAGCCAAAGATCCTAAAACCCCATTTACAAATCTTGGGGCGCTATCTGATCCATAGGTTTTTGCCAGCTCAACGGCCTCATTTATGGCAACTTTTAGAGGAATGTTGTCCGCAACTGCAAATTCCCACAGCGCGATCCGGATGATGTTCCTGTCAATTACTGCAACCTGGTCCAAGGGCCAGTCTGGAGCATGCTCAGCAATAAAATGGTCTAGTTTGCTGCGGAGAGGCAATACACCCAAAACTATTAAACGGAAAAATTCAATCAGTTCATCGTTTAGGCCAGCATCTATAACTCTTTCTTTCAATACTGTACCAACTTGATGATCTGTTATATCCAGTTCATACAAAGCTTGGAGTGCAATCCCCCGTGCACGGGTGCGGTCCTTCATAAAACTTAGTCCTCAGGACTCCCGTCATTTTGATAATCAATATCTTCAATATGCACATTAATTGTGCCGACAACCATGCCAACCATTTTTGAAATAGCTTCAGATACTTCTTCTTGCACCTGTTTACTGGTTTCCCGGATATTGGCTTTGTCATTCAGGATTAGATGAATTTCAGCAAAAACAGAGCCGTCTTCTTCCACAGTAATATCAACCCCATCGTCTCGATTTCGGCTAAACAAGGTGTTGACACTGCTGGGAACCTGAGCCAGGCGGCTGACTCCTTCCACCTGCAGCGCAGTTAATCTGATAATCGTTGACAGCACACCGTGGGCGATGGTGGTTTTTCCCGGGGGACGTTCAGTTGTTGCCATAGTATCTCCCAAATTGTAGTTTAAGTGTTCACCTGCGAATCTTTTTTATTATAACCTATCGGTGATTAAAACACAGACGGCCGTGATAGTCACGGCCCGTCTGTGTTTTAATCTTATTTAGCAAAAAAACTATTTTGCTATGACTTCACGGCCACGGTAGAAACCACAGTGTGGGCAAACCCGGTGGGGAAGGCGTTTTTCTCCACAGTTACTGCATTGCACCAACTGTTTTGGTTTTAAAGCATCGTGGGCGCGGCGGCGGTTCTTTCGACCCCGGGATATACGTTGTTTTGGTAGAGGTGTCATATCTTTAGCTCCTGCATTATTTCAACACAAATATATGCGGTAATTACTCGTTTTTATAACAGGTAAATTATACGGAGTGGCAGGGTTTAAGTCAAGGTGATTGCTGATGTAAAATGTCCACCCCGTGATTAAATGGGGACAGAAACATTGATCCAAGAGGGGACGAGGACCCGCTTAATTCTCCCAGCAGAGGCATTTCCTGTAAGCAAGAATCGGGTAAAAATCCTGGAGGTGCGCCGTAGCCAGCATTGGTAAACATCCACCAGCGCAGAGTTTGTTCTTTTACACCCAGAGGTTGGAGCAGGGTAAAGGCTGCCCGGCACAGCAATTCGGCATATCGATCTAAATCAACGATGCCGGGATCTGGCCTTTCTTCAAGGTCCCAGGCAAAAACGCCTGGCTTTCCACGTGTATAGATAAAACGTACCCGCTGTCCCGGGATCAGATGTTTGCCGATATCTGCCAATTGAGCTGCCGCTCTGGCAGCCGGGGAAAGCACTTTGTATTCTTCCAGGGCTCGACTTAATTTCTGGGATACCAGCAACTCTTCAAGAGGGATCTTTTGTTGCCTTAAGGCCAATAATCTGGCTTGCAGCAGGGCGTGTATATTGGGCAATTGGTGAACTAATTTACCTGCATCCGGGGCGTCTGCCAGCAGATCAAGTATTTCACGCTGGACTTTTTTCACCCAACCTGAAGTATCATCGCGCCTGACTTCAATGCCCCGTACTTTCCAGGTTCCATTTTGGAATAAACCGAAATAACGGTTGGCCACCGGCACTCGGGGGTCCGACCGTGAGCTTAAAAAAGCAATCCAGCGATAGACCCCGTCCAGGCTGGTTGGCAGCCCGGTACGGTCCAGGATCTCCTCCAGAAGCGGTTGAAAATCAGCTGCCTGAGAAGCACCTTCCTTTTGAACCCAGAGGCCATCCACATACATGTGAAGAACCCTGAAACCTAAGTCTTCTGCGGCTTCTTTGGCTCGCAGCAACGCTTCCCGGCCGTATGCTGTCACAGCTTCATGGGCTTCGATACGTCCAAAGCGGGCATTTTTATATCCCAGATATCCAAAGCAGGTTACCAGCAGCCATTTGTGCGCTGAGGATTGAGCCTGATAAGGATGGTACCGTTCATCCCGGGGGCTCATGCCCGCCAGGGCTTGTTTAAGCCGGATCCTTTTATCGAGCAGAGGCTGCAGGGTGTCAGGAACTAATCCGCGCTGGCCCTGGTCAATGGTCAGCTCAAGCTCAGGCACAAAAGTACTGTTTATACCGCGCTTCCCAACGGTCTCCGGGGAAATATTAAAATGTTCCATGATGCTGGGATACATGGAGATGAAGTCGATTTCTGCTACATGGGCATGGAGTCCGATAGTTGGCTGGTAGACCATGCCACCCCGGTCAGCCTGGAGCAAGTTATACGCGGACTTGGACCATTCCACCTGCTGTTTGTGCCAGGGCACCAGAACACCCTGTCGCAGGGCGGTTAATATTTGCATGGAGGAAATACCGGTGCCTGGAGAAACCCGGGCTGCTGTTTGAATGCGCAGGCTGGTCACACGCGCCATTTCAAAGACACCCTCCAATCCATAATCGTGATACATGACTGTGTTTTCAGTGGAGATATGGATGCGGCCAAATAGTCGAGCCTGGGGACCGCGGTAGATTACCCCGCCGTAGGAATGATAAAAACGTTCTTCCCGACGTTCAACTTCACGGTCATGCTCCCGATTTAATGAAAGAGCAAGATGATGTTTTTCCATTAATTGGTGAAGTTTGTTAATCAGCCAGTTATCCCCCCAGACTGTCAGAAGCAAATCAGGATCATAACGGCGGAGCAAAGCCTGCAGTTTAATCAGCAAACTGCGTTCATCCCTGAAAGGGAGAATGTAGTGCTTCCCCGCCAGATGTACTTTTAAGTTGGCCGGCTCTTTGTGATCCGGATTGGAATCAGGGACCAAAGCCATCACCAGCAGGGGAACTGGCGGGGTATCGATGGTCCAGGGCGAGTCCAGGATTTTTAGCGTTTTAATTTCACCTTCCTCTGTGGCCAACACCTGACAGCGTGCCAAGGGAAAAATGCCGGTTTGGGCCGCGTAACGAAGATCAACCGAAATATCAGCATTGTAATAAGTCAGATCAGGAAAGCTTTTTTTCAATTGATGGAAAAGCCTTTCCTGAACCAGGGGGGTTTCAGTTACGATTTTTAACACCACGAGAGGCTGTTCTACAAAAAGGTCCTGTTCTTCGGCACGTGACAGCTGCAGCTGCAGCGGCAAAGATTTCAGATAGCGCCACAAGATGCGTAAATCCTCGCTGCGGCCGTGAACGTAGAAGGAAGTTGGAAAGGGCTGGTGCAGCCGGTGCCGACGGACGCCATCCTCGTCTAGAAACCAGAGAATTACACCCTGGTCTGGATCCGGGTAGATGTCCAGCAACCAGCCGTGGACTTCATTGCCGGAGGCCATGATGAAGTTCTGCGACTTCCTGCCTTAATCGAATGATTTCTTTGTGTTCCTCCAGCAGCATGGACAGCAAAAAAGTCTCAAAAGGAAGCGCATGTGATGCATAAGAGGCAGCGGCGAGATGTTTTTGAGCCGAGGCAAATAAGTCATCTAAAACTTGTTGGTCGCTGCTGCGCAAGGCCCGGCGAAAACGGGAAAAAGCGGCCCGTTCTTTTAGAAAAGTTTGTGTAATCGAGGTTACTGTTCGTCCCATAAGATTTCCTTTTTAGAGCAATGCAAGTTGAATGGCAGGATGATGGGGTTCAAAAATCCAGGCCTGATCCACAGCTTCCCGGATTTGAACTAAAAAAGGTTCTTCCGCGGGCTGCGGGTGGAGAATGACCAGAACCGGAGTATAGCGGGAATTTTTTCTTAAGTGATGAAGGCAGATTTTTAATAGCCTGAGTCGTTCAGACAGAGGAGCGTTTTCATCCTGGAAAGTGGCAAGTAAATTCAGCACCAGGGTGGGAATACCTTCCGGGGCAGGACCCTCCAGCATGGTTGTCATTTGATAACAGGTAAATGCCCGCGCAACCTGGATGCGTTCCAGGGCTGTATAAAGGGGGAGATCTCGCCGTCTGAGTTCCCGATTGAGGGTCAGCACGTCAAAACGATTCCCGCCATCCAGGATGCGGACTGGACCGATTTGGGCCAGTCCGGCGATAAATTGCAGTGAAGCCTCCCGCTGGAAGTTCAAAGGCGCGATCAGCAACTGCAAAGAAGGGGTATGAGTCAGAGGTATAAGTTCCATAAGCTAACTTTATCAAGCTTATGGGTAGTAATCTATCGCCGTTTGGCTGAAATTAGGGATGAAAAAAGGGCTACCCCAATGGGGGAAGATGGATCAAGCAGCTCAGGCTGCCCACTGCGAAAAATCCCAGTCGGAGAGGATTTTTCGCAGCTCTAACTTGCTGCGCAGACCGAATTTGCGTTTGGCATTGCGTAGATGAGTTTTAACGGTGGCTGGAGAAATGATCAATTGGTCAGCGATTTCCTTGTTGGTAAAGCTTAAGCAGGCCAGGGCGGTGATCTCTTTTTCCCGGGGGGTGAGAGATTTCCAGGTTTTCAGGTTTTTGGTGGCTTCCTGGCGGTGCTGCAGAGCAAAATTTAACATTCTTTGGCCTACCGCGTTTAAGGACTGTTCCTCCTCTTCAGCCAGACGCGCGAGAGCCAGGCTTAACGATTGATCCAATTTGACAAATTGGGCCGGGAAAAGCAAATATTTGAGAGTGTCTAAAACACGGGTAGGGAACATGGCTGTATATATTATCCTAGAACGTATGTTCTATATTATACACAGAGAGCCTTTTCTTGGCAAGAGGAAAATTGAATATACGGGGTGATGGTGAAACTGGTTGCCTGACCGCGGACTGTAAATAGAGGACAGAAGCTGAAGATAGTATCAGAGATTCTGCGGAAAAGGATAAATAAAAGAGCAGTTCAGGAATGTTCTTTCTAAACTGCTCTTCAGTTGGTTGATTATTCGACAGAGATCTGGATCAGGGAGCCAGAATTAACAATGATTCTTGCTGCCGCTGCACATGTTTAAAATCCCATAACATAGGATGGTAGTAAATATTGCGCCACAAATCAGCCATGTCGATGTAATGGGGATGATAGGCATGGCCCGACTGCCCGGTAGTATGTATGCTCAGTGAATTGGAAAGATCGTTCAGATCCACAATCATGCGCATGGACGGCAGCCAATCGACCACAAAGGGATTTTCAGGATTCCAGCCGGTGGCATTAATAATCTCATTGCCGCCGGAGACTGGAAAAGGTCCCCGGTTGAAGGCTTTGTTGATCAATGGGAAGCTGCTCATGACTTGATTCTGGAAGGTGATGGTATGGATATCCCCCCAACGCCAGGCCTGGGGATCGTTTCCCTGTTGCTTGATTAATGTTTGATAGGATTCTACAAGAGTCATCCGGAATATATCTTCCAGCCTTTCTCTTTCAGCAGTTGATGGATCGTTCCACCAGGGATTATCCGGTTGACTGACTAACTGGCGAATAATTTCTTTAGCCCTTGATCCAACGCCGATATGATAATCATCTGGAAGATTGTCTTGAACTGCGTTATTGATCAAGTTCTGCCAGAAAGTCATAAACAAGACTGCCGGCGCTGAATTCATATCCGCCTGGTAATTCCAGGTGCGGAGTAAATCTTGTGCGTTTTGCAGGTCTGGATCTAAAAATTGCAGGTTTAAGATTTCTGGAACCAGTACTTCTGCCAGAAGGTCATAATTATCTCCCTGCATTTTTTTAATGGTGGTTAGATTGATGGGTTTTGGCGCTGCTTCCAACAGGTCCACAATTCGCTGCGCCCGAAAACCAAGTGACCATTCTTCAGTTATCAGGTAGGGATAATTTGAACCCACCACGGCATTATTGGCTGTAACGATATATCCCTGAGGAGGATTTAGCGAGTGGGGTAATTCAGCAAACGGAATATATCCCTGCCATTCATACTCTCCATTCCAACCAGGCACTGGGAGCATGCCATCATGCCCTTCAACACGTATAGGAATATTCCCTGGCATCTGGTAACCAATATTGCCTTCCACATCAGCATAAAGCAGATTTTGTGAAGGTACAGCAAAGGTTTGGGCTGCCAGGCGAAAATCTTCCCAATTATCAGCCCTGTTTATTTCCCATATAGCACAAAAAACACAGCTGGGCTCAAGGGCTGTCCACCGTAAAGCCAGGGCGTAATTATCTGGTATGGCTAATCCGGTTGTTTCATGAAAATCATCTAAGCCATAATCGGATCCGATTATGGGACCATGCCGGGTTAGATATACTTGATGTTCAACGGGTTCCTCACCGGCAACTTGAATGACTTCAATAATTGATTCCATTTCGACCCAGCCATCAGCTGTTTGATATTGGGTGGGGTGATCGGGATTTATTTTTTCGATATAGAGGTCCATAACATCCGGGCCAACATTAGTGAGGCCCCAGGCGATGCGGTCATTGTGCCCGATGATGATTCCAGGCACGCCAGCAAATGAGAATCCCGTTACATTAAGCTCGCAATCCTCTGTGTTTTCTTGGCAATGAAGACCTACTTCGTACCAGATAGAGGGCATTTGGGAGCCCAGGTGAGGGTCATTCACCAGGTAAGGTTTTCCGGTATCTGTCAGATCTCCGCTAATTGCCCAGCTATTTGATCCAACCGACTGGAATCCTCCTCCGGTGATTTGATCCAAATTGTCAGCAGAATATTGGATGTTTTCCAGGAGAGAAGCCACGGTCAGTAAGATGGTTTCTTCTGTATAAGATAGTTCTGAGCGATTTTGGGAAATATCCTGGTCACTGTTTCCTTGTTTAGTGGAAAAATCTGGCACGATAACAGGATGATCTTCTGGATAGGAGGGAAAGAGAAACTCTAATTGATTGCGCGGTAAAGATTTTAATAGTTTTGCCCGATCAATCTCTGATCCCAGATTAGCGCGCAAATCCCAGGCCATCGCTTTTCCCCAGGTCAGGCTGTTCAGGGGAGTCCATGGAGAGGGTTCATAGTCCGAATTAATCAGACCCAGAAACATATATTCCAGGCTTAATGAAGTTCCTTTAGTCTGTTCAATGTATGCATTAACACCTGCTGAATAGGCATCAAGGATGGCCAGTTCTTCGGAATCAATTATTCCCAATTCCTGTTTGGCGACTCGTTCCCAGCCCAAAGTCCGTAGAAATTTATCCGATTCCAGCATGGGTTTACCGACCAACTCAGCGAGCCTTCCCGCACCCAGATGGCGCCAGAAATCCATTTGCCAGAAACGATCCTGGGCATGGACATAACCCTGGGTAAAAAACAGGTCATGCTGTGTAGAGGCATAAATGTGAGGTATGCCATATCCATCCCGATAAATTTCTACCGGTCCATCCAGATCTGAGATCTGGATTTCACCGTCTACCTGGGGAAAGGAACTCTCTGCTTGCCTTCGAACAAGGGGAGGTGCAATAAGAGCTGTTAGCGATGCTAATAAGACCAAAACAACTACTATGCCAAGAATTATCCGCCCAATCTTTTTAGCCATTAGTATCCTCCTTCTGACATCTAGATAGGAAGTTATTAATTACCGGGTTTATATTTTGGACCTGTCCCACACTTGATAACACCACTGCTGCAGGGATATTTATGTTGCTTTGTCCCCAAGAGTCATTCGTAAGTAGTTTTCGATAAATGGGTCTATATCTCCATTCAGAACTGCTTCAGTATTTCCCATTTCAAAATCTGTGCGGTGGTCTTTTACCATGTGATAAGGATGCAGTACATAGGAACGGATTTGACTTCCCCATTCTGCTTTTTGATATTCCCCCCGAAGTTCTTCAATCTTTTCTTTGTGCTCTTGCTGTTGCAATGTTAGCAAACGACCCTTGAGTACTTTCAGGGCCATTTCCCGATTCTGGGTTTGAGAGCGTTCATTTTGGCAGCTGGCAACAATACCGGTCGGTAAATGTGTAATTCGGACGGCGGTGTCATTTTTTTGCACACTCTGTCCACCAGCGCCAGCGGCCCGAAAAGTATCAATGCGTAAATCGCTGGGATTGATTTGAATATCCTTATCGTCTTCAACCTGGGGCAAAATTTCTACCAGTACAAAGGAAGTATGTCTTCGATTGGAAGAATCAAAAGGAGAGATCCGCACCAGGCGGTGAACGCCTTTTTCTGCCCGAAGGTATCCATAGGCAAATAAACCGCTGATGGATATGGTTGTGCTTTTTATTCCCGCTTCTTCACCTGCTGTTAAATCAAGGGTCTCAGTTTTAAATCCCCGTTTTTCTGCCCATCTGAGGTACATACGCTGGACCATTTCAGCCCAATCCTGGGCATCATTACCGCCGGCACCGGCATGGATAGCCAGCATGGCATCTCCCCGGTCATATTTTCCGGAGAGCATGGCATCAAATTCTCTTTTTTCAATTTCTTCCTGGACTGCAGTGACTTCACTTTTCAGTTCTTCCTTCAAGCTTTGATCGTCGAGTGCTGCCAGTTCCAATGCGTCTTCCAGTCGTGTCTCAAGTATCGCCCAGCTTTTTAGCTCTTCATCCAGGGCGGCCATCGTTTTCATAACCCGGCGAGCCCGATTCTGGTTATTCCATAAATCAGCTGCCTGAGATTCCTTTTGAAGTTTTTCCAGTTGTGTTTTTTTATTGGCAACGTCAAAGACGCTCCAGTAAATTCCGAATTTTTTTCTGACTCTCCAGGAGGATTCTGGTTAAGGATTCCATTTTTTTACTCCATAATGCTCCCTCTTGAAAAAGAGGGTAATGTTTTTTAGTTATTATTCACCCAGCCGTGATAAAGAGTGATACCTACAGACAAAGCCAGGTTTAATGAATCCACTGGATCGGCCTGAGGGATTCTAATGCTGGTGCCATATTGCTGATATTCTTCACCCAAACCACCGGCTTCCTCTCCAAACACTAGCGCATATGGGGGTTGGAAATTTATATCTGGAAGGGCAATTTTCCCATCGGTCATTAATGGATACAGGGTATGTTTTGCCTGGGTTCCCCAATAATCAGTAAATGCCTGGTAGTGTTTGATCCTCAGATGAAATACTGCACCCATAGAAGCCCGGATCACTTTAGGATCAAATGGATCAGCTCCAGGTTCAATTATTGCCAGATCGTAATGGCCAAAGCCAAGCATGGAACGCATAATTGTGCCCAGATTTCCCATACTGGAAGGATGCACCATTACCAGGTGGTTCTTATCAGGATCAAGATCGGTGTTGTATTTCTGGAACACACCTATAGCATAAGTATTGCCTCGAGATGCCAATTTTTCCACCAGCTTGTCATTCTCAATGATTTCAATCTGGAGGTTGCCAGCGAGCAGCCGGATTTTCTGAATGCCCTGATTATTAACTCCCTTGCTGTGTAATAAAACAGCAAGAACTGTTTCAGGACGAGTATTGATTAATTCCAATGTGGGATAGACTCCCAGGCAATAAGAAAAATCAAAATCTTTTTGATATCGTTTTAGTTTTTTGTTCATAACTCACTCACTTAGTCAGGGTTTATGATCCCTGCGATAAAAGAATCTGGATTAAAAGAAACCAAGTCGTCCGAATTTTCGCCGAATCCAGCAAAGAGAATTGGCAATCCCAATTGTTCTTGAATGGCGAATACCATCCCGCCCTTTGCGGAAGAATCCAGTTTGGCAAGGATAATACCATCCAGTGGAATAGCATCTAAAAATGACTTTGCCTGATGGAGTGCGTTTTGTCCGGTGGTGGCATCCATCACTAACCAGCAGGCTTGGGGCGCACCTGGCAATGCTTTACCGGCAACCCGATGGACCTTTTTGAGTTCTTCCATTAAATTGTAGCGGGTGTGCAATCGTCCTGCTGTGTCGATCAGGACCAGGTCTTTTTTTCTAGCGACTGCAGATTGAATTCCATCATAAACGACGGCTCCGGGATCGCCATTTTGTTGACCAGCAATGACCGGGATATTTAATCGTTCTCCCCAGATTTGTAGTTGTTCAACAGCGCCCGCCCGGAAGGTATCTGCTGCAATAAATTGGATTTCTAACCCCTGCGATAGAAAATGTTTACCTAATTTTGCAATTGTTGTTGTTTTCCCTGAGCCGTTAACACCCGCAATTAGAATTACGGTTGGACTGGCTTCTCTTTGGAAAACGGGCGGTTTGATCAACCTGGATCGGAGTTCTTTTCTGATTAATTCGGTAAGTTCGTCGGATCGAATTACACCGTGATCTTCCACCTGGGATCTTAACTGATTAATGATATCCAGGCTGGTTTGGACACCAATATCTGATTGAATGAATAGGGATTCCAAATCTTCCCAGGTATCAGGGGAAATTTCACTGGCGCCAAAAAAAGTGGCGATTTTTCCAAAAGTTGATTTTCTGGTCCGGGAAAGCCCGCTTTTCCATTGGGTAAGGTTGTTTTCCATCGTTTGCATTATAACACGGGGGTAATTCCCAGCTCTGATTCTGTCTGCCTTAGCAAGGGTATAAACCTTCAATAAATTGGGAAGCGTCCCAGGTCAGGTGGATAGTTTTAGCAGATAAATGATTACGGTATAATTGCACCAGAAAACTGTTGTGATCATTACTGCATTAAACAGGGGATAGGTTTAGATAGATGATAACTGTTCAGGTATACTTATTTTCCACAATTCGAGCCCGGATTGGCCAAAAGAAGCTTGAGTTTGAGCTGCCGCCTGGTTCAAAAGTTGAGGATCTGAAACAGGTTCTAACAGAGCAGTATCCCCAGGCTGCTTCGACAGTAAAATTCATGCTGACATCAGTCAATCAGGTTTTTTCAGATGATAAAACTTTGCTCTCTGATAATGCCGACGTTGCCTTTTTTCCGCATGTCAGCGGCGGGTGAGAAACGCTGTTGAAACTAATTAATATTGCGCATAGACAATGTAATCGTCTGCAGGAATTGATAATGATCCGATGTCGTAAATGCCAAAAACAGTTCCCAATAGATAAATTTCCTCATCGTTGTCCGGATTGTGGTGGATTTTTTGGTTTTGGGGAAGGGTTAAAATTCTCCTCAGCTTCGATTGAGAGAAATTTACCAGGCATCTGGCGATACAGGGAGAGTTTTTCTTTGCCCTTACAAGCCCCCGTAATTAGTCTGGGTGAAGGGAATACCCCGCTGATCTGGAGTGATTTATTTGGAAAAAATATTGGTTTTAAATTAGAAAGCCAAAACCCTACAGGATCATTCAAAGATCGGGGCACAGCAGTTTTGGCAAGTTGGTTGTTGGCCGCAAATGTAGATTATGCTGTGGAAGATTCATCAGGAAACGCTGGAGCGTCCTTTGCGGCTTATGCCGCTAGATCTGGAATTCAGGGAAAGGTTTTCATTCCATCTTCTGCGTCTGGACCCAAACGGACCCAAATAGAGAGGTACGGCGCAGAAGTGCTTCCTGTTCCCGGTCCAAGATCCAAAGCTGCTGAAGCGGTCCTGGAAGAAGTGCATGCCGGGGCAGTTTATGCCAGCCATGCCTATTTGCCGCATGGAACTGCAGGAATTGCTACCATAGCCTATGAATTAGTAGAGCAGCTTGGTGGATGTCCGGGTACGATCCTGGTTCCGGTTGGCCATGGCAGTTTACTGCTTGGCATTGCCTTGGGATTTCAAGCTTTATTGGCGAGTGGTGAGATATCCCGATTGCCAAGATTGGTTGGAGTTCAGGCAGCTGTTATTGATCCCCTTTATGAGGCTTTCACTGCCGGAAATTCTTTTCTGGGAAAAACCATTGAAGGAAAAACTTTGGCTGAAGGGGTAGCTATTTCCAATCCATACCATGGAGAAGAAGTTTTGGCCGCAGTACGGGAGAGTGAAGGTTTGTTCTTAAAGGTTGCTGAACAGGATATTTTAGATGGGCATAACGAGCTGGCAAGGCTTGGGTTGTATGTTGAATTGACATCAGCGCTGGTCTGGAATGGTTTAGAGCAAATCCATGCAATAATGCCAGAGCCGATCATATGTATTTTGACTGGACATGGCTTAAAAAATACTTGAACCGTTGCCTATCTTTGACCATTGGGTATAATTAAGCCTTATTATTCAAATCAGACAGTATGGAACTGATGGACAGCGAAATTCTTAGAGAGAGATTGAGGAATTTGGCTGACCCTGAGTTCCCGGGAGTAATCCATGGGGAAGGTGATGGGTCCAGTAGAATTGGAATCCCCCCAGGAATTTAATCAAAGAGTAGAGCTTGGTTTCAATAATCTTGCTTTGTTAACCCGTGCTTTAACACATCGGTCATTTATCAATGAAAATCCAGATGCATTGGAGGACAATGAGCGGCTGGAATTTCTTGGTGATGCTGTTCTGGATTTTATTGTTGGCGCCTGGCTTTATCATCAATACCCAGAAATGGCTGAAGGGGATTTAACTTTAGTGAGAGCTGCGCTGGTCAGGACTGAACAATTGGCCGAGTTTGCCAGGGTAATCGATCTAGGGAAGGCGATGCGACTTGGTCAGGGAGAAATTGTTTCTGGCGGAAGATCGAGGCGAACGTTATTATGTGCTGGTTTTGAGGCTTTGATTGGGAGTTTGTATCTTGATCAGGGAATTGAGGCAGTGGAAGAATTTTTTAAACCTCTTTTCGGACCAGCAGTGGATGAAATTCTTGTTGATGGCCACCCCCATGATCCCAAGAGCCTGCTTCAGGAATGGACTCAAGCCAGGACTCAAGACCCGCCTGTCTACCAGACAATAAATGAAACAGGGCCTGACCACGAGAAAATTTTTGAAGTGAAAGTTAGTGTGGAGGGCATTGTTTCCGGGACAGGGAAAGGAAATAGCAAACGAGAGGCATCAAAATTAGCGGCCAAAGAAGCCCTGGACAAACTTTCAAAGTTAAATAATCACCCCAGCGACTAACACTGAGGATTCATGCGATTAAAATCGATTGAGTTAAACGGATTTAAGACATTTGCGACTAAAACAAATTTTGAGTTTGCAGATGAAATTACAGTTATTGTTGGACCGAATGGATCTGGAAAATCCAATATAGCCGATGCGGTCCGCTGGGTACTTGGAGAACAGTCCTATAAATTACTCCGGGGGAAAAAGACCCTGGACATGATTTTTTCAGGTTCGGAACAGCGACCAAGAGCGGGTATGGCTTCAGCCACTATTACCTTTGATAATAGTGATGGTTGGCTTCCAATCGATTTTTCTGAAGTATCGATTACACGCCGCGCCTTCCGGGACGGCAAAAATGAATATCTAATCAACGGCCAGCAAGTATTATTGCGTGATGTTTACGAACTCCTTGGACAATCTGGCCTGGCGGATAGAACTTATACAATTATCGGCCAAGGTTTGGTTGATGCTGCCTTATCGTTAAAAGCTGAAGAAAGGCGATCCCTTTTTGAAGAAGCGGCTGGCATTGGATTGTACCGGTCAAGAAAAGCGGATGCTGAGAGACGACTGGATAAAACCCACCGCAACCTGGATCGAGTAGATGATATTCTCTCCGAATTAAAACCCCGTTTAAAGAGTTTGCAGCGCCAGGCTGTACGTGCTGAGCAATATGATCAGGTCAAGGAAGATCTCCGCGTTTTGCTGCAGGAATGGTACGGCTTTCATTGGTCCAGAGTTCAGATTGATTTAAAACAGGCAAAAATCCTGGAAGCCAAACATCGGGTAGACCTGGATCAATCCCGAAAAAATCAAACTGCTTATGACCGTGATTTATCCACTAACCAATCCAAGGTGCAGAGTCAACGTTCTCGATTGAATACCTGGCACCGGGAATTGGCTGAACATCATAATCAGAAGGAAAATATCACCAGAAATCGGGCTGTTACTGAGGAAAGAATGCGTTCTCTGGAAAAACAAATCCAGAACCTGGAGACGGAATGTGTTCGCCTGGATGAGCAGGTTGTTTTGACCAAGGAACGACTTGAACATTCACAGAAAGAAGTGGCCTCTGACCAAGCCGGCTTGGACGAGTATCAACAAAAAGCTGACCAAGCCCGTAATCTAATGGTTGAAAAACGGAATAAAATGGGAACGCTGGAAGCTGAAACTGCCAGTGCCAGAACTGATTTGAATCAATATCTAAATCAGCAAATCAGACTTAGATCCCAATTAACAGATCGTGCAGATCAAATTGACAAAAAGCGAGATCGGATAAAATCTGCCGACGATATTATCACAGGCGCCAAGAAGAAATACGAGGATATTCATGGAGAATACCTGGTATTAAAAAAGAAATTTGATCAATCTTCAAAAGCGAAAGACAATATTGAAGCCGAATTGGAAAAAATTATCTATGAAAAAAAATCTGGAGAACAAATTCGCCAGGATTTGTTTGGTCAGTTAGCTCAGAATAAAACCGAGTACAGCCAATTTGCCGCTGAATTGCTAGTTCTTCAACAAGCCGAACAAAAATTGGCTGGTTATGCTGATGGTGCAAAATTATTATTGACCCAATCGCGGAAGGGAAAACTCCCTGGCGCTCTGGGCACATTGAGTAATTTTCTTGAAGTTCCGGAAGATTATGAAAAACCCATTGCTGCCGCTCTTGGTGATTACCTTGATGCGGTTATATTGGAAGAAGAGCGGGAATCTGAACAGGCCCTGAATCTCCTGTTAAAAGCAACAACCAAGGGTGTCCTGCTGCCTTTGAACAGATTGGTTGCTTTGGATCGCCCAAAATACGATAAAAATATACCGGGTTTAATCGGCATTGCAGCAGACCTTGTAAAAGCTCCGCCAAAATATCGCCCAGCCATTGAATTATTGCTCGGTCGCGTTTTTATCATGAAAGATAAAAAAGATATGAATAGAGTGCTGCGGGACCAGCCGCCGGGCACAAAAGCAGTGACTTTAAAAGGTGAGGTTTTTCATACCACGGGAGAGATCATCGCTGGCAATGAAGGTCAGGCTGGTGTGCTCAGCCGATCCAGGCAGCGGAAAACATGGCAGGAAAAGATCGATAAAGCTGCTAAACAAATTTCAAAATTGGAAGAAAGTTTTACCCTGGTGGAAGAGAAACTGAGTGAATTTGATACCCAGGAGACCAAATTAAAATCAGATTTTGCTACAGCTAAAAAAGAAACAGACCAGATAGATGGAATATTCAGAAAGGCAACCCTGGATCAGAATAGTGCCGAGAGACAGGTTGAGTGGGAAACCACCCAGCATCAAACTCTGGTTGATGATATTACAGAAGAGGAAAAAAATATTCTTCGGATTAATGGTGACTTGGAAAAAATCCAAACAGATATTTCTCAATCAGAGGACCGGGTATCAAAATCGGCTAAAGATCTAAAAGGTTTTTCGTTGGATGAAGAACGTGAACAGCAGGCCCACTGGGAAACCCAGGTAGCTGTTGCAGAACGGGCATTGATGGATGTCAATCTGCGGTTGGATGAACGTAAAAAAACCTGGGCAGAAGCAAGTACCCGCCTTCAGCAAAACAAGACCCTGCATGATCAGTACAAGGAACAAATTTCGGAACTTGCTGATGAAACAACATTCCTGGGAGATGGTGAAAAGACTATTCAAAAAGAGATTACTGAGCTCAGGTCCTTGATTGATGAGACAGATGTTGAGCTTTCCAAAGATGAGCAGGACCAGCGAGGATTGCAAACCAAGGAAGCTGAAGCTAGACGGATATTGAATCAAGCTGAGCGATCTTATGCGCAAGCTGATATTAACCTGACCCGAAACAGGGAAAAATTAGAATCTATACAGGAAAAAATTAAAGAAGATATCGGTTTGGTAGAACTGGAATATAACAAAGATATTTCCGGTCCGACTCCGTTGCCCTTGGATGGATATGTTCAAAAGTTAGCCGTAGTTAAAGAGATCCCAAAAGATTTGGGTGGAACGATCAGGGAACAGAGAGCCCAGTTGAGACGATTAGGGGCTATTAACCCTGAAGCACAGCATGAGTATCGGGAAGTTAATGAACGGCATGATTTTCTAACAGAACAGCTTTCTGATCTTAGAAAAGCGGAAGCAGATCTAAAAGAAGTAATCGCTGAATTAGATGTGTTGATGGAACGTGAGTTCAGAAAAACCTTTGATGCAGTTGCTATTGAATTTAGAGATATCTTCACGCAGTTATTTGGTGGTGGAAAAGGTCAACTGGTTCTTTCTGATCCTGATGATCTAACCGGGTCTGGCGTTGATATAAATGTCCGTTTGCCAGGCAGAAGAACACAAGGCCTGTCTTTATTATCTGGTGGAGAGCGAAGTTTGATTGCGGCAGCTTTGATCTTCTCTTTATTAAGAATTTCCCCAACACCGTTCTGTGTTCTGGATGAAGTGGATGCCATGCTGGATGAATCCAATGTGGCCCGGTATCGAAAACTCATCAGGGAATTGAGTACGGATACTCAGTTTATTGTCATCACCCACAACCGGAACACTGTCCAGGTGGCGGATATTATTTACGGCATTATTATGTCCGATGATTCTTCCAGCCAGGTGCTAAGCTTAAAACTGGATGAAGTAGATGAAGTGATTGATTCCTGAGTTAATTGTTCCCCTTTCTAAGGGTTAGCACATCGACCTGATCCATATTCCCAGTAACAAAATTGATAGTCTTATTCGAGTACCATTGACTATAATTATCCTTAATAAATCCAGGTTTCTTCCCGCCGGCTGGTTGGATAAGAAAATAATATTCTTGGAGAAAGTAAGGTATATAATAGTTAGATAAGTAGTTGTTTTTAGATCTATTATTTGTTATTCATCAACTTATCCTGGTAAACCAGGAGGAATTTTATGGCACAAACACTTTCTGATCAGCTTGATATCATATTAAACACTTTTGAACGAAACGTCCCTCACGTACAGGCAACTGCTATTGTCAGTACTGATGGATTGGTTATAGCATCCCGTTTGCCAGACAAAGTTGAGGAAGACCGGATCGGCGCCATGGGCGCTGCCATCCTTTCGATCAGTTCCAGGAGCGGTGACGAATTGAACCGCGGTGATATGGAGCGGGTTTTAATTGAAGGAAAATCAGGTTTTCTTCTGCTCCATAGCATCGGTGCTGATGCCATTCTGGTATCGCTAGCAGAGAAAGATGTCCGTTTGGGGATGTTATTTTATGAATGTAAAAAATGCATTAATCAATTAAGCGAGATACTTTAGTTTCGCAAACTTTAGGTAGGTGTGTTGTGGGAGGAAGTAATGCCAGACATTAAACAAATTGTGCTTGAACGAGATCTCAATCCTTACCACTCGTTTTTTGCATCGTTTTTTGGCGGTTTAGGTGAATTGGGTATGCTCAATCAGGGATCAATAAATATTGTTTCCAAACGAGCAGCAGATTATTTATATGCGTATCTGGACGCAAAAGAGATTCTTCCAGATATGAATGCGGTTCCGGGAGATACCTCAGCGGAGGTCATCAAGAACCTGATTTTGTATGTAAATAAAATCCTAAGCCTGGTAGGAGAATACGACTTAAAGGAAGCAGAACAGGATCAGGTCGTATTGTTAATTTCCGGGGATACGTGCCGGATATGCCCCAAAGGTGTTGGCGGTGCTTCTGTCAAAGGAACTTTATGTCCGATACCCAGTTTGTTGGAGGGTTTGATCAACAAACTTGCCCAGAAAGAAATGGTCAAGTTAATTACAAGCGGGATAGAAAAAGAAGGATCAACTTGCAAAGCCTATTATCAGGTATTAAATTGAACGGACTATTCCGGGACAGGTTATAGACTGTGGATAAACTTATTCATACATTTTCCATTGTTGCGTATGACCCCAAGAAGAAAGAATGGGGTGTTGCTGTTCAGTCAAAATTCCTGGCTGCAGCAGCAGTCGTTTCCTGGGCCCGGGCAGGCGCAGGAGCCGTTGCTACCCAATCATATGCCAATGTTACTTATGGATTTCGAGGATTGGATTTTATGCGAGATGGTTTATCTGCAGAGGATACCATCAAAGAATTAACAAAAGATGATGAGCAGGTAGATTTACGCCAGGTTGGTCTGGTTGACAAACAGGGCAGGGCTGCTGCATTTACCGGGAAGAAATGCAATGATTGGGCAGGACATATTGTGGGCGATGGTTATGCCTGCCAGGGCAATATTCTTGTTCCTGGTACTGTCGAAGCTATGGCTGCTCAATATGAAAAAGTGCGCCAGGAAGGGGGAGAATTGGCGGATTGGCTGGTACTGGCTCTGGAAGCAGGACAAGAAGCTGGTGGCGATAAAAGAGGCCGCCAGGCTGCTGGAGTGATTGTTGTCCGGAAAGGGGGAGGATATGGAGGTGACAATGATCGCTACCTGGATTTGCGAGTGGATGATAATCCATATCCAATATTAAAACTTAAACAATTGGTCGAAAGCCACCACCTGTTATTTGGCGAAGTGAAGCCTGAGGATCTCGTGCCTTTAAATACCGTTGCTCTGGAATTACAAACTATTATGACAAAAACAGGCCACTTTGGGGACGATATCAATGGCATTTTTGATGAGTCCTCTCTCACCGCGTTGAGAAATTTAGTAGGAGAAGAAAACCTTGAAGAGCGGTGGAATGGAGATAAAAAGGTAATCGATTCAAAAGTTGTAGAGTACCTGAGGGATAAATTCTCCTAATTTTTTTATCAAAGAATGTTTTCTTGACAGCTTTGCCCAGTGATGTTACGATCCTACCTATGTCCACAAACCGAAAACACCGTCGTCATATGCCTATGAATACTCTCCTCTGACTGGAGACGGTTTGTGCGTACAAATGAAACACCGTCATTTATCAAAACTCTCCCCGGTCTAGGCCAGGGAGAGTTTTTTTATTTTCAGGCATCTGGAAAAGGAGGTCAGGAGTTTAAGGAAACATAAACTGTATAAAATTAGTATATAATAAAATGAGTTTAGACCTATCCAATTTCTTAGGAGGAATACGTATGAAGAAACTATCTTATCTATTGGTTTTTCTGATAATTACAGGGCTTCTACTTGGTGCTTGCGGCACCACGGAAGAAGCACCAGTAGTTGTTGTAGAAGAACCACCAGTTGTGGAAGAAGCCCCCGCCGGCATTGCTGACCTTGGCGGTGTGGAAATTTCGATTGCTGTTGAAAACGCCTATTTGCCTTTCAATTATATTGATCCAGCAACCGGTGAACCGGCTGGTTGGGACTATGATGTCTGGTATGCAATCTGTGATTTGATCAACTGTGTCCCAACATTCGTCGAAGCATCCTGGGAAGGTATGATCCAGGCCGTTTCTGATGGACAATATGACGCCGCGGGTGATGGCATCACCATTACCGAAGTCCGTGCCGAAATTGTCGATTTTTCTGTTGGCTACATCAATCTCGATCAGCGCTTGTTGGTTCGTGCTGATGAAGATCGTTTTGAATCTATCGAAGGTATTGTTGCCGATGAAGATCTTAAACTGGGTACCCAGACTGGCACCACTAACTATGAAACTGCCGCGACCTACCTGC
>CAXMRF010000001.1:51091-59873 GCA_964195965.1 uncultured Nitrosomonadaceae bacterium
GCCTGATGACCGCATTCAGGCATTTGAGCAGTTCCCATTTGCTGTTCAGGCTTTGATTGCCGGCGATATTGACGCCGTAATCATTGATGAAGTCGCTGGACAGGGTTACCTGGGCGAGAACGCCGATCTCCTGAAATTGGTTGGTCCTTCCATGTCCAGTGATCAGCTTGGTTTTATTTTCCCTCTGGGAAGCGCCCTGGTTGAGCCAACTAACCTGGCGATTGCTGAATTGGCCCAGAATGGTTTCCTGGCAGAAGTTAATACCGTTTATTTTGGCTCTGACTTCTCCATTACCTATGATGATCTTTTCCCAGAGGAATAAACACCTTTAGGAAATCAGTCGAAACTCGCTTATTAAGTTGAAAGAGAAAACGGTGTGTGGGGCTTTTTTTCCTCACACACCGTTTTGAACAAAACACCGAGGAGTAAACAGTGTCTGACCTACACCAAACTATTGAACCCTTTACCACGACAGGTGATTTAAAAAGACGGAATCTAAGAGACTTGCCGTGGTGGTTTTTTGCAATTATTCTGATTGCCATTTATGCATTTTTTATCATTTCAACTAATGAGAACTATAATAGTGCCTTTAATTTTATTAAAATAGGTTTATTAATAACAGTTAAAACTACTTTGATTGCTTATTCGTTTGCCATAATATTTGGGTTATTAGCGGGGTTGGGACGCATCTCGAAAAATGTATTTATCAATAACTTGTCTCGTCTTTACGTAGAATTAATTCGTGGGATTCCTATCCTGGTTTTGATCTTTTTTCTCGCCTATGTAGGCGTGCCAGTTTTAATTGATAGTCTGAATGGTATAGGATTTTGGCTAATAGAACAAAATATGGCATTTTTGGGTAAGCTGTTTACAGCGGTAACAAATCAGGATATTTCCATGATTTCACGGGCAATTATTTCCCTGTCAGTTACCTACGGCGCTTATCTGGCTGAAATATTCCGGGCAGGTATTCAATCTATCGCAAAAGGTCAAATGGAAGCTGCCCGATCCCTGGGCATGAGTTATGGTCAATCCATGCGTTATGTAATTCTCCCTCAGGCAGTCCGAAACGTGCTGCCAGCACTGGGCAATGACTTTGTGGCTATGGTAAAAGATTCCTCGCTGGTTTCTGTTCTGGCTGTCAGGGATATCACCCAGGTAGCTCGTTTGTACGCGGGTAGTACTTTCCGTTTTCGGGAGGCTTATATAATTCTAGCCGTGTTGTATTTGACGATGACGGTTATCCTGTCTCTACTTGTTCAACTTCTGGAAAGGCGGTTAAAAATCCATGACTAATCACGATCACATCATTGTCGTCAAAGATCTTTATAAACATTTTGATGAGATTAAAGCTGTTGACGGCGTTTCACTGAATATTGAAAAGGGCAAGGTCGTGGTTGTGATCGGCCCTAGTGGTTCCGGTAAATCAACTTTGCTTCGCTGTATTAACCACCTGGAAGAACCGACCAGTGGTGAAGTATGGATAGACGGTGAAAAATTGACCAATACCGCAAAACAAATTAATGAGATTCGGGCAGAAATTGGGATGGTATTTCAGTTATTTAATCTGTTCCCGCATTTATCAGTGCTGGATAATGTTACCCTGGCGCAGAAAGTAATTCGCGGCAGATCACAAGATGAAGCCAAACAAGTTGCTATGGAAAAATTAACAAGGGTTGGCATTCCAGAAAAAGCAGATGCATATCCTTCCAATTTGTCCGGCGGTCAGCAGCAGCGTGTGGCCATTGCCCGCGCACTCGCTATGGATCCGAAAATCATGTTATTTGATGAGCCAACCAGCGCTTTAGATCCGGAAATGATTAAAGAAGTATTGGATGTAATGCTGGACCTGGCGCAGGAAGGCATGACGATGGTTTGTGTATCCCATGAAATGGGTTTTGTGCGTTCTGCTGCAGATGAAGTGGTATTTATGGATTTTGGGAAAATAGTTGAACATACCACTCCTGAGGGATTATTCAATAATCCCCAGTACGACCGCACAAAACTATTCCTGAGCCAAATTCTGGAACATTAATAATCTTGGGATTATCGTCGAGATCCAAATTGTTTGATCTCAAATTTAGAGGAATAGTATATGGCTAGAAAAGATGGACGTGAGAATAATCAGCTCCGTCCGGTGAGTTTTGTGCCGGATTTTGTTGACTACCCGGAAGGATCTGTATTAATTTCAATCGGTGCAACCAGGGTTTTATGTAATGTTTCGGTTGAAAACCAGGTGCCTGGTTGGATGGATCGGGAAGATTCCACAAGGGGCTGGATCACCGCGGAATATGCGCTGCTTCCCCGCTCAACGACAACTCGTGTGAAAAGAGAAACTCGAGGGCTCAGTGGACGAACCCAGGAAATTAAAAGATTGATTGCCCGATCATTACGGGCGGCTTTTGATCTTAACTTGCTCGGGAAAAGAACCCTGATTGTGGATTGTGACGTCCTTCAGGCAGATGGCGGTACTCGAACGGCTTCGATTACAGGCGGATACAAAGCATTATCTCTGGCAATTCAAAATTTGGTTGACCAGGGGGAAATTTCCGGAGATGTATTCCTGTCCCCGGTTGCTGCCATCAGCGTGGGTATGATCGATGGAGAACCGGTTTTAGATCTTGATTATAAGGAAGATTCCCAGGCAGATGCAGATTTAAATATCGTTATGAACCAGGCAGGGGAATATATAGAAGTTCAGGGTACTGGAGAAGGCGCGACTTTTACCAGGGGAGATTTAGATAAAATGCTGGATTTTGCAGCTGATGGCATCCAACATTTGATTTTGCTTTAATTAAATACCTTTAAATAAAAAATAGCCCCGAGTAGAAATACGGGGCTATTTTTGTTATTGACTGTAATTCAATTTATTCTGTGGGAATTTCTGGCGGGAGCTGAGGCTGTCCCAGTGTCAGCGATTGAATGTACGCGAGGTAATCTGGGGGGAGGGCAGGTTCAGATGGAACATATTTTAACCAATCCTCATTAACTATGGGTTGGTAAGCGGCTTCTTTTTCAGCCAGCCAAATGCCAAAGGTTTCATCGCGAAGTTGGTCATAAGCTGATTGGTTCAGCAGTAAATCATCTTTTCCAAGAGATTCAAGAATATGCCAACCAAAATCTGTTTGGACAGGATCGCTGATCTCGCCAACCTCTAAAGCAAAGGCAGCTTCATCAAAAGGTTGCACCATCATTCCGCTTGCAAACCAGCCTAAGTCACCACCGCTTTCTTTATTGACGTCATCCAGAGAATATTCAGAAGCCAGGAGAGCGAAATCTTCGCCTGCGGCCAATTTTTCAACGACCTCATTTGCGGTTTCTTCATCTGCAACCAGAATATGCCGGATCCAAACCTGTTCTTGGGTTTGATCAACATCGGCTGTGACAACATCCATCACCTCTTGACGAATGACAGACATCCTTACAATATTGCGGATAGTATTTTCTGATATGCCTTGATTTTTGATATCGTCAAGGAAAGTGTTGTAATTGCTGGAGAATAAATCTTCCGTGTATTCTGTCGGTTGGAGCAGGGGAGTTGCGGTTGGATCAGGTTCGCCCTGGTCATCCTCTGCAGGTGTACTGGTGGGAAGATCTGCAATTGTATCAGTGACTACTGGAGTGGGAGTTCCATTGATATAATATCCAAAAGCTTCCTCAATTTCCCGGTCGATCCAATTTTCGTCGACTACGATGCCCATTTTCTCAGCCTCTACCTGCAACACAATCTCGGAAGTAAGGTTCCGGAGTACTTCTTGACCAATCAGGAGCGGTTGTTGAAGCTGGTTTACTGATGTCATCAGCTGCTGCTCGAAATAGGAAAAAACTTCTGGTGTGCCTCCAAGCTGCTGGAAGGTATTCAGAATTTGGTCTATGTCAACGATCAGGTTGCGTCTTATCCACCTGACCTGCTGTTCAAACTCATCTGCTTTGATTGTATGATTCTCTAACTCTATAACAGTGGTTTTGGGGGTAAGGACATATCGATCGATTACACCATAAGCGACCAAAGCAAAGACGATTACCAGCACAGAGATTGTGGCGATGATAATTATGCGCTTCTGGCGATCCTCTTTATCTTTATGGGCTAGGAACTTTTTATTTTGTGGCGTCATAAGATTTCTCTTTTGTACAGTCTAAAAATTGTAAATTAGTATCAACCTAGCGAAGTGATTCCCCTGTGAAGGGAAGTAGTGCCAGGTGACGGGACCGTTTTATTTCTCGGGCCAGTTTACGTTGATGTTTCGCGCAGGTTCCAGTCTGTCTCCTGGAGCGAATTTTTCCATGGTCACTTACAAAACGACCCAAAGTTTCGATATCTTTGTAATCAATAACCATTTTTGGGTTTCCGCAAAAGCGGCATTCTCTTTCCTGGTGATATCTCTCTCTATCGTATTTTTTTCTCTCTGCCATTAGGTACTCCTTAGAATAATTTCATTCTCATTTCTAGTTAAAAAGGATACTCTTCCTCTGCTGGCGGTTCATTGTGTTCACCTTCCACCGGACGACCATCTAACATGATCATTTCCTGGGCGATCACTTCAACAGCAGAATGATTTATCCCTTCCTCGTCTTTCCAGCGCCGGGTATGCAATCGGCCTTCGATATAGATCTGTTGGCCTTTCTTTAGATATTGATTGCAAATTTCAGCCAACTTCCCCCAGGCGACAATGTTAAACCATTCAGTTTCAGTTTTTTTCTCACCATCTGCAGCTGTCCAGCTCCGGTTTGCTGCCAATTGCAGCTTGGTCAATGGTTTACCGGAGGGGGTATACCGCATTTCGGGATCATGTCCCAATCTTCCGATGAGTGTTACTTTGTTTAAACCTCTGGTCATGGATTGTCTCCTTAAAAGGAAAATCCGATCCGTTTATTAATCGCTGGATCTGGGTTTTGATCGGATTGGATCATTCTTCACGGTTGACAATCAGGAAACGCAAAATTGATTCTTGCAGGCTGAAATTCCGTTCCAGGATGGCAACTGCGGATGGGTCCAATTTTAGAGTGAAGAGAAAATATTGGCCTTCTTTGTTTTTGCGGACCAAGTAAGCCAGTTTTTGTCTTCCCCATTCTTCGAAAGACTCAATAGATCCCCCTGCTTCGGTTATCCAGCTTTTCACCTTGTCTACAATATCCGCCGTAGCGGTTTCATCAAATTCCGGGGTAACGATAATGACGAGTTCGTAATCTCGCATCATATCCTCCTTTCCACGGGTTAGCCTCCAGACAGTGTGGTCAGCACGCCGGAGACGGAAAGTAAATTTGTTAAATGACCGAGGAAGAGTTTAGCATAGAAGGTTGTATTTGGGAAGGGTTTCTGAAGGGGGTTGTTCTGTGCAAAAAGCTATCAAGAAGTAGCAGAAATGCTAACAATAAAGGGAAGTCCGCGGGAGAGAAGGAAGGTCATCCATCCTTACGGATTGAGCTGTTTTTTTGTTATTATTCTCTGGTCGATTCTAGTTTCCTGTTTGAATACTTCAACACCGGGTTTTTCCAGAAAATTAAAACCTTCCCGGATAATTTTCTTTTCGATATCTGCGGTGGGTGTTTGTGAGAAGGTCTCATGAAAACTTCCCTTGTATGAAAGAAAACCCCAACTGAGAATACAGTTGGGGGAATAAGAACTCTCTAAGTTTACGCTGTTTTAAGGTTGTGTGAGGATTTTCAGTACAATCCCCAGTCAATTGAATCGTCTTCCATCATAGAGCGGTCCCAAAATTCCAACCCCATTTCAATTGTTGTGGAAATGCCAAGAATTTCTTCGGTTTTGCTCCGGCAGGCTTCCATTAATTGGGGAGCGTAAGGACAAAACGGCGTAGTTAAGATCATGGTTACCAGCGCATTTTCTTCCTTGAGAGCCACATTTCGCACCAATCCTAATTGAATGATGTTCATGCCCAATTCGGGATCCATTACATCCTGCAAAGCGATATGGAGAGATTCCGCTAAACCACGATCTGAATTTCCCAATTCCCATTTGTCAACTATCATGTGCTACCTCTCATCAGCGTTATTTCTTATCACGTATTTGCACTGTTTGTCTCCTTCCAGGATACATTCCACCCGTTCGGGGGTAGAGGATGCAAAATGGGCGATTAGTTCCTGGTCAACAACACAGATTTCTGGGTAATTTTCCCCCAGATGATGATAAGGACAGCTGGCTTCAATTATATAAATATTTCCATCCTCTTCCTGGAAGTTGACCATAAATCCTTCTTCGGTCAGGACTTCCTCAAGTAGTTCCAAACGTTCTTTAAGTGCAAGGTCCTCCAGATTGACGTTTTTTGTCAAATCTTCAGCAAGTCCTTCTGCTAAATCTTGAAAGAATTCCCCCAGGACCTTTTCTGGCAAACTCGATTTCAGCTGATCCAGTAATCTTGTGGTTAATTGCAGATATCTTTGTGGAAATTGTTCCATGCCCTTATCGGTTAGGCTGTAAACCAGCCTGGGCCGGCCAACACCATGGCGTTCTTCTTTTGACTGAATCAATCCATCAGCCTCCAGTTTGTTCACGTGGTGGCGAACTGATATTGGATTGATTTCAACAGATTCTGCCAATTCGTTTATGGTCCTCTTTTGATTGAGGAGCATGGAATGAAGAACTCTTTTTCGGGTGGTATTGCTCATTAAATGCCTTCTTTGTTTTTACTTGTCCATCAAAAGTCTAACATTGAATAGGGGTTGTGTCAATAATTTATATGATAATTATCTAAAATATTGACTTTGAATAGCAATTATGCTACAATTTGCTCTGTCAAAAAAACAACTGAAAGCTGTTTAAAACAAGGATTGGAGTGATTCGACCATGTCTGAGTTGGTGATAAAAAATCTTTATGTAAAAGTTGAAGAAACAGAAATTTTAAAAGGCGTAGACCTGATCATTAAATCCGGGGAAGTGCATGCGGTTATGGGTCCTAACGGCACAGGGAAATCAACTCTGGCATATGCCTTGATGGGACACCCAAAATATAAAGTCACCGAAGGCGAAGCTACCCTGGATGGCCATGATTTATTAAAGCTGGCTCCTAATGAGAGATCCGGATTGGGTTTGTTTTTAGCATTTCAGTATCCGGTTGCAGTGCCGGGGGTATCTGTTGCCAATTTCCTGCGCACTGCGATTAATGCCCACCGGAAATTGGAAAATTCGGAAGATAAGGGTATCTCCATTCCGGAGTTCAGAAAAAAATTAAAAGAAAAAATGGCTCTCTTGAAAATGGACGAATCTTTTGCCGGAAGGTATCTCAATGATGGTTTTTCTGGCGGAGAAAAGAAGAGGGTCGAGATTTTACAAATGGCCACCCTGGAACCAAAAATATCTATCCTTGATGAAACCGATTCGGGGCTGGATATTGATGCCTTGAAAATTGTTTCGGATGGCGTCAATGCGATCAGCGGTGAAAATCAAGGTGTATTGGTCATTACACATTATCAGCGGATATTAAATTATATAAAACCGGATTTTGTCCATGTTATGTTAAATGGAAAAATCGTGCAATCTGGTGGACCTGAACTGGCTCTGAAACTTGAAGATGAAGGTTATGAGTGGCTTCGGGAAAAACACACTGCCTGATCGTTACAATTTCCGCGTTTCCTAAGTTTATTGTGCAGGAGTTTTTCTCATGTCAACAGACGAGAAATTAATTCAGAGTATTGGTGATTATAAATATGGATTTAGTGATCCAGAAGTTCACGTATTTAAAAGTAAAAAAGGACTGGATCAGGATATTGTCAAACAAATCTCTGAAATGAAAGGGGAGCCGGAATGGATGTTAAAATTTCGGTTGAAGGCCCTGAAACATTTTGAAGGAAGACCAACCCCTACCTGGGGTCCTGATCTGTCAACCCTGGATTTGGATGACATTTATTATTATGTTAAACCGATTGAAAAAGAAGCGAATTCCTGGGATGATATTCCGGATTCAATCAAAAATACTTTTGATAAACTGGGGATCCCGGAAGCTGAGCAGAAATTTTTAGCTGGTGTTGGCGCTCAATATGAATCTGAAATGATTTACCACAGTATTCATGAGCGGCTGGCAGAGCAGGGGGTAATCTTTAAAAGTATTGAAAATGGGTTGAGAGAGCATCCTGAACTTTTCAAGGAATACTTTGGCAAAGTAATCCCTTATACAGACAATAAATATGCTGCATTAAACAGCGCTGTTTGGTCAGGGGGATCATTTGTTTATATACCGCCTGGATTGAAGGTGGAATTACCTCTTCAGGCCTATTTCAGATTAAATGTTGCCAATATTGGTCAATTTGAGCGCACAATAATTATCGCTGATGAAGGTTCTCAAGTCCATTACGTAGAAGGCTGCACTGCGCCTGCCTATACTACGGATTCTGTTCATAGTGGTGTGATAGAAATTATTGTCAAAAAAGATGCCCGGGTTCGCTATACAACAATCCAGAACTGGTCTAATAATGTATATAACCTGGTGACTCAAAGAGCTCGCGTTGAAGAAAATGGAACCATGGAATGGGTGGATGCCAACCTGGGTTCCAAAGTCACCATGAAGTACCCATCTTGTTTATTAGTGGGGAAACGTGCTCATGGGGAAGTTCTATCTATTGCCTTCTCCGGAAAAGGGCAAAACCATGATACCGGAGCGAAGGTAATGCATCTTGCGCCGGATACAACCAGCAAGATCGTCTCAAAATCGATTAGCAAGGATGGAGGTCGCGCATCCTATCGCGGACTGGTGCGCGTCAATAAGGGCAGCACCAACGTCAAATCCAATGTGGTTTGTGATGCTTTGCTGCTTGATGATCATTCACG
>CAXMRF010000001.1:59973-82073 GCA_964195965.1 uncultured Nitrosomonadaceae bacterium
TCGGATACTTATCCCTATATTGAGGTGGATGAACAGGATGTAACCATTGGCCATGAAGCATCTGTCTCAAAAGTTGAAGATGAGCAGCTCTTTTATTTAATGAGCAGAGGATTGAGCGAAGAAGAGGCAACCAGTATGGTGGTGTCCGGTTTCATCGAACCTCTGGTGAAAGAATTGCCCATGGAATATGCGATAGAAATGAATCGTTTGATCCAGCTGCAAATGGAAGGATCGATAGGATGATGAAGGAATAATATGGCAAGAATACAACCTGTAAAAGGATTAACCTTTTCCCGGGAGATGGTCCAGAACTCAGAAGATCTGGCCCCTGTGCTGAGGAATTATCGTTCCAAAGCCTGGGAAGCATATCAAGAGCTGCCGTTCCCAACAATAAAAGATGAAGCCTGGCGGAGAACATCCCTGGCTGGTTTGGATTTTTCTTCCATTGAATTACCCAATGGACAGTTTTCTGACCAGGAGTTTAATGATGTCTCTCAGGGAGTGATTACAAAAGCCCTTATTTCCAACGGATCCTATGCGCTTTTAAATAGTTCGGGTGTAGAAGTAAACCATTCTTCCAATTTGGAAAAGGATGGTGTGATTTTCTCCAGCCTTGAAGATGCAGCAGCGGAAAATCCCCAATTGGTGGAAAAAATTCTTGGAAAAGTTGTCTCACCAAATGAGGGAAAGTTTGCAGCGGCTGCAGGTGCGTTTGGCAGGCACGGCATTTTTATCTATGTACCAAAAGGTGTTGAGGTAAAAGAACTCCTCTGGGGTATCAGTACTGCCCCTGGTAAAGGAACCGCTCATTTTTTCCAAACAGTAATATATTTGGAAGAGGGAGCTTCATTGGAATATCTACAGGAAACACTCTCTGAGAAAGAACAAACAAAACCTTCTCTGGCAAGTGAAAACCTGGAAATATTTGTGGGGAAAAATGCAAATTTAAAAATCACCGAAATTCAAAATTATGGTCCCAACATTTGGAGCTTTGGACATAAAAAAGCCCTGGTGGAAAGAGATGGGAAGATTGAATGGGCAATCGGTGCTTTAGGATCCGCTGTATGCAAACATTTTGTATCCCTGGATTTAATTGGAAAAGGCGCGGATGGCAGGATCTCAGGTTTGTTTTTTGCAGATCGAGATCAGCACCTCTCGTATAATACTCTCCAGCGTCACCTTGCTCCCCGGACTACCAGCGACCTGCTTTTTAAAGGTGCCCTGAATGGAAAAAGCCGTTCTGTCTGGCGGGGAATGATTTATGTCGCCCCGGGAGCACAGTATATAGATGGCTACCAGGCGAATCGAAATCTGGTCCTGGATCCTGCATCAAGGTCAGATTCAATTCCTGGCTTAGAAATTCTCAATAATGATGTCCGCTGCACACATGGATCGACGGTAGGAAAAATTGATCAGGAACAGCTTTTTTATCTACTTTCCAGGGGAATTCCCAAAAAAGAAGCGGAACAACTTGTGATTCAGGGATTTTTCAATGATATTATCTCCCGGTTTTCCATCCCGGAGATTGGTGAACGGATCTGGTCAAAAATTAAGAATCGTCTTTTGGCCTGAAATACAGTGTAAAACTAGGCTCTACTATTCACTTTTTGACGAAGCCTGATAGAATTGTCTTGTTAATTAAAAGATTGGAGGATCTCTTGACATCAATTCCTTTTTCAGCACCGCCCGAAGATAACAATGCCTATGATATTAGCGATCATGTAGAAGTTTTCTGTGATCATGATCTAGAGGATGATCGCGTTCGTGATTGGTTAGCTGGTGTAGTCGTAAAAAAAGGCCATAAAAAAGTAGCTGTTCAGTTTCATAAAAATGTTTATCTGACTGATGGTTGGATGGTACCTGATCGTGTATTATGGTGTTCAATGAGTTCGCAGAATATCCGGAAACCGGTTCAAAACCAGAAGAAAAATTCTTAATAGATTTCCCGCATAATAAAAATCTCTGGGGAGCAAGAATCCATGGCTGCCAAAAATAACGCAGATTATGATGTAATGCAAGTCAGGAGAGATTTTCCCATCCTGTCACGTGAAGTGGCACCGGGTCTTCCTCTAATTTACCTGGATTCAGCAGCTACAAGCCAAAAGCCTACTTCAGTTATTAAGGCTATGAGCGCCTATTACCAGGATACCAATGCGAATATTCATCGTGGTATCCACAAACTTGCCGAAGAGGCAACTTTTGCCTACGAAGATGCCCGAGAAAGAATAACAAAATTTATTAATGCCGGTTCAACTGAAGAACTGATTTTTACACGCAATACAACAGAATCGATTAATCTAGTCGCATTTTCGTGGGGGAGAACGAATTTAAAAGCAGGCGATCGTATCCTGCTGACAGAGATGGAACACCATTCCAATTTGGTTCCCTGGCAGATATTGGCTGATCAACTTGACCTTGAATTGGATTTCATTTCGGTCACACCAGCAGGATTATTAGATTTGGATTCTTATCAACATGAGCTGAAAAAAGGTCCCAAATTACTGGGCATTACCCATATGTCCAATGTTCTGGGAACTGTCAACCCGCTGAAAGAAATTCTAAAGGATGCAAAATCAGCCGGCGTGGTAACCCTGGTTGATGGGGCTCAGTCCGTTCCTCACTTCCCTGTAAATATTGCAGAATTAGATGTGGATTTTTACGCATTCTCCGCTCATAAAATGTGCGGTCCGACTGGAATTGGTGCTTTATATGGCAGAAAAGAACTGCTGGAGAAGATGCCACCCTTCCTTGGCGGGGGAGAAATGATCAAAAGGGTGGAGCTCCGGAACTTCAAAGCAAATGATTTGCCCCATAAGTTTGAAGCTGGAACACCGGCAATTGCTGAAGTTATTGGTTTTGGCGCAGCAGTTGATTACCTGACGGCACTCGGGATGGAGGCGGTGGAAAGGCATGAAAGAAAACTAACCGGGTATGCAATCGAACAGCTATCTCAAATTCCGAATTTAAATATTCTTGGTCCCGGGATAGAAGAAAAGGGTGGAGTGATAGCTTTTTATCTAGATGATATCCATGCCCACGATGTTGCCCAGATTTTGGACAGTGAAGGAATTGCAGTACGGGCAGGACATCATTGTGCCCAGCCGCTGCATACTAAATTTAACTTGCCTGCCACTGCACGGGCCAGTTTATACCTTTATAATACGGCGGATGAAATTGATTCTTTAGTAACAGGTATTCAGAAAGTTAAGGATATCTTTGCCTGAATTTAATAGTAGGATATTGATATGGAAGACTTTTACCGAGAGCTGATCATTGAGCGTTATAAAACTCCACACTTTCGCGGAGAATTAAACCCCAATGATATCAGCTATGAAGACGATAATCCGGCTTGTGGTGATCATATTCAGATTGATGTTCGCCTGGATGAAAATAACATAGTGACAGAAGCTTTATTCAGCGGAGAAGGTTGTGCTATATCCCAGGCTTCTGCTGATTTGCTTTTAGAATCTGTGATTGGAAAAAATATTGAGGAAATTAAAGGGTTAACAAAAGAAGACGTTCTCGAAAACCTGGGCATAGAGCTTGGCCCTGTTCGGTTGAAGTGTGCCTTACTGCCTTTGAAAGTTCTAAAAGCAGGGGTTTATGGCATAGGTAAATCTGGCGATCAAGATTAATTATCCTGTGTTGTTTGGGCATAGAAACCTCATCATAGTTATGAGGTTTTTCTTATTATAGAGATAAATACTTTTGCTGTTTTGTTAGGTAGCCAGGGAGTGCTGCCGGGATTAGTTTACAATCGGCTTAGGTGAGGTTGAATGCCCATGAGTGAGGTGTTCATTGCGGTATAATCAGAAAAGATTTTAAGGAGAACGGAAAATGCCGTTTGTCATCGGTGAGAATGTTGGTACCTATCGTTTAATAGAAAAACTTGGGAAAGGGGGCATGGCGACTGTATTTAAAGCCTACCATCCCAGCTTGGACAGGTATGTTGCTATCAAAGCGCTTCATCCTGCCTTCATGGAGCATCCCGGTTTTATCGAAAGATTTGAACGTGAAGCCAAAGTGGTTGCTAAATTGGAGCATCCTAATATTGTGCCAATTTACGATTTTTCTGAACATGAAGATCGCCCTTACCTGGTATTGAAATATGTCCGGGGAGAAACCCTTAAAGCCCGGCTCGATAAATCAAAACTTACTTATAAAGAATCCCGACATATATTCAGGGTGATTGCCTCCGCACTGTCCTATGCTCACCAGGAAGGGGTCCTCCACCGTGATGTGAAACCTTCCAATGTGCTGCTGGATAAAGCAGGTGGGGTCTATCTTGCAGATTTCGGTTTGGCAAGAATGACTGAAACCAGCCAGACCACTTTGTCCGGTCAGATGATGATGGGAACCCCTCATTATATATCTCCAGAGCAAGCCAAGGGATTAGGGAACCTGGACAGCGGCACGGACATATATTCTTTGGGTATCATGATGTATGAGCTGCTGGTGGGTGATGTGCCTTATCAGGCAGACACGCCATTTTCAGTCATTCATGATCACATTTACAGCCCGCTGCCCTTACCGCGGGATATGAATCCTGATCTTAATGAAGAGATCCAGCGAGCGATATTAAAATCCCTGGCGAAGAAAAGAGAAGACAGGTTTGCCAACGTCTCTGAAATGATGGCTGCCTTTTTGAAAGCATTTGATTCCCTAATTAAAGAACGTCCATCTGAAGATGAAGCGCCAACCCTGGCTCTTAACGCAAACATCAGGCAGAAAGCTGCTAAACCTGCCAAAACAGGGAAAGAATTTACGGAAACTAAGGTCACCGAAGAAGCATCGGACGACAAAACAAAGAAAAAAGGCCTTCCTGGGTGGATATTATGGATGGCTGCTCCGGCTTTTCTATTGATTTGCCTTGGATCAATGGTAATCCAAAATGCTTTGGTTCCACCAGGTCCTGATTTAATTTCCGCTGAAACCCTTACCCAGGAAGCAAAATTCAGCTCCGCCCCTGTGCTGGCCGAAGTTCAATCCCTCAATGAACAAATCCGGAAAAATCCGGAAGACCCATTTTTGCGTTATACACTTGGTGTTGCCTATCTGGATGCAAATAGGCCCCAATTGGCAAGGGATGCATTCCAGAAGGCTTATTTGTTGGCTGAAGGAAATCCTGAAATCATTCTAGAATTGGGTGAAGGACTCACTGATATTAATATCTGGACCTACGCTGCCTACAGTTTCTTGAAAGTAGAACAGCTTGGCTCCCCCATTCCGGCTGAAGAGCTGAAGGATAAAATCAGCGAGGCGCTTTATCAGGCTGCTTTTGAAGAATTCTCGCTGGAATTCTTTTCAACCATTGAAGACATCAACCTGGATCCCGCTTATTTACAATTGATAGAAGCAAGACGGGCGCTGTTAAATGGCCATGCTGATGTTGCGGAAAGGCTTGTCAATGTGGTTATGACTGATAACCCTGAACGAATAGAAGCTTATTTATTAAAATCAGATATTCTGTTTGTCCAGGAACGATACGACGAAGCCCGAGATTTGCTGCTGGAATTGGAGCAAGTTGATCCTCTCCCGGACTGGATTAGGGGAGAATTAAGATTACAACCTGAATAATTTGGAGGATTAATGCGGAGAGCGTGTGTTGCAGGGAATTGGAAAATGCATATGACTTTGGAAGAATCCACAGCATTGGTAATGGAACTACTGCCTGGTTTGGACAAAATCAGTGGAGTAGATAGTGTTATCTGTCCACCTTTTACTGCTCTTGCTAAAGTGGCTGATTTGCTTAAAGATTCCACTATCGACCTGGGTGCTCAAAACTTATTCTGGGAAGAACAGGGGGCGTATACAGGGGAAATTTCACCTTCGATGGTAGCAGAATTAGCTGAACATGTGATCTTGGGACATTCCGAGCGCAGGGCATATTTTCAGGATACGGATGAAGTAGTAAATAAAAAAGTTCTGGCTGCTTTAAAAGTTGGTCTTAAACCAATCCTTTGTGTCGGAGAAACGCTGGAAGAAAATGAAGCCGGGAAAACTGGAGAGGTTGTCAAACGGCAATTGATCGCTGGATTGAAAAACGTCACGGAAGACGAAATTGGAAAGATAATGATTGCTTATGAGCCTGTTTGGGCTATTGGAACCGGTAAAGCTGCCACACCTGAAGGTGCCAATCAGGTCATTAAAGAATTTATACGAGATGAATTGGAAGAACATTTTTCTTCAGCGCTGGCAGAAAATATCCGGATTCTGTATGGCGGCTCTGTAAAACCAGGCAATGCAACGGAATATTTCCGGCAATCTGATATTGATGGAGCGTTGGTTGGCGGTGCGAGTTTAAAAGCAGATGCCTTTATTCAGATTACAGAAGCAGCAGCCTAAAGTAAACAAGATAAAATGAAAAGAAGCTTCTTTCTAAGAAGCTTCTTTTTTTTTATCAACTTATCCGGTGCCAAATTGCCTGTCGCCGGCGTCGCCCAGGCCGGGCACAATATATCCATGTTCGTTGAGATGTTTATCAATGACTGCTAGATGCAGGGGAACATCAGGATGAGCAATTTGCATGGCTTCTACGCCTTCTGGTGCGGCCAGTATACCCAGGAATTTTATTTTTTGAACTCCCCATTTTTTGAGGATATCTACAGTGGCTACAGCTGACCCACCGGTTGCCAGCATGGGATCCAGAACAAGGCACACGGATACAGTGGGTTCCAGCGGTAACTTGTTGTAATATTGAACTGGTTGAAGGGTTTGTTCATCCCGATATAAACCGATATGCCATACTTCAGCACTGGGCATTAAACCCCAGATTCCTTCTACCATGCCAAGCCCAGAGCGGAGAATCGGTACCAGTCCAATTGTTTGTTTTAACTCCATTCCGTTCGCCTCTGCTAAAGGAGTCTCAACAGTTTTGGGCGCAATTTCCAAATCTTGTGTGGCTTCATAAGCCAGCAAGGCCGATACCTCCCGGATCAGCTCCCGGAATTTTTTTGGTTCAGTATTTTTATCACGCAAGCGAGTTAATTTGTGGGCAACCAATGGGTGGCTGGATTCAAAGATTATATTCATTGCTGTCTCCCTCCGGGTAGGATCCGGTTTCCTGGTGGATCTTTCTGTTTTGTATTCATGGTGATTATATCCTGTTGGTAATATTTGTCACACATTTCTACGCAATTAGGGCGACCTTCGGTATAATCTTAGGCATGAGTGAGACACAATCGGATCGTATGGTGGATTCAGACCCCAAACCCGGGGATAATCTTGATCATGCGCTTCGTCCCCAAGCACTCCAGGGAATGATTGGACAGGATTCAATCCGAGAAAACCTGGAGATATTAATTTTAGCTGCACAGCACAGGGAAGAAGCCCTTGATCACGTGCTGTTTTATGGCCCCCCTGGCCTGGGGAAAACAACCCTGGCTCATATTCTGGCCAATGAAATGGGCGTTCATATTAAAATAACTTCTGGTCCCGCGGTGGAACGAGCGGGGGATTTGGCGGCGATTTTAACTAACCTCAACGAAGGTGATATCTTATTTATCGATGAAATACACCGCTTGGGAAGAGCAGTAGAAGAAGTCCTCTATCCGGCTATGGAAGATTATGCGTTGGATATTATTATCGGTAAAGGCCCTTCAGCCAGATCTGTGAGGCTTAAATTGCCCCGATTCACTATCGTTGGAGCAACAACTCGGCTGGCTTTGGTTACAGCTCCTTTGCGGGCCCGATTTGGCGCTGTCTATCGCCTGGATTACTATAACAATGACGCGATTAATGAAATTATTCATCAGGCAGCTGATCAACTTGAAGTGCCTTCGGAATCCGCTGGCATTTTAGAAATTGCGTCACGCTCTCGTGGTACTCCACGGGTTGCTCTTCGATTACTTCGTCGAGTACGAGATTTTGCCCAGGTGCGGGGCAAAGGCATTATCACTACGGAAATTTCTCAACAGGCTTTGAATTTATTAAAAATTGATGATAAAGGTTTAGACTCGATGGACCACCGGGTGCTTCAAGCCATCGTGGTGAAATATCAAGGTGGTCCTGTGGGCTTAAAAACAATTGCTGCTTCCATCCGGGAAGATCCGGATACGATTATGGATGTGGTTGAGCCGTATTTGCTTCAGTTGGGATTTATACATCGGACCGCCCAGGGAAGAGTGGCAACCCAGCAAGCGTACCTCCACCTGGGATTAGAACCTCCTCCAGATACAATCCAACCCAGATTAATAAGCTAAAGGAAAATAATGGATTTACTGCTTATTGCCCGGATTGGGGCTATTTTTGGTTTGATTCTTCTGGTGATCGCCAGTATTCTTACTGTGGCAGGCCGAATGAATCTTCTGGTGGGAAAACTGCCGGGTAATTTTGTTATCAAGCGTGAAAGTTTTCCCCGTGTGACCCCCTGGTCACCTCGTTGATTATTTCGATTCTAATTACGATAATATTAAATATATTCCTGACACTATCCAGGCAATAAAGAGTGTTGTTATTTTGAAAACATCAGATTTTTTCTACCATTTACCCAAAGAATGTATTGCTCAGCACCCGGTTTACCCCCGGGATTCCTCACGGTTGCTGATTTTTAACCGGAAAACAGGAAATATTGAGCATAGAAAATTTTATGAACTGGCTGATTTGCTGCGACCAGGTGATTTATTGGTTATTAATCAAACCAGAGTGATCCAGGCTCGTTTATTTGGGAAAAAGGTGCCCACTGGCGGGAAAGCAGAATTGCTGCTCTTGCGGGAAATTAAAGAGGATACCTGGGAAGCGATGGTTGGTGGAAAAGGGATTAAACCAGGCAGCCGGATCCAGGTAAACGATGGCCCTGAAGTGATTGTTGAAGCTGATTTAGGTGGTTCATTAAGGCAGATACGTTTTCAGGAATCGATTGGTCCTGTGCTGGATCAGATTGGCAATGTGCCCTTGCCGCCTTATATCCACGAGGTTTTGGAAGAACCGGAACGTTATCAAACCATTTATGCTAACGAGCCTGGTTCTGCAGCTGCACCGACAGCGGGCCTGCATTTTACCCCGGAGCTGCTCAAAAGAATAAAGGATAAAGGAATCCAGGTTGCAAAAGTTACACTTCATATAGGTTTGGATACCTTTGCGCCCGTTCATGAAGAAAATCCCCTGGATCACCATATTCATCAGGAATGGTGCCGCCTACCAGAAAATACCGCTGCATTGATCAACCAAACCAGGGCTGCTGGAGGAAGGGTGATTGCAGTGGGAACCACTTCTGTTCGGACACTGGAGACCGCTGCACGACAAAGTAATCTGAAAGATGGATTATCTGCTTTTGAAGGCAAAACAGGACTGTTTATCTTGCCCGGTTTTCAATTTGAAATTATTGATTGTATGCTGACAAATTTCCATCTTCCGGAGTCTACTTTGTTGATGATGGTCAGTGCTTTTTCTGAGAGGGAAAAAATCCTGGATATTTATGAGTTGGCCAAAAAAGAAAGATACCGATTTTATTCCTTTGGGGATGCAATGTTGATCCTTTAAATTATTGTTAATTAAATTTGTACTTCAGGCATCAATCACTTTGCCACTTCACAGCAAACCACAATTGAGGAGAGGATGAATAAAAACAAAATTTTACTGGTAGTACTACTTGTTCTATTTTTAAGTTCCTGCAGCCAGGGAAGTTCAACGATTTCTGGAACCAGCTCATCCGAGGATCAAATAGCAACTTCTGTAGCTAAAACTCTAACGGCACAAGCAGATCAAACCACCTCTGAAACCCCTGAACCTGATGCCAATTGTCTGCCCCTCCATCCGGGAATTCAACAGCTCCCCAATCCCGTTGGGTTTATGGCAGGACTGAAGTCCTCTTCGATCAGGTTTTATGATGCCTCAGGGGCAATCCTGGGAGAAAAACAAACGCCTGGAATCTATTCGCCCAACCCACGTTGGGTGCATGCCGCTGGAGGAATAGCCAACGGCATTGAGGGTGTACCGCTTTTGTATAACACCCGGGACTCCAATGATTTGATTAAAGCGAATATCGGCTCCAATATTTTTCAGATGGATGCTGCTATAGAATTGATAGCCCTGACCGGTGCGGAAGGAAAATTTACCCTGGTTGTGTTGAGCACCGTTGAATATGCAGAAGGCAAGGTAACTTCCACCCTTAAAATTGCGGAAATGGGGGAACTGATTGCAACAGAGCCGCAATTAACCCGGGTAGGAGATGATCAACTGGTTTATTATCCTCTGGGTGTTCAGATCGAGGACGGACAAAATCAGGGAGTTTGGTTCACCTTTTTAAAACACCGACAGAGTGATTTTATCTATATGCCTTATTACGGCCTGTATTTTTATGACCTGGAGGAAAATTCAGTAACTGAATACCTCTCGCTTGATAGCTGGATCAAAGGCTTCTCGCCGGGTCGTAATCTTGTGGCTGTCAGCCCAAGACCAGGTGGCAATTCAGCGTTTCAAGAAATCGGCCTAACTGTGAAAGATTGGGTCAATTGTTCTGAATGGGTAATTCCCTTTCATGAAGATTCGACACTCGGTGGGGGAAAAGTTGTGTTTTCCCCGGATGGAAAGTACCTGGCCTGGATCGAATCAAGCGGGTTTGTTTATGATTATATGCAGCAGCGTTTACGGATTCTTGATTTGGAAAACCCCGAGATCTTCCTGGTTGATGCTCCTGTATCTGATTTGTCAGGATTGGCTGGTGGTGAGACCATTACCTACCTGATCCCGGCCGGGTGGCTGGATAATCATGTTTTATTGCTGTCGGCCAGAGTGCAGGGTGTAGATAATCCTCTGATTATTGCCTATGCTCCTGATCCTGCCAAACCGCTAGATCCTGCTTTGGGGGCAAATCAATCAGCACCCCTGGGTGAAGGTATTTTCGCGGGGTTTTTATACCCCTGATTGATAGTATTTAGGGGTATTTTATTCGGTAAGTGACTGACAGGAGTTGAAAAGTTTGGAAAAGACTAATTTATCTGAAAATAAAAAAGTAACCCCAGCGGGTCTGCTGCACCTTTTTGTTGTTTATTTTGTTTGGGGCAGCACATACCTGGCAATCCGGATCGGTATACGAGATGGGGCTGGTTTTCAGCCCTTCTGGTTTGGCGGTCTGCGGGTATTGGCTGCAGGATTTGTATTGCTGCTTGTGGGTGTTTTAAGGGGAAAAAAACTTCGGCCAAACTGGCATGATTTAAAAGTTTTAGTGGCCTCAGGTTTCTTATTGTGGATTGGTGGGAACGGGATGATCATACTGGCAGAGCAGCGCATTGATTCAGGTATTGCCGCGCTGATTGTGGCCAGTACGCCTATCTGGGTCGCGTCGTTTGAATCCATTCTGGATAAAAAAATGCCTTCTTTGTTATTAATTGCCTCGCTGATTGTTGGATTCGGGGGAATATTTGTGCTTAGTTTGCCCATATTAACTTCTGGAGTTCGAGCGGATACATTATCTGTTTTGGCTGTATTGCTTGCCAGTTTCAGCTGGTCTTTTGGTTTGGTTCTCCAGACCCGGGAACCAGTTGATTTGAGCCGGGGAGTAAGCTCCGGGTACCAACAGCTATTTGGAGGATTATTTTTTGTTTTTATCGCGTTAATTGTTCGTGAACCGCTGCCAACTCCCACGACCGAAGCCTGGCTGGCCTGGGGATACCTGGTTTTATTTGGATCAATCCTGGGATTTACATCCTTTGTCAGCGCCTTGCAAATGCTGCCAACTACGCTGGTGACAACTTATGCATATGTCAATCCGGTGATTGCTGTCCTGTTGGGATGGCTTATTTTACAAGAACCGATTTCAACCTGGACTGTTGCGGGAGGCTTTTTTGTATTGGTTGGTGTGACGGGTATTTTCCAGGTAAATAAACTAAAAGCTAAACAGATTCAAGAAAATGCGTCTGTCTAAGTATTATTTGATCAACAAATTTAAGAATTCAGTTACGGTATAATTTAAATTTATCAAATTAAGTTTCCTTCTTTTTTGCAATTGGAGTGATCATGCGCGCTGTAGATATCATTATTAAAAAACGTGACGGACTGGTACTTAGCCGGGATGAAATTGAATTTTTCGTTCAGGGTTTCACCGATGGATCCATCCCTGATTACCAGGCTGCATCCTGGACTATGGCAGTTTTACTAAATGGCATGACTCCTCAAGAGACAACTGATTTGACCATGGCAATGGTCGGTACTGGAGAAATTCTGGATTTATCCGTAGTAGTTCCCCTGGCAGTAGACAAACATTCCAGCGGTGGGGTGGGTGATAAAACTACGCTGGTTGTTGAGCCACTGGTTGCAGCATGTGGCCTTCCTGTCGGAAAAATGTCAGGTAGAGGTTTGGGTTTTACTGGTGGTACGCTGGATAAAATGGAATCCATCCCGGGTTTCAGAGTAGACTTAACCCAGGAGGAATTTTTATCCCAATTGGATGAAATTGGCCTGGTTCTGTCCGGACAAACGGCGGTTTTGGCGCCAGCAGATGGAAAATTTTATGCTTTACGTGACGTTTCTGGAACCGTAGATTCCATCCCCTTGATCGCATCGTCAATTATGAGTAAAAAAATCGCTGCTGGTGCGCAGGCGATTGTTTTGGATGTGAAAATAGGTCTGGGCGCCTTCATGACAAACAAGGAAGAAGCCACGGAATTGGCCCAATTAATGGTTGATATAGCCCATTTGGCAAACAGGAAAGCCATTGCTTTGATCTCAGATATGAACCAGCCGCTTGGTGTCGCCGTAGGTAATATACTGGAAGTTAAAGAAGCAATTGATACATTAAAAGGCAACGGGCCTGAGAGTTTTGTTGAACATTGTCTGGATGTGGCGGAGCAGATGTTAACCATTGGAGAAGCAGCCGCAGACAGAACTGAAGCGCGGCAAAAAGCTGAAGATGCTCTTCGAGATGGATCTGCCTGGAAAAGTTTCCTTGATCTGGTTCAAGCCCAGGGTGGGGACATAAGCTATGTTGAGGATCCTGCCAAATTCCCTCTGGCAAAAATCATCCAACCCATTAAATCTCCGAAAACTGGATATCTCAGCCAGATCCATGCCCGGATTGTAGGAGAAACGGCTGTTGATTTGGGCGCTGGCCGGGCCAAGAAAGGTGATTTATTGAACTACGCTGTGGGCATAGAAATTTTACGAGAAGTGGGGGATTATATAAACGAAGGTGATGATTTATTCATCCTGCACGCTGCCAATCAAGCAGATTTTGACCTGGCGGAGAAACGATTAATTAACGCTCACCAATGGAGCGATTCAGCAGTGGATCCACTGCCGTTGGTTTATGGTATTGTTGGTTGATTTAAGATTATTATTGGACGGAAGTCTTAGAAGTATTTAAACGATCCAGGAATAATTCTGGTTGTTGAGCATAGTCGTCCAATTCTGCTTCCCCGTTAATTAACGCAATCAAAACATTAGTCAGGAACTCATTTACAGGAGTCGGGATGTGCAGTTTTTTTCCAGCCCGAATAACTGCTCCATTTAATTGGTCTACTTCACTTTTTCCTTTTCCACTATACAGGTCAATGTGAAAGGAAGGCATCTTATTGCCCCGACCGGATCCGATAATTTTTGATAAGAGGGGTTGTGAGAGCCAACCAGGTAAACTTCTCATCAAAAAAGCCAGCAGCTTAACCGGTACTCCGGGCAAATTAACAGGTTTGATTTTTAGAGATCTCATCACCTGTAAAACTTCCCGGATTTGATCACGCTCCATTTGATAAAGGGCTTGGTTTTGATAAATTTTACCTGGCGGTAGATTTAGAATGGCCGAGCTGGCATTACCCAGAAGATTAATAATCAACTTAGACCATTTCATATTTTCTGCAAGCAGGTAATATTTGCAGTTTAATCCTGCTTGCTGGAAGACCGGAACAAGTTTCTTGGCCAGGGGATGGTTTCCCGCAATCCCCATACCACGGAATCGGCTGACAATAACATTTCCTTTGTTCAGACGATCCACAGCAGTTGTCACTGTTCCAGGTATGACCAACTCTTCACCCAGGGCTCCTATCAGCTGTTTTTCGCTCTCCACTCCATTCTGGAGACAAAGCAGGGGAGGTAAATGTTCTTGCAGACGGATTAAATCAGGCAGTAAGGTTTCAAGATGATAGGTCTTTAATGCCAGGATGGCAGCATCAAAAGTTTGATCCTGAATCTCATTCAAATTGCCAATATAAGTGGGTGAAGTACAGGTATATTCTTCCCCATCAATAACCATCCGTAAACCCTGATCCTGGAGGAATTGAAGGTCAGCTTCCCTTTCAAGGAAAACTACATCATGGCCCTTGAGAGCTAAACTTGCGCCCAGATAAGTTCCTATTGCCCCTGCGCCGAAAATTAGAAAACGATATTTCATATAGGTATTATAGAATGGATTATTTACTTCAAATGATTGGTGTTGTTGTGTTCCCGGACGATCCAGTTATGATTTCCAGGTTGGTATTCAAGGGTGGAGTAACCAGTATTTGAAAATCGGAAATTTGCCCCTTGAAAATTTGACTGGGGGACTAAACCGACCAGTGAATGCATCACCATATTCAGAAAACCACCGTGAGAAATAATTAAATAACGGCCGGGAGGGTACTTTAACAGTTTATTAATGGCTGCGCCTGCCCTCAAATACAGCTCCCATTGACTTTCTCCTGTGCTGGCGATTGGTTGATAGAGAGGGATAAAATCCGGCGGCGGCAGGACTTGCAGGGCTTGTTCATGTAAAAGCCCTGCCAACTTACCGTTATCTCTTTCCATCCAAATGGGATCGAATTCAAGATTTAAGTTTATTGAAGTGGAAAGAATTTCAGCCGTTTGTTTTGCCCGGGATAGGGGGCTGGATATAGCCAGGTCAAATTCTAATTTTTGATCCGCCCAAACCTCTGCCAATTCTTCGGATTGTTTAATGCCTTCATCTGTAAGGGGAAAATCAGCCTGTCCTTGATGGCGGTTTTCAGCATTTCCTGTGGATTCACCATGTCGTAAAAACACAAATAAAGAATTAGTGGAGTTATTTTCTATTTCGAACATAGGCTTCAGGACCCCATTTTGTCTAAGGTCATCCAATACTATTAATTAATTTCCCAATCTGGCGTGCCGTTAAGAAACTCAATACCAGTGACTTTTTTCTTTCCGGCTAACTGAATGATATCAAGAACCAGGATGCCTTTGCGGGTACCAATGGCAGGATATCCCTCATACTTAGTAAACACGCCCACCCCGGGTGAGGTTACGTCTTTGGCCCGGGCTTGATGAATAATTAATCGGGACTTATGCCAGAAAGTGAAAGTACCTGGCCAGGGAGAGAAGGCGCGCACTTTTAAAGCCAGTGTATCCGCATATTCTTCAAAATCCAGTTCACCAGTTTGTTTTTTCAGTAGATGGGCATAAGTTACCAGGGATTTATCCTGAATTTTGGGATCAATCTTTCCCTCAATATAAAGAGGAATAGTTTTAATCAATAATTCTCCACCCAGTTTGGCTAAGCGATCGGATAGAGATCCGGCAGTTTCATCTGGTTTGATCTCAACCGTTTTCTGATTTAGGATGGGTCCATCGTCAAGTCCAGGGCCCATTTTCATGATAGATACACCACTATCCTTATCTCCATGGAGGATGGCGGCATTAATGGGGGAAGCGCCTCTCCAGCGAGGCAGCAGAGAAGCATGGACATTAATACACCCAAAACGCGGCAAAGCGAGAAGCGGAGGTCTAAGAATTTGACCATAAGCTGCCACACAAATTAGATCTGGATCCCAGGATTTAATCCTTTCCAATGAAGATTCTTCATTGGTATCCTGGGGCTGGAAAATTTCCAGTCCCAGGCTGTGGGCAGTTTCTTTCACCGGAGGAGGTACTAACTGCCTCCCTCTGCCGGATGGACGATCTGGTTGAGTAATTACACCCTTAACTTGATAGTTTTCCGCTAACTGCACTAGAGATGGTACAGCAAAATCGGGAGTACCCATAAAAACAATCCGAATATCCATACCTAGATTTTAACATAGGTAAGCCGCTCTTAATTTTGTTCTATAAAGATGATTAATGGGGAAAACAGGATTAAGGGATCCTAAATGCTTTTCGGTTGGGAAGGTTTGCCTACTGCTACTTGGTCGCGCCCTTTGTCTTTGGCCCGGTATAAGGCCCGGTCTGCTATGATCACCAGCTCATCCACATCGCTGGTATGTTTTGGCATGGAAGCAATACCCTGGCTGATTGTGGGTTTTGGAATTGTTTTTCCCTCGACGTTAAAAAGCGGTAATTCAGATAGAGTTCGCCGGATACGGTTTGCAACCATGTTGGCCTGGGAAGTAGTTGCATTGGATAGGACGATCCCAAATTCTTCTCCACCCCAACGTCCGACAGTGTCGGATTTTTTAATATGGGATTGGATTGCCTGAACAGTCAACCGCAACACCTGGTCACCTACCATATGCCCATAGGTATCGTTATAAAGTTTAAAGTGATCAATATCCAGCATAATTAAGGATATCGGTGCCTTGGCGGCCATTGTGATTTCACTTTCTTGATAAAGGGTATCGATGAAATGATTATGGTTGCTAACGCCAGTTAAGGAATCTAATTTTGCCTGGCGAGTGGCTTCCTCATAAAGTCGGGCATTTTGAATGCTTAAAGCAGCCTGCTGCCCAATTTGCTCCATGATTATTTTGTCCGTATTGTCAAATTCGTAGGGGTTATAACCTGTGACCGCCAGCAGGCCAATCAGCTCATTTTCTGTTAATAACGGAACGCCCAGCCACGATCTTGACAGACGTTTTTCACCTACCAGAACAGGCTTTACCGGCAAATAGTCCATTTCTTTGCGCAGGTCCTGGATTAAAAGAGGTTTTTTGTTTTCAACGATCCAGCTGGATAAACCTTCATTGGCATCAATTATTTCGGGTGGAAAGCGTTTACCCTGGTCATACAAGATCCGAATATCCATTTGGTGGCTTTCGGGCAAATATAGAGCAACAAAATAAGCATCACTATCAACAACCCTGGACAACTGCTTAAAGATCAGCTCCAGGAGTGCATCGATATTCAATGTACCGGTAATAGCTTTACCGATCTCATATAAAACTTCCAATCGCTCTGCTTGATCTTTGAGATTTTTGTTAAGAATATATGATTCAGTATTGTCGTGAAATATTATCGTAAAGCCAATCAGGGTTTTGTGGGTATCCGAGAGGGGAATCAGGTTTAAGACATAGATTTTTTTGCCTTTCCCGTCCCCAATACTCATCGTTTTTACAGGTGTTTTTTCTTTTTTAGTGGCTGTAATCCATTCACTAAGATCTGGTAATAAATCAATCACGTGACGGCCAATCACAGTATCAAAAGAAGATTTGATAATCTTCTCGGCAGCTGGATTGATATCAACAATCTTGTTATTTAAATCCACAACGATAATTCCATCACTCATATTCTCAATGGTTGTGTTCCGGGCAATGGGAACTATATCCAGGAATCGATGATAGTACAGTAGATATATTAAGATGATGCCAGTGAATGTAAAACCCAGGGAAGTAAAATCAATTTGAGGGAAGGGATTGTTCCCAGAGAGATAGAGATAATTTGCCAATCCGGGAATCAATCCCGCCAGGATTATCAGGCGCTCCTGCTGACGCAAATTTGTAGGTGTTTTGAAATAGTTTTGAAAGAGGAAATATAAGCCGACCAGGTAGAGCAGATAAGAATAAACGATATGGACCCAAAACCAGGCCCCATATTCCAGATTAGAGACAACGAGGTCATGTTGGGTTTCAAGATTGAGAGTGGACCAGATTAAATGATGATATTCATTTGTCAATACTAAAACCAAAGTGGTCAGAGGTAGCCAGGAAAATAACAGGAAGAATAGTTTTGTCGAGGGATTAAATATGCTGGTGTATCGCAAACAAAACCATAACCAAAATACGCCTACCCAGACAATTCCAATATACTCCAGTTTTAACCAGATGATCTTCCACGGCAAACCGGGTGCCATCAATTCAAAGGAGTAAACTATTGACCAAATTGCAATTGAAATAAACAGGAAAACCAGGGGAAGTGCACTTCTGGCAGAACGGCGATTCCATAACACAGCTACAGAAAAAATGCTCAGAATACCAGCTATAAGAGAAGGGATAATAAGAAATGAAAATTGAATTGTATTCATAATCCTGATTAATTTATGCTCTGAAAGAAGTAGTTTTTATCATTATACCTAGGATAAATAAGTTGTAATCAGTCTGCAGGCCGGTTTAAGGCAAAATAGAAGGTTGCTCCCTCGTTTTCCACTGCTTCTGCCCATATTTCTCCACCATGCCTGTTGATAATCTTCTTCGCCAGGGTTAATCCAATGCCGATGCCCTGGAATTCTTCCTGGGAATGGAGACGGTGGAAGGTGTCATAGATATTTTCTTGATCCTTACTATTAAATCCAACCCCATTATCCTTGACATAATAGATAACTCTTTCACTGGTTTGACCAGGTTGATGCCCAATTGTGATTTCAGCGTTCTTCTGTTTTTTAGTAAATTTAACGGCATTACCGATTAAAGATTGAAAGACCATTTCCAACAGGTTTTCGTCAGCCATGCAAGGAGGCAGCTCTTTGATGTTTGTTTTAATCTTTCTATCCTCAATTTCCTCCGCGTAAGACTTTATCACTTTATTTACCAATGTAGTTGGATTCACAGGAACCGGGGTAATTTCTTTTCGACCAAGTTCTGCTAATTTTAACAAATTTTCGATCAACTGGTCCATCAAGGCGGTATTAAGCTGCACTTCCTCCAGATAAATTTTTGCTTTAGGGTCTAATTTTGCGTGATATTTTTTCATCAGGGTATCTGATGATTGCTTGACTGCTTTTAACGGTTCCCTGAGATCATTGGATACTGAGTATGTAAAAGATTCCAGCTCCTGGTAGGTATCTGTGAGGCTCCTGCTCATTGAAGAGAGTTTTTCGTTTGCAATTTGATAGTCATCCAGGATATTCGTTAAGGCCGCATTCAATCGTTCAACTTCCGAGATGCGTTCGTTTAATTTTTGGGTTCTGTCTTCCACAATATCTTCCAGTTTATCCTGGTATCGGTTCAATTCTTCTTCGACAGATTTTAATGCGCTGATATCAGTGTGGGTACCCACAAAGCGAAGAGGATTTCCATTTTCATCCTGTTCAATTATATTTCCCCGTCCCAAAACCCAGAGCCAGGATCCATCTTTATTTAAGAATCTAAATTCAGCTATAAATTTGTTCTGAATTCCAGTAATATAGTCTTCAGCGAGTTTGAATACTCTTTCAACATCATCAGGATGGATACGTTTTCTGAATTCCACCAAATGATGGGGAAATTCATTCACTTCATATCCCGCCATTGTGTAATAGAGGGGATCAAAAACAACACTTTCTGAACGAAGATTCCAATCCCAGATCCCATCATTGGTCACCAGGGCAAGTTTGGAAATGATTTCTTCACTTTCCCTTAAGGCAGATTCTACATCCATCAATTCAGTCATATCGGTTGCCATCGTTAAAATCATTTTTTTACCATCAGAAAGTTCAGGTAAACAGACCCAGTGGAGATACCAATCACGAATTTCTCCAAGACGGGTATTAACTTTGTAATATCCCTCTTTTTGATTCGTTTTTGACTGGAATAATTGTTGAATTTCATCATTTATAAGTGATGCGTTTTCACGAAAGGAGTGATTGATCCATTGCTCAGCGGTATCCAAATCCTGGGGAGAGTAACCGCTCTTTTCAATCCAGGCCTTGTTTATTAATATAATCTCACCATCCTCTGCATGGAGCATGGTCGGAATTGGCGAGTCCATTAAAACAGATTCAAAACGGTTTTCGCTTTGCTGTTGCAATAATTCAGCCTCTTTTCTGGCCTGAATTTCACGAGTAAGCTCCAGATTGGTTTTTGAGAGGGATTGTTCATTATCTAACAGCTGTTTGAAAGTTTTTTCATATTTTGAAAGTACCATTACAAGAACGGTTGCGGCCAAAACGGTATTAACTGATGAAATAAAATAAGAAGCAATCGGTTTAAAAACAATGATTGGAACAGGCATGAATCCTTGAGTACCCAGGAAATATAGTACCAAGGAAGAAATTACACTGATGCCAGCAAGGTGGAAGGCGGAAAACCCTCCCAGAATGAATCCGCCCAGCACGGTGATAGTGATGTAGGTAGAAAGATAAGCGCTGGAAAAACCACCACTTGCTACAAGGATAATTGTGTCAATGATCCAGAAACTATATACAAAGAGGTGAGATGCAAGTTTGGTCCGGCCCTGGTGGTTAAAATACATGACTAGCAGAATGACGATTACATCGGACAATGCGATTGTTATGCCATAAATTGGATTCGTAGTAAATAACCAGGATATACTGATAACTCCCACTCCAATCGGGAGGATAATTAAAGCCAAGGCATGAATAATTTTTGCTGTCCGAGTTTGATTTGGATCAGGCAACTGGGGAGCTTTTAAAAACTTCTCAATTGACTTGAATAATTTTTGAGCAGGATTTATTTTTTTCTTTTCTTTATTCATGAGTCAAAATCCCCTAAGTCTTTTAACGGATCTTGAGCAGCGGGTTTAAGTCCATGCTCATCCAGCTGCTGCCGGAGTTGATCGATAACCTGTTTAAGTTCTGCCATTCGGATTTCCCGGCCGGCCATATGATCAACCATTTGGGTCAATTCTTTGGTTCGATTTTCAATCCGCGATTCCAGAGTTTCAGCATATTGACTGAGCCGTTCATATAATCTTGCATTATGAATGGCCTGGGCGGCCTGGGAAGCGAATAAGTTGGCCAGCTTTGCTTCCGGGGAACCAAACGCTGATTGCTTCTTGCTGTCCAGGGTGATATAGCCAATAAATGTGTCCTGAATTACCAGCGGTACCCCCAGCCAGCCCCTGATATGATGCATCTTCCCCCAGCCCTGGAAGCGTGAATCTTTGGTTGCGTTATCAATAATGATGGGCTTTTTCTTCGATTGAATTTCCTGAAATAATAAATTTGTGGTTGGGAATTTTTTTCCAATCACTAACTCTGGATTGGGATGATTGAGAACAGTTTCTATCCGCAGTTCATCATTTTCATAAAGGAAGATGGAGGCACTGTCAAATGACAGCGTTTCTTCAAGTTTAACAAGGACGAGATCCAGGACTTCTTGAACTGATAATGTTGAGGAGAGGGACTGGGTCACGACATGCAGCGCTTCAAGCTGATCGGCAAATTCCTGGATATCCTCCCTGATTTTGACCCGTTCAGTGATGTCCTGGATCGTGCCAGACATCCTTAATGGAGATCGATCTGAGGCACGTTCGATAACTCTACCCTGATTTATCACCCAGAGCCAAGGCCCATTTTTATGTTTTATTCTCATTTCAGATTGGTAATGATACAGGTCGCCAGCGAAGTGTTGCAGGATCATTTTATTTGATTGATCCAGATCCTCTGGATGAAATAGTTTTTCCCAATCTTCTATGGTTAATGGTGTGAGCTCTGATTTTGAGTAGCCTATTATGTCAGAAAAACGATCTGAGATTACAATCTGGTTATTCTTAATATCCCAATCCCACACTCCCGCTCCAGTACCCGCAATAGCCAGATCCAGACTTTCACGATTGTAATCAATTTTCTTCTGTGCTTCGATCCAACTTGTATTATCACGGATTGTCCCCTGGAAACCGATCACTTCCCCCAGATCGTTTTTTAGGGCGGTAGTTGTTAATGCGGTATTGAGGATCTTACCGTCTTGACCTACCAATTTCAGGGGAAGGTCCTTAATAAATCCATTGAGTTCAACTTCTTTCAGCAATTCAGCTCTCTTTTCGGGGTTCAGGTAAGCCTGGCTGACCGAGGTTTTAAAGAGATCTTCCCTGGAATCATACCCGAGCAATTCTACTGTTGCCTGGTTGGCATCAATCCATTTGTCGTCTTTGGATGTAATATATACCGGATCTTTTGAGGTCATAAAAAAAAGCCGGTATTTTTCTTCACTTTCCTGTAATGATTGAGCTTTGATGCGCACCAGTCTGCGGAGAATTAGGATATAAAGTAAAAATAACAGGATGATGCCAGCAGCCAGGGAAGCCCCGATTGTTAACCAGGGAGAAACTTTCTGTTGTACCATAAAGATTTC
>CAXMRF010000002.1:0-21130 GCA_964195965.1 uncultured Nitrosomonadaceae bacterium
CCAATTGAGCGCTTCGTCCAGATCCAACCCCTGGACGGCTGCCATGCTCTCCGGGGACCCGACTGTGCCAACACCATCCTGGCAGGGAGCGAGCAGCAAGATGGTTCCTCCTGGTTTTTTTACAGCATTCCAGGCAGCGTGGATACCTTTCCCGGACTGGTATAGATTGAGGCCTAATTTTCCAACCGAGACAATGACCAGATCTGCGGCTTGATCAACATGGATCACACGCCGCTGGTAAAGCAAATCATTTGCCAACCTGTGCAATGCCAGGATATCACCGGCATTCAAGGAGGTGATTTCGCCATGATCCATAATGGCATCGATACAAAATACAGGCGTGTACTGTTGGACAATATCTGCCATTTCTTTCATATCCGAGATCACGGGGTTACCAACTGTATTGCCTAATCGGCAAGCTGGTTTAAATCCAATTTCTTTATCGAACATACGGGTGTGATTGGTATTGGTAGTAACCCGGCCGGCAATCCCTGGAAATAACTGTTTTACAGTGCCAGCTACACCGGCAAAATAATGGTACTCAGAGTCAGTGACCGGAATTAATAGGCAAGCATCAATCGCGTTCTGGTTGATAGTAATCGGTGTGTCTTGAGTGGATATTCCCAGGTCAGCCAGGTTTTCCTGATCATTATGAATCATGACCTGTTCTTTAAATTCTGCAAAAAGTTCATCTCCAAGAATTCTTTCCCGAATCTCAACATCTGTGGGGGGGCGATGGGTACCGCTGGCAATTAATATGCCCAGATCTTCTTTCTTTACTCCGCAAGTATTGATTATATAGTCCAATAGTAGGGGATATAAAATCTTGGTATGTTGATTGGGCCTGGTATTATCATCCGCGATCACCAGTACTTTTTTTCCTGATCCAGGGTAATTGGCAGCCACCAATTCCTTCAGTGGGGCTTTGTTGACAGGATTCTCAAGTACTTTAATAAGGTCTTTATTAAGATCAGAGATTTCTGATTGAGGTTCTGGGGAATCTAGTACCTGGACAGTTCCCCGGTTTTCTGGCAGGAAACGGTCAATTCTTTCAGCGCCATAGTCGATACCAATATCTAAGAAAGCCATAACATCCTTTAAATAATATTTAGAAACAGTTCAATCTGAATAATCTAATCCAAGATTCATAATATTTCAAGGTCTTTCCCGAATTTAGACCTTCTGCCAATAACTCATCCAGTGGGACCGCAATAAGAACCTATGATAAAATAGCACCTGTTTAATGGTGCTGGAGTCCACCGAACCCTGCAATAATGCTGATGACTCCTAGATTAACTCACTAGGAGAATCGGAATTATGCAAAATATATTACTGATTGGATTGGGTGGTTTTACGGGGGCTTTGTTAAGGTATTCTGTGAGCGGATTGGTCCAGCAATGGTCTAAGAGCAGTCATTTTCCTTACGGCACCCTGGTGGTCAACCTGGTGGGTTGTTTGTTGATTGGCGTTTTATCACAAGTTGCAGAAGTGCGGGGATTTGTCTCTGCTGAAGCCAGGTCTTTTGTGTTTATTGGTCTGCTGGGGGCATTTACTACTTTCTCAACTTTCGGCAATGATACTGTCAATCTCTTTCAGGATGGGAAAGATACTCTCTCTTTCTTAAATATTGGATTACATCTAGTATTGGGTCTTTCAGCGGTGTGGATCGGGCGAACCCTGGTCACAATGCCCTGGAAATAAATAGCCAGGTTATCCAGCATTATTCCAGATTTTCATTTTGAGCGATGTCTTCCGCGTTTATAAACTCAGCGGGCGTGTTTAAATTAAGAAAAGTATAATCCGAGCCTGTAATCTCCAGCGTTTGTTCTGGATCCAGGACCTGGATATTTGCTGAAGCATGCCAGGCTTTCATCCGCCATAAATTATCATCTAAAGCTTTTTTTACGAATGGCAGGCAGATATCTCTACGATAGATGGCGTGTATGGGTTCCAGCCCGTGTTTTGTGCTTGGCATGATTGCGTCTGCCTTTGTAACTAAAATTTGTTCCAGCATATATTCGAATAGTGCCGGGCTCGCAAAAGGTAGATCAGCAGCGATTAATCCCACCAGGGGGGAAGAGGATACAGTCAGGGCCGTGTACAGCCCCCCTAGCGCCCCCCGCCCAGGAATTACATCCTTATAAAGCGGCAGTTTTAAATATTTATACCCCGCAAAGTCATTGCTAATTACCACTAACTCATCACCGATCTGTTGGAATCGATCTCGGAGTCGCTGGATTAGCGGGGTGCCCAGAAAAGGGAGCAGCGCTTTATCCTTTCCCATCCGGGAGGATTCACCACCTGCCTGGAGAACGATAGTAAACATATTCAGATTATAATGAGAATAGACAGGATTTCGGAAGCAATTTGAATAAATGAAATAGGGGAGGGTGAGTAATGAGCTTACAGGATGTTCTTGATCGTATGGTAATTCCCGGTGACCTGGCAGAAAGCCTTGAAAACCAGACCGTGCGATGTGTGGCGTGTGCTCATCAATGTTTGATTAAACCGGGCCAAAGGGGGATTTGTAAACTCCGATATAATCAGGAAGGCACGCTTATGGTGCCCTGGGGGTATGTTTCTGGTCTTCAAGTAGATCCCATTGAGAAAAAACCTTTTTACCATTTCCTGTCCGGATCCGATGCGCTGACTTTTGGCATGCTGGGTTGTAATTTAAAATGCGATTATTGTCAAAACTGGATTACTTCCCAGGCATTGAGAGAGGACGGTACCGATCATCTGGCTGACCATCTCCGCGAAATCACACCGGAAAAATTGATTCAATACGGGGTCCAATCTGGCGCAAAGGTAGTTGCCTCTTCTTATAATGAACCACTGATTACCTCAGAATGGGCCAGGGATATTTTCAGATTAGCTGGACAGGCGGGATTAAGGCAGGTGTATATTTCCAATGGATTTGCAACCCCACAGGTTCTGGATTATTTAAAACCAGATCTGCAAGGGTTTAAGGTGGATCTAAAGACCATGCAGGCGGAACATTACCGGAATTTGGGCGGTGGATTAAATCCTGTGCTGGACAGTATTCATTATGCGCATCAATTAGGTCTATGGGTGGAGATTGTCACCCTTCTTGTCCCTGGATTTAATGATTCGGCAGCCGAATTAACGGACATGGCAGATTTTATCCATTCTGTGTCCCCGGAAATTCCCTGGCATGTAACAGCGTTTCACCCGGATTACAAAATGCTGGATAAATCCAGGACCTCACACCAACAGATTATAGAAGCGGTTGAAATTGGTTATCGCCAGGGGCTGCAGTATGTATATGGGGGCAATCTGCCCGGAGGCCTGGGAAAATATGAACATACTTCCTGCCATAAATGTCAGGCCTTGTTAATCAAACGTCGTGGATTTACTATCCAAAAATACCGCATCACAGCGGACGGCACCTGCCCGGATTGCGGCACAGCCATTCCCGGTGTGTGGTCTAGTACTCCTGCTGAGGTTGGGTAGAACCGCTAATTATTTCGAGATTTGCATCCGGAGTATGTTTTTGCTAATTCCCCCAAATTGAAATTTATACTCTTCATCTCCCCGCATAAAATCAAACCCTGTTCTTCCCTCCTGGATGGACCATTCAATTAATTTACTTAATAACACCCACCCTGGAGAAATATTCTCAAATAGCGGATTGATCCCGGAATTATAGACCCAGATTTTTCCATCAAAGTCAAAGTTAAGGTACCCCGCTGCTTTGATGTCCCCTACAACCATAAATGCCAACTGTAGCCAGCCTTCCTGGTGGGCTGCCAGGGCTGACATTTTGATCTGTTTAATCATTGGATCAGTCAGAAAGGACTCTTTTTCTGGATTATTTGCCATCAGGCCCAAAAAGTCGTCCAGCTCATTTTCAATGTTTTGATCATTATCGACAATATACCAATCGACTGGCAAAAAATAACCTTCAGCTTTTCTATTTTTCCGCTCAATTTCATGGCGGTACCGGTCATCCAATGAATCCAGGTATTCTTGCCAGGAAGTGGGTAATGAAATAGCAGGAGCAGGTTGGATAATCTCAAGCTGAGCCTTGAATCCTGCTTCTTGTGCCGCCTGTCTAAGTAAAGGAATAGAGGGAGAGTTTTCAGGAATATTGTATAAATCCAGGGTCCTCCATTCCGGGAATTCATCTGAGGATAGCATCTTGATGGTCTCGGATATTAATGCCGGCAAAACATTCGGAGGAGCGATAAAATCCAGGTAATCTGAGATTTCAAAACTTCCCAGGAATAGAATTTTCTCTTGGTTTAAAAAGAATGGGGCTATCCCTTCCAATGTATTTTTTTCATCCCTGTACAGGAGAACAGCCAGGTTTCCATTTTCCCACTCCCCTCCACCCAGGGTTTGCCACCAATTAGCCAGATACTCATGCCTCAGGAACGGCACATGACTTGCACTATGTGTTAATAGTGAATTCCAGTCTTCTTTGAGAGTGAGGAATTCAGCATAAGATTGGATAAGGTCAATAGTCATTCAGTCCTCGAATAGAGTGGTGGCGGGCTTGAATTTCATTTTACCAGTATAATAAAAGAAGCAACCGATTACACCCGGATAAACAACTATGGCAACCAGGTTTAATTTAAATATTCTGCCGATTTTACGGCAAATGGAAAAAACAGTCTCTACCCTTCCAGGGTTATTTATTGCTAACCCTCCCAGGCGTTCTCCCAGGAGGAGGACCCAGGAAAGACTGATTATGCACCTTCGTTTAGAAGGTAATGCGCCCCTATCTGATACCGCTATGGATCAGCTTCTTACCAAGCTGGCAGAGGTGTATTTTCAAACAGAGGGTTCTACAACCTCTGCGCTGAGAAACGTTACTGATGTCCTGAATAAATATCTCCTGGATCGAAATTATAGAGCTGCTTCACGGGGGTTAAAAGCGACAGGATTATTGACCCAGGTTGTTCTCCGGGAAGAACGAATTTTATATGCCCAATGTGGTCCTTCTTATATTTATCAGATTACTGCAGATCATGTTGAAGACTTGCATGACCCAGAATTGTCAGGGCCTGGTCTTGGTTTGGGAAAAACATTCAAAGTCCGTTACCATCAGATTGATCTTGTTCCCAATCAACTGTTAATCCTGACCCCGAAAATTCCATCCACCTGGACGGAAAATCTCCTGAAGAACTTAACCCGGATGAAACGCAGTGCCTTAATCCAGCGGCTTCTCCATAAAATTGAAGATAATTTGGAAGCAGTCCTGATATTCCCGGTTGTAGGGGAGGGCGTACTCAAAATTATTGAACCCAATTGGGATCTGGGTATTAACGCATTGGAGATTTCGGAGTTAAAGGAAGAAGAAACCCCGGATCCAGAGGTTGCTGCAAAATTAGAACCAATACCTGAAGAAGTTGTTTCTCCGATCCAGATTTCTGAGGATCCAGAACCAATAACATCAGTGCCCGTTCAGGATGAGGAGAAAACAGTTCCCACGAAAATTGCCTCTGTCAGTCCAAGACGGAATTATGAGAAAAAGCCAGGTCTCTCTTCCCAGGTTGCAGCTGAAATTGGACCAACGATTTCTAAAATTCGGGAATCCAAAACCTGGTCAGTCTTCAATGACTTAACCGGGTCTCTGGGTGGAAATTTTAAAAAGGGCTGGCACGCACTTCTGGGCTTGATAGGCAAAATGCTGCCAGATGAACAAATTCTGGATTTACCCTCCTGGACGCTGACCTTGATAGCCATACTTGTGCCTGTTGTGATGGTGATTTTTGGAAGTGTTTTTTATATTAATAGAGGCAGGAACCAGCTCTACCAGGACCATTTTTCGCAAGCTCAAACTTTGTTGGCACTTGCTCAATCCCAGGTGGATACTCCTGATTATTACCCAACAATTGCAGAAGCAATGGATCAAATTATAGCTGCGAGAAGTTATCAGCAAACCGATGAAGTTGAAACGCTCTTTGGGACTCTTCGATTGGAAATGGATACACTGGATCGCATCAGCCGGTTAAATTATCAACCCATATTCAGCCGGGGTCTTGGCGTGGATGTGACCATATCAAGGATCGTGGTCACCGCCTGGAACGATCTTTATATGTTAAATGCTGATAAGGGAACAGTTATCTGGGCTCAATCCAACCCGGATGGATATCAAGTTATCGATGAATTCAGTTGTGGTCCTATTGAAGGCCATATTACTGTTGGCCCCCTGGTTGATATCGTGGCTTTGCCGACTTCCCAGGAAGACCAGGCAACTATCCTTGGTGTTGATAAGAATCACACCATGATATTCTGTTATGCTGATCTGACTGAAACGCCGGTAATATTTGAAGACACATCCTATACCCTTGGACGTGGTCCAGCACTGGCGATCACCATGGCCAGCAGTGCTCCTTATAATCTTTATATTCTGGATCCGGAAAAACGTGCAATTTGGATAGAATATCAGAGCCAGAATTATCATGAGGGTTCAGAATATTTTGGTGCGATTGATTCGCCAGAAATGGCTGATGCCCTTGATCTGGTGACAAGTGGAAGTGAATTGCTGATTTTACATGCGGATGGGTATGTGACTAAATGTGTAACTGAGAGAGCTGACTCGGATCCACTCTGCACGACCCCCTTTGATTATTCAGATCCACGGCCGGGCCATGAATCTGGTCCTTTTATAGCTGGAGCCAGTTTTGAAGCCTTTACAATAAAAGGATCTCCGGGCATGGCTGTTTACATGCTCGATGCTGAAGACCAGGCTTTATATCGGTTTAGCACCCAACTGGAATTCCAGGAACAATTTCGCCCCGTGGACGGGATCATGAATAGCCCAGCCACAGCTTTTACAGTTACGATGAGTGACCGGGTTTTCCTGGCGGTTGATGACCAGGTTTATACAGCTCAATTAATGCCATAGTTAAATTTTTGAAATAAAAAAAGATCCGTAACCAAAAGTGGCTTACGGATCTTTGTATTTAACCAACAGGGGATTATTCTTCAAATAGTTCTTCCCCAGGCGCCTCCACCAGGGTTATTGTGATATTGTCATGACCTCCGCGGAGATTGGCAAGATCAACTAATTTTTGTAAGTTCTTATCCTGACTTTCTTTTCCTTGTAAGATTTCCAAGATTTCTTCATCCGCGACCAGGTCGGTAAGGCCATCAGTGCAGATCATTACCTGATCCCCAGGTACCAGAGGAAGGCCTTGATTTGCTTTGGCTTGCTCCTGGGTTTCATCTGCATCCAAATATAACCTTAAATCCGGATGAATGGGCTCCGATGAGCCAAGATAACTGCGGATGAGGTGCCGCCTGGGATGACTGCGGGCTTCTTCCAAATTGATAACACCAACTTCCAATGCTTCCTGAACCCAGGTATGATCAATTGACAATTGCTGGATTACATTATCGCGGACTAGATAAATTCTTGAATCGCCCAGGGTGGCGACGTATAAGGCTGAGTCAATTATCAGTGCACAGGCAACAGTTGATCCCATTCCTTTTCGGGAATCATCACTAGCTGCTTCAGACGTAATGCTGTGGTTGGCTTCCAGGAGAGCGCTTTTAAGAATCCAGAGCGGATCGGTGCCGTCACTTTCAGCTACTGATGAGATGATGGCCGTTATAGCGATTTTAGAAGCAATTTCACCGGCTTTGTGTCCGCCTATTCCATCTGCTATGATTGCCAATACGACAGGTGTATCATCATTTTCGCTAACCGTAAATGACGTGATTTCGCATGAGTCCTCGTTTAATCGCCCCTGACTTCCAGGGTCAGTAATTGCAGCCGAGTCAAGGTGAGGTTTTTTGCTAGGAATCAATTTGTTTACTCCTCGGTGATAAGTGGGGTTCCGTTTTTTCCATCACCTGAAATCGGAAACCAGCTTCGCCAATATTTATAATATCACCATCTTTTATGAATTGGGGTTTCGTACTTAATATTTGTTGATAGTTAATCCAGGTACCTGCTGTAGATCCATAATCTGTAATTTGAAACTTGCCATCAGTTTGGGAATTAATTTTAGCATGGTTATTTATGACAGAAGGGTGCTTGATTTGAATGTTTTTCCCCTGGGGATTATTACCAAGGATAATTTCATGTTTGTCGATTCGGATCGGCTCTGGAAATAATTGCTGGGAGATATCATTGATTGGAACCAAACGATAGGGGTGTTTTTCTAGCTCGGGAATTCTGTCTGTGGACGTATTCTTGGAAGATTTTAGTTTCTTGATGAGTATCTTTACTTTGCGTAAAAGACTTTTAAGAAAGGTAATGAGAGGTAAATCGTTTTTCTTTCCCGGTTGAATTCTTCCCCGTGAAATTAATACAAATAAGGACATCCCCAGGACCAGAATTAATGCCAATCCTGCCAGTGCGGCTGCGTTTTTACCGATAAGAGTGTTAATACTCGGCAGAGGCACTTTTACTATTACCTCAATGGGTGTTTCGATGCTGATTCTTGATAATCCCACACGATCTATAACTTCTATGGTCAGGTAATGGGTTGCGCTGGTCTCATAGGATCTTAGGTCCCAAATAAACTGGTCATAAGGTGGCGAGTTTTTGCTTTCAACAATTTCTCCATCAATTCTAATTATTACTTCCTCAAGTTCCCTGGGATGGTTATCTGGAAATTCAATCAAGAAATTAAGGGGGTAAGACTCCGGTTGATAGGAACCATTCACAGTATCTTTGCTGATATTTTCTGGCATCGTCCGGGTAATACTTCTGGGAGGAGAGATGAAAATTGGATTGGGGGGTTGTACATCCAGAAAGAATTCCCGCTCACCAACACTTTCTCCAATGGATGAGGAGATGGATACTTCCAGGGTATGCATCCCCGACGTTACAATTTGGGATTGATAGTTGATTTGGTAAGTGCTCCGGAGCGGCAGCAGCAATTGACCAAGATCTGGCAAGGGTTCCTCACCTGAAAATGGCAGGAATAATCCCCCGGTTTCAGCTGATAGTGTTTGCAGCTTGGTAGCCCCTGCGGTATTAAAAAACGCAGGTGATGAAATCAAAATGGTATAAACCATCACCTGGTTATCCTGGGCCTGCGATAGCAGATTGTCAATAGCGGCATATTCATCTGTAATTGGTTGGGAAGTAAATAACAACACAACTCTTTTCATTCCCCGTTGATCCACTGGATCGGAGGCGAAATCTATGGCTTTGGACAAGACATTAAAGTTGGATTCCAATTCTCTTATAGCTGGGTTGTAATTTTCCAGGAGTTTAATAAAATCCGCATTCTCTTCCAGATGGGTGTGCTCCAAGCCATCATTGGAGATCATACTGATATTGTCTGGAGAGGTCGTCAGTGGTTGGTTTGCCCAGTTGAGTAAAGAGTCCTTGATAAAATCAAACCGGGAATTTCCATTGATATCCTGGATTGCAAATGGATTGGAGATATTAAAAGCGGTAACAAGTTGGATGCCCGGTGTTTGGATCTGAAAATCCAGCAGTTCCTGGTCAACACCATTTTCTGTGAGGGTGATTTGATCTTCCTGTAAATTAGTATTAATTTTGCCATCTCTTCCAATGGCTTCGAAATATAAAGTGATCTCAGGGTAATTTTCTACTTCTGGTGCGGAGAGGCTAATCTCCCTGCCAAACTGCGCCCGGACAGGAACCGCTGCAATGAGCATTCCCAGGCAGATTAGAAATAGTAGATTAAAGGTTTTCTTAGGATCTCTTTTTAACATAAGCACTCTTTGCCATTGTACCAAAAAGCCCTCGAAATACTGTTTGCGGTTTTATTAACAATTGATGTGTGTCTCACGAACAGTATGAAGGGGAAATATTGCGTGTGTGATAGAATTTGGGTGTTGAAAACCAATAAAATGAACAAGAGATTTACTCGTTATCCATGGCTGAATTTATCCTGGCTTCAAAATCACCCAGACGGAAGATGCTTCTTCGGAACCTGATCGATCATTTTGTCGTCATTAATCCTGAGGTTTTAGAGCAAGAAAATCCGGGAGAAACACCCACAGCATTTGTCCGTCGGCTCGCAAAAGAAAAAGCCCTTGAGGCAGGAACTGCGATTGCACAAAGTTCATTGGGCGATGTAGTGATTATCGCGGCGGATACAATCGTTGTGGATAAGGATGAAATCCTGGGTAAACCAAGAGATCAGCAGGATGCCCACCGTATTTTGAACCAGTTAAATGGTAAAACTCACCAGGTGCTTTCAGGAATTGCTCTTTATCAGCCCGCTGAAAAGAATATCCAGACTAAAGTGGTCTGCACTGATGTTCTCATGAGAGAGTATACTGAAAATGAAATCCAAAAATATATAAATAGTGGCGATCCAATGGACAAAGCTGGCGCTTATGCGATCCAGAACCGGGATTTTAATCCTGCACCAGCTTTCAGGGATTGTTATGCCAATGTGATGGGGTTGCCGTTATGTCATTTGGCAGTATTAATGAAAGAAATGGGTTATAAAGGTGACGAGATGGTGGCTGAAAGCTGCCAGGAATCGATCCATTATCAATGTCCGGTTTATGCAGGCATTTTAGGCCTTGATGGCGGGCAGAGTACAGAGAGCAAGAAACTATGAAGAGAATTGCGTTGTTTTTGTTTCTCCTGATTGTTATAACAGGGTGTACTAAATCTACACCAGAAGGTGCGTTACCTGTAGAGGATACTTCTACGCCTGGCCTTGCGACACCAGTGGTTCAGACAACCCAGGCTCCCGACGTTGAAGAAGCGGCGCTTGCATTCCTCGAAAGCTGGAAATCCAGTGATTACCCGGCGATGTATGCGATGTTAAGTCCAGAAAGCCAGAGTTTGATTTCGGAAGAGGATTTTTCTCAAACCTATCATGGGGTTGCTGTTGAACTGGCCATGCATTCGCTTGATTATGCGATTTTGTCATCTTTTATTGACCCCAGCCAGGCCCAGGTTGCAGTATCCATCAATTACAACAGTTTGCTGCTAGAGGGGATAAATCGGGATATTATCCTGCTTTTGAGAATTTCTGATGGCACCTGGAAAATAGATTGGTCCAGGGGAATGATATTTCCTGAGTTGGAAGGTGAAAACCAGCTTAAATTAACCCGCCTGGTTCCTTCCAGGGGAAATATTTACGATCGCGAGGGCAGTGTAATTGTTGCTTATGCAGAGGCTATTTCTTTGGGAATAACGCCTTCACAAATTGATCTGAAGAAAGAGGATAAACTCCTGGATGAATTGGGACGTAATCTTGATATACCACCTGAAGTAATTTATGCCATGTATGCTGATTACCCTCCCGGAGTGGATTGGTACCTTCCCTTAGGTGCGCGTTCCCTGGGTTCGGTCGAATCCAGGTTGGAAATTCTTCAATCCTATACTACCAATGGGCTTCTTCTGCGTAATTTTGACGGGCGCTATTATTTCAATGGCGGTGTTGCACCCCAGGCTGTGGGATATGTCCGCTGGATCCAGGAAGCTGAAGTCGACGCTTATCGCATTCAGGGTTATTCAATAGGAGAGAAGGTTGGAGGACAGGGTTTGGAAAGTTGGGGGGAATTTTACCTGGCTGGTGACAGGGGAGGTATCCTTTATATAGAAGATGCTGAAGGAGAAACCATTTCCCAATTGGCAAGAGAAGAGGCATCCCCGCCAGCAGAAATTTACACAACTTTTGAAAAAGATTTTCAACTGGATGTCCAGAAAGCGCTCTATGGGTATAATGGCGCCATCGTGGTAATGGAGTTGGATACCGGCCGGATCTTGGCTATGGTTTCCAATCCCCATTTTGACCCAAACGCATTTAACTCCGATTATTACAATTCATCGTTCCTGCTCCAGGAATACTATAAAACAGATCGGAAATCGCCATTCTTGAATCGGGCAACGCAGGGACTGTATCCATTAGGTTCTGTGTTTAAAGTTATTACCATGGCCGCAGCACTGGAAACGGGAGAGTTCCAGGAAGGTGATCTGTATGAGTGTGGATATTTCTTTGAAGATTTGCCCGGAGTTACTCTTACCGATTGGACCTACCAGCACTTTTTGGAAGATGATAAAACGCCACCCAGTGGCATACTTACTTTGACCGAAAGTTTAATGCGTTCCTGCAATCCCTACTATTGGCATATTGGGTTATCCCTTTTCCAGAATGGATATCCTGAGGCCATTTCTGATATGGCAAAGGGTTTTGGTTTGGGATCACTGACCGGTGTTGCAACTCTTGAAGAGGAAGCAGGGAATATTCCAGCGCCGGTTTCAGCACTGGATGCCACCAACCTGGCCATTGGGCAGGGAGATACACTGGTGACTCCACTCCAGGTTGCTCAATTTATGACTGCTATTGGCAATGGGGGAACGATATATAGACCTCAATTTGTTGAGAGCATCCGTTCTGCAGGAGGGGAGGAGCTATTTAAATTTGAACCACAAGTAGTAGGCGAATTACCGGTCAGCAGAACAAATTTGAATATTATAACCAATGCTATGATTCAAGTTGTTGATAATCCTCGCGGGACAGCCAATCATCGTATCCGGGGATTACAAATTCCCGTGGCTGGAAAAACAGGGACGGCAGAATCGGGTTCAGGTGAATCCCATGCCTGGTTTGCCGGATATACAAATAATCAAAATGAAAATAGACCCGATATTGCCGTTGTTGTAGTCGCGGAGAACGCGGGCGAGGGGTCTGAAGTTGCTGCCCCGATTTTCAGAAGGGTTGTCGAATTATATTTCAACCAGGTCCTGCGTTATTATCCCTGGGAATCGGAAATTGGCGTTTGGTATATTCCAGAGCCAGATGCAGAATAATGGGGAGGCTTATGAATGATTGATACAATCCGCGGACGTGTAATCCAGGCTCAATCCGGGTTCTTCAGTGTGGAAACTGATGCTGGTATCCTTGTCTGCCAGCTCAGGGGGCGTTTGAAAAAAGGGCGCAAACAAGGGGATATTGCTGCTATAGGCGATTGGGTCCAAGTATCTGAACAAGAACCAGGGAAAGGGATGGTCGAGGAAGTAGAACCGCGGGAATGTATGCTCTACCGTATGGCTCCTACTCCCAGAGGAGAATATCAACAAATCATCATTGCAAACCCCGATCAAGCGGTTTTTGTTTTTTCAACTGCGATGCCTGAACCGCGTTTAAATATGCTTGATCGATTTCTCGTGATCGCCGAAAAAGAAGAAATCAACTCAATTATTGTTGCCAATAAAATTGACCTGACAGGTATGAACAAAGCCCGGGAGTACTTTAAACGTTATCAGAAGATCGGCTACCAGGTTTTGTATACTTCTGTAATCAAAAATCGGGGCATCAAAGCCCTGAAGAAAGAACTGATTGGCAAAACCAATGTTTTTGCGGGGCCATCGGGTGCTGGAAAAACCAGTATATTAAACGCCATCCAGCCTGGGTTGGGATTGTCAGTAAAAGAAGTGAGCGACGCGAATAAAAAAGGGAAGCATACCACCGTATCCAGGAAGCTGGTGGCATTAAGCGAGGGGGGCTATGTTGCGGACACCCCGGGATTAAAAGCATTAGACCTCTGGGATATTACTCCGGAAGAAGTCGATGGTTATTTCCGGGAAATTAGCAAGGTGTTGTTTGATTGCCGTTTCAGTGATTGTACCCATACCCACGAACCGGGATGTGCTGTTATTGAGGCGATCAAAAATAAGGAAATCCACCCGGATCGGTACAGGTCTTACCTGCGAATGAGAGAGGTGGAAGAAGATAAAATCCCATGGTTTTAAATCGCCGCTTTAGTCTCTCAATCTTAATTTTGCTAGTTTTGGCAGCCTGTTCAGCAGAAACCAATCAGGTGCTGCCGGTATCGATAGATGATGATATCGGCCTGCCTCCATCAACTTTACCCGCTCCTGTTCCTGAAAAAATTCTATCAATTTGTTTAGGAGATGAACCTGCATCTCTATTCTTGTATGGTGATCAGTCCACGTCTGCCAGGATTATTCGCCAGGCGCTATATGATGGACCGATAGACCAGGTTGGTCATCAATCTATTTCAGTGCTCCTGGAGGAAATTCCATCCCAGGAAAACGATTTGGTTTTACTGACCCAGGTGCAGGTATTTCCAGGTGAGGCTATTATTGACGCCAGGGGGGCACACACAATCCTGGCAAATGGAACGGTATATAAACCCGCTGGCTGTGTTGATAAGGATTGCTGGGAAGTTTTTGATAATCAGCCATCTGTACTCCTTGACCAGGTGAAAATCACATATCTTATTAAATCGGGAATTTATTGGTCAGATGGCACTCCGGTAAAGGCAACCGATTCCCTGTATTCTTACCAGGCAGCAGCAGGGGTTTACGGTTCTGGTGGTCCTTTGAACCTTCGCTACACCGGGAGTTATGAAGTTGGAGAGAATGGAGATATTCTTTGGTCTGGTTTGCCTGGTTACCAGGGTATATTTTCCTATGTTGATTTTTTCTTTAGCCCGCTGCCAGAACATCTCTGGAAGAATCTAACCAGGGAGGAATTGCTTACTTCAACCCAAAGCGCTCTACTGCCAATCGGGTGGGGGGCCTATAAAATTACTGAATGGGTGAGGGGAGATCATATTACTCTCATACCCAATGAATCCTATCATTTGATCGCTGAGGGTTTACCGGCATTTGATGCTCTTGTATTCCGTTTTGTAGATGGTGCTGAAGAGGCTCTTGCGGCATTCAGCGCAGGTGAATGCCAAATTGTAGCCAATGAACCCGACCTTCTGAATTACCAATCTGATCTCATTCAATCAGAGTCAGATGGATTATTAAATATCTATACAAATGAAGGTCTTGCTTGGGAGCAGATCAGTTTTGGAATTGATTCAAGGGATTCAAAACTGGATCTTCTCCAGGATCAAAATCTGCGTCAAGCGATGGCTGGTTGTATCAACCGCGAAAAAATATCTACTGTACGGCTGGATGCCGGAGCAGTAGTGGACGATTTTTTCCTTCCTGGGATTTCAGTATTGGATGATATCGAACCATCCTATTTGTTTAATATTGCGGAATCGGGTTTGTTATTAAAGGAATTGGGTTGGCTTGATCATGATGGTGACCCCGAAACCCCACGCCTTGCGGAAGATGTAGATGGTGTGCCTGATGGAACCGTCTTGCAATTTACACTCCTGGCGGCTGAGACAGTGGAAAAACAAATCACACTATCCCTGGTTAAAGAAGGTTTAAATTCATGCGGTATTGGGATTGAGATTGAATTATTACCCGCTTCAGAATTTTTAGCTCCCGGCCCGGACGGTCCCGTATTTGGCAGACATTTTGATTTGGCATATTTTTCATGGGGGACCGGAAATTACCAACCCTGCCGATTATTCTTAACTGACGAAATTCCCGGATTATATCCAATATATCCAAAAGGATGGGGAGGAGTGAATTCTCCAGGATACAGTAATGGGGATTTTGATTCTGCTTGCAAGGTTGCCTCCACAACACTGCCTGATTCTAAGGAATTTCTGATTTCCCAGGAGCAGCTCAGGACAATTTTCAGGGAGGATTTACCTGTACTGCCGCTCTTTTATCGGCGAGAAATAATCATTTCGGATCCTGATTTGATTGGGTTGGAAAATGGCACATTTCCCTTATTCTGGAACATTGAAACTATCCAGTAAGTACAAATAAGAAAAGATGTGATTAAATACCCTACTTTAGAACTATATTTATACTATTCTGGAGAATATCAGGATAGTATTTAAGTAGGGTATGGTAGAATGCGTATCTGAAATCATCCAAAAACTCATTTATAGCAGGAAGTTTCTTGGTATTTTTGCCCCAGACAGGTATAATTTAAAATTGATATTGATGGCAAAGAATTAACATCAATGATAAATCCTACAATCTATACAGCAGTAATATCGCAGGTGAGCAGGAGGTATTGAAATTGGAAGATAGAGAAGTCATCCTTGATATTCAAAATTTGAGAACAACCTTTTCAACACAGGAAGGTCTGGTTCATGCAGTAAATGGTATATCTTATAAACTCCACACGGGGGAAACATTAGGTGTAGTGGGAGAAAGCGGATGTGGAAAAAGTGTTTCAATGCTTTCCGTGATGCGGTTGTTGGAGATTCCTCCAGCAAAGATCATGGCTGATGCTATTTACTTTAAAGGCGACAATGTTCTGGATTACCCTGACAATGAAATGCGTAAAATCCGGGGTAGTAAAATCGCCATGATTTTCCAGGATCCGATGACATCCCTGAATCCGGTTTTAACCATCGGGTTCCAGATCAAAGAACCTTTGAAATTACATCTGGGTATGGATAATCAAGCAGCTGGTGAAAGGGCAGCAGAGTTATTAAAATTAGTGGGAATTCCAGATGCAGTAAACAGACTGGATGATTACCCACATCAATTTTCCGGCGGCATGCGCCAGCGAGCTATGATTGCAATTGCTTTGGCCTGTAACCCAGCTTTATTGATTGCTGACGAACCTACTACGGCGCTGGATGTGACCATCCAGGCCCAGCTGGTTGAATTGGTAAAAGGACTTCAAGATGAATTGGGCATGGCCCTGATCTGGATCACCCATGACCTTGGTGTTGTGGCTGGATTGGCTGAACGGGTTGTTGTGATGTATGCTGGTTATGTTGTTGAAGACGCACCAGTAGACTCTCTATATGAGGACCCTCGCCATCCTTATACTTTTGCCCTGTTGAAATCCCTTCCGAAAATACATGAAGAGGCTGGCGAAAAATTGGAAACTATTGAAGGGTTGCCCCCGGATTTATTGGATTTACCCATCGGATGTCCTTTTGTTCCTCGCTGTGAATTTGTAAAAGATAAATGCAGAGAAGAAAATCCCGGTTTGGTCGAAATCTCCTTGGATCATCATATTGCGTGCTGGGTTGATATTAATACAGGAGAGCTTCGATGAGCGAGAATAATACATTAGTTCGAGTTGATAAACTTAAAAAACACTTCCCCATAACACGGGGTATTGTATTTCAGAAAGAAGTTGGTGCAGTCAGGGCAGTAGATGGTGTCAGTTTTGAGATTAAGAAAGGTGAGACACTTGGTCTGGTTGGTGAAAGTGGCTGTGGAAAAACAACCACAGGTCGGACGATCCTTCAACTCCATAAACCAACCGATGGCGAAGTATTTTTTCGTGACATAAATCTTGTTGAGGCAAGTGATGGAAAACTGCGGGAATTGCGAAGAGAGATGCAGATCATTTTCCAGGATCCTTATGCCTCACTAAATCCCAGAATGACTGTTGGCCGCATTATCGCAGAACCACTGGATGTGCATAATATCGGCACCCCCAATGAAAGGAAAGATCGTGTTCAGGAATTACTGAAGCTGGTGGGATTGAATCCCTACTTCGTAAATCGTTATCCCCATGAATTTTCAGGAGGGCAGCGGCAGCGTATTGGTGTAGCACGCGCCCTGGCGCTAAATCCAGAGTTTATTGTCTGTGATGAACCGATTTCCGCCCTGGACGTGTCCATTCAGGCTCAGGTTGTTAACCTGCTGGAAGAATTACAGGAAGAATTGGGATTAACTTATTTGTTTATCGCCCATGACTTGAGCATGGTCCGACATATATCCAACCGCATTGCTGTGATGTACCTGGGTAAAATTGTTGAGCTGGCTCCTCGAGATGCTCTGTTTGCCAATACTTTGCACCCTTATTCGATTGCTTTGCTTTCAGCTGTTCCTTTGCACAGCCCCGCAGCGGAACGGGAGAGAAGCCGGATCATTTTGGTGGGTGATGTACCCAGTCCTGCCAATCCTCCCAGCGGTTGCCGTTTCCACACTCGTTGTCCTATTGCAGAAAAGCGCTGTGAAGTGGAAGATCCTGAATTCCGGGAATATGAACCAGAGCATTGGGTTGCCTGCCACTTTGTGGAAAAAGCACAACAAAAAATGTAATTATTGAATAACCAAATAATTTCCTTATGTTAAGCTAAAGCAGGAAAAATCTCTTGATAAGGAGGTGATGCCCCCCACAATAGATAAAGAAATATCGGAAAGTACTCTGATTATCAATATTTATGAAGGAGAAGAAAAACAATGAGTAAAAAACTACTTGCGATCGTTTCATTACTGATCCTGAGCAGTATGGTATTGGCCGCTTGCGGTCCCAAAGTTGCTGAAGGCACAGTAGCCACAGGCGACCTTGTGACTTTCACAGGTTATTCCGATACAGAAATTCCTACCCTGGATCCGCAGCTTGGTGAAGATTCTGTATCGATTGGTTACCTCGAGAACCTCTTTGTCCACCTGACCAACTACGATCTGGTCACAGCTGACATCGTTCCCGAAGCTGCAACCGCTTGGACCATCAGCGACGATGGTTTGGTTTATACTTTCACAATCCGCACCGACATTCCTTGGGTGAACCACAACCCTGAGACCGGTGAGGTGAAACAGGAAGTGAACGCAGATGGCGATCCGCTATTTGTAACCGCCAACGACTTTGTTTACGGCATCAAACGAGCCTGCAACCCCAACACTGGTTCCTACTACAGTGGCATCATTGCTACCGTAATCAAAGGCTGCGAGGAAGTTTACCAGGTTGAAGATCCCGAGAACATTCCCCAGGAATTAATTGACGCAATTGGTGTATCTGCACCAGACGCTGAAACCCTGGTGATTGAGCTGCCCGGCGCTGCTTCCTACTTCCTATCCATGACCCCCATGTGGACCATCGCGGCAACCCCGCAGTGGGCTATCGAAAAATATGGTGATCAGTGGACAGAAGCTGGCAACATTGTTAGCAACGGACGCTATGTTCTAAATGTTTGGGAGCATGGTGTGTCCCGAACTTTACTGCGTAACCCACTTATGCCTGAGGATATGCAGGGCGGTGGCAATATTGATAAATTTGTTACCAACGTAGTTCCTGATACTGCCACTGGTTACGCACTGTGGCTGAACAACGAAGTTGAGACCTCCGGTATCCCCGATGGAGAACTGGAAGCTCACCTGGCCGCATTCCCGGACGAAACAATTTCGGTTCCTGACCTCGCAGTATTCTATATCGCTTACCGCATGACCAAAGCACCGTTCGACGATGTTCATGTCCGCCGTGCTTTTGGCGCTGCTTTTGACTCCGCAACCTACGTTGCTGAATTAAGACAGGGTCAAGGTCTGCCCATGAAACACTTTGCTCCTCCTGGAATCTTCGGCGCCCCGCCCATTGACGAAGTAGGCGTTGGCTTCGACCCAGAATTCGCCCGCGCAGAGCTTGCTCTCGCCGGATATCCCGACTGTGAAGGTTTCCCGACAGTAACCCTTTTGGGCTACAGTGGTGAATCAACCCTCGCTTGGATCGAATTTGCTCAGGCGAATTGGGAAAAGGAATTGGGCTGTTCCCCAGATTTAATTCAAATCGAACAGCAGTCCTTCGCTGACCTGCTGACTGCCACCAAGGCAGATGACGTAGAAGCTCCCAGCATGTGGACCCTTGGTTGGGGCCCCGACTATGCTGATGAGAACAACTGGGTTGGCGATGTATTGCACTGTGAAAATGCAATCCGCATGAAACGAACCTGCAATGAGATGGATGTCCTGATCGAAGAGGCTCGTTTTGAATCCGATCCTGAGGTCCGCAAAGCACTCTATGCCCAGATTGAAGATGGTTTCTTTGGTTATGAAGGTGAATATCCCTTCTTCCCGATCTTCCTGCGCATTGCCTACACAGCTGAACATGCCTGGCTTGATCGTATTCCAGCACTGTTCGGTGGCGACCAGTGGTACACCTGGAGCATTGATGCAGCTGCCCAAGACGCTGCTCAATAGTAATCTGTTTCTTTATTGAAACGCTTTGGGAGGGCATTAACCAATGCCCTCCCAATTTTTCCGGCGATCATCAGGAAGTTAGAGGGGGTGGGTGATGAGACGATGATCTACTCATCTGCCATCCCCGGTGATTTTCTGAGATCAAGCTTGAAGGGGAAGAATCACTAAGCATTTTACTGGAGGGATTATGTTAAGGTATATTATCAGACGCGCGTTGATTGCCATTCCGGTTATATTTCTGGTTATCCTGGCAACTTTTGTGTTGGTTCAGGCCATGCCAGGAGGACCTTTTGATGCAGTAGGTCAAAAAGCCATGCCGGAGCATATCAAGATCGTGCTTGAGCGCCGTTACGGATTGGATAAACCACTTTATGAACAGTTTGCTTTGTATGTTTGGAATATATTACAGGGTGATTTTGGGCCGATGTTCCGTCAGCCCTCCCAGACTGTCAGGGATGTCGTCGAACAAACCTTCCCGATTTCGATTCAGCTAGGATCCATGGCTATTGTTGTTGGTTTTGCCCTGGGCATTCCAATCGGCATCATTGCGGCTTTAAACCATAATACTTTTATTGACTATCTCGCCACATTCACAGCAGTTGTTAGTATCTCTATTCCAACTGTGGTTCTGGCGCCTTTATTGATTTATGTTTTTGCTGTGCAGCTGGATTGGTTTCCGGTCGCTTTCTGGGGCGCGCACCCACCTTTCTTTCTTGGATTTATTCCTAAACTTAATTCGGAATTTTTCATGCACGCATTCTTGCCTGTTTTCTCTTTAGGCACTGGAGCCGCAGCAGGCATTGCACGTTTAACACGGGCTGGATTGCTGGAAGTATTGTCTTCAGATTATATTCGGACAGCACGAGCGAAAGGGTTAAGAGAAAGAGTTGTAATTATCGTACACGCCTTAAAGAACTCCCTAATTCCAGTGGTCACTATTTTAGGACCTATGGTAGCTAGCTTATTAACAGGTGCATTTGTGACCGAGACCATGTTTGCTATCAATGGAATTGGAAGAAGATTTGTTAATAGCATTGGTCAACGAGAATACTTTTTGCAAACCACTTTGGTGCTTCTCTATGGATTATTATTAATTGGAAGCAACCTATTAGTGGACGTTATGTATGCCTGGGTTGACCCTCGCATACGTTATGATTAGGAAATGATATGAGCCCCAATAAACAACTTGAACAACTTGTAGAAGAAGAAATAAAAGAATATGGAAAAGGCAGAAGTCCAGGACAGGATGCGCTGCGCGAGTTTCGACGAAATATAATAGCGGTTATCGGCGTGGTTTTTATTTTCATTATTGTGATGGTTGCTGTATTTGCACCCCTGCTTTCACCTTATGATTTTGCCCAGCAGAACACGTTCAATAATCGTGAGAAACCCTTAACCGGATATGACATCACCACGGATTACGCTGAAGAGAACTGT
>CAXMRF010000002.1:21229-72873 GCA_964195965.1 uncultured Nitrosomonadaceae bacterium
CATTGGTATGATACACCTTTGGAGTGGGGATGTACGGTCTTTATCGCCGGTTCAGATGCTCTGGGAAGAGATTTATGGAGCCGGATGGTCTATGGAACAAGGGTCTCTCTGGCAGTGGCTTTTGTTGCCTCTGCAGTCAGTATTATCATTGGTTTAACGTACGGCACGATCTCTGGTTTTTCCGGAGGCAGAGTGGATAACCTCATGATGCGGGTGGTGGATTTCCTTTATGCTGTGCCTATCTTGCCTATAATCATTATGATGACAGTTTATTTTAAAGCTATGGCAAGGAGGGGAGTCACGGAAGGTACAATGGGTATTGTTGTCTCCCTCAACAGATCAACCGGGGGTTTATTATTCGTATTTATTGCGATTGGCGCGCTAAGCTGGCTGGGCATGGCCCGGCAGGCGAGGGGACAGGTTCTTTCTTTCAAAGAAAAAGAATTTGTTGAAGCAGCCAGGGCAATTGGTGCGAAAGATGGACACATCATTACCAAACACCTGATTCCTAATGTGATCGGTCCCTTATTGATCATCCAATCCATGGCGATACCGGGTTATATTTTCCTGGAGGCAGTTTTAAGCTTAATTGGTCTGGGAGTTGACCCTCCCACGCCCAGCTGGGGAGCCATGATCAGCGAAGGATATGCGTCTTTAAGGTCCAACCCCCATCTGGTATTGTTCCCGGGTGTAGCGCTATTCCTGACGACGCTATCGTTTAACTTTATGGGTGATGGCTTAAGAGATGCTTTTGACGCCCGCTTGCGGGGGAGGAAATTATAAGCATGGATCGAAGAAATTTGTTTTCACTATTATTTGCAATAAGTTTGATATTTCTAGTCAGCCTTGCCTGCCGACAATCGGGTGAGATCATAACACCGGCAGAGGCAACCCAGCGCTACGAAGCTACCCAGGCTGCTGATACCGGAGAAATTGTAAGCGAGGTGGAAGGGGCTGGATTCCCGATTGGATCCACAGCAGAACTTACCTCAACAGGTTATTTAGTCGGTATGTTTCAACAAGCCGGGGCCCGAACAGCCTTTTCTTATGCTACCCGGGGTGACGAAGTTAAAATCGTTGGTTCGCTGGAAGTGGAAGGGGAAATTTGGTATAAAATTGAGAGCGGAGCTGGTAACGGTTGGGTTCCCGAATCTAGTGTAAAGGCAGTTGAATAGAATTAACATATTTTACACTTATCGAGACCAGATCCTTCCTAAGGGATCTGGTCTTTTTTTATAGTTCTTAAGAAGCATAAAAATCAATACTTCCCTCCAATTGCATTATGGTCAGATCACGATATAATCGATGTTGCTTTATTTTTCTCCATTAATGGGAGTAAGTTATGGTTTGGGATCGGAAGATTAAAACCAGATTAATTCTTTTGTCAATCGTCCTGGTTGTTTTACTATCCAGCTGCAGCAGTCAGTCTTTAGGTAAGCTGTGGTTAAAATCGGAAGGATGGAGCAGAGGGACACTGCTTGGGGAAACCAGTTTGGCAGCGCCGGCAGCTTCAGCCATTGATAGTTCAGGGAAAGTATACACTGTGTTATTTCCCAGAACTGAAGCTGGGAGCAACCTTTATCAACCGATTTTAGTTACCATGGACGAAACCGGCGAGATCGGGGATCAAATTTCTCTTGATTTTCAAACCTCACAGCCGAAGCAATCAAAAATAATCCTGTCAGAAGAAGGGATTGATTTGTTCTGGATTGATAGTTATCAGCTTAAATCTTCAAAAATTAATCAGGAAGGTGAGCTTTTATCAGAAGTCCGGGTTCTTTCCGGGGAAGAAATAGTAAGTAACTTTGAAGTCATACTCAATGATAGTGATTATGAAATCTGGTACGCTGGAACCCGGGATGATCCAGGGCTCTATGCTCTCTCTGGAAAACTGGATAATTTGCAGAAATCTTTGATCGATTCGCTGGGTACAAAAGTGGATCTCGTAATGGATAGTGAAGAACAAATTCACATAAGTTGGGTTCACTACCCAAAAAATTATGGTGAAATTAAGTTTTATTATCTGAAAGCAGAAATAGGTCTAATCCATCCTGATCAAGCAAAAATCATTTATAAAAAGAGTGTATCTCCTTCTAAAAGAATCGATGGTCCTGTTATAGGGATTGACCAGGAAGTTATCTACTATATCTGGAGTGATTCGATTATCTCGGGTTTGGAAGCTGGGATGCGGACTACTTATTATCAATATTTTCCCATTGGATTTCCTGATTCGATCCGCCCTCCTATGAGAATGTCAGTACCAGCTGTTCAAGATCTGGACGAAACGGATTTTATTTCAAGCACTTTTGAGACAGGGGATCGAATTTTAATAGGAGGGATGATCCCATCTACATCGTCTTTGAAAAATGTTGAAATTATTTCAGGTCAATCTAATGAAATTGCTGTTGTATATCGATCTAGAACAGAATTTAAGTGGCGTGATTTCAGGAACCAGGTTAATATCGCCTATCTTTCTGATGGGTTAATAACAACCTATCAACCGCTTAGTTATACCTCGGCAGAATCTTATTACCCGACAGTTTTCCAGGATCAGGAGAATGATTTGTATGTCACCTGGTCAGAAAAAGGGGAGTCGGCCTTCCGTGTTTACCTGACCACTACTGACTTAGAGAAAAAACTGTTCCTGGATCAAGTTTCCTTGAATGATTATCTCTACCTGGGTGCGGAAGGTTTATTTGGTATTTTGGCTGGTGCTGTTTTGGCACCATTCGCAGCTGCGGTATGGGGCGGGGCCGGGATAGTAGCTTTTCTCATAAACAGCATTCTCTCTAGATTCAACCACCGATTCTATCGGTCCCTGGGAGAATTCTTAAGTATTCTGGTTGCCATATTTATTTTTTGGGTGGTCAAACTGGCAACATTGCCGGGATTGAAAGATGGATACGTTCCGTTTTCCAGCTGGATTCCACGTATTCCTCCTACCTGGGAGACCCTGCTGGTCTTGGGTGTTCCTATTTTTATTGGTTTGGTCAGCTTGATATTAGCCTGGATAAAAACTTATGGAAAAGAATCCGGGTCACCAATTAACTTCTATCTAATTTACGCTGCCATGGATACTTTGTTATCCTGTGCTGTTTATGGAATTCTAATTTACGGATAATGCGGGTTGATGCCTTTTATTGATTTTGACCTGCTAATACGCTTGCCTAATAAAATTGCAAGGTAAAAACCCCCTTCAGGGGGTTTTTCTTATCTTACAGCATGTTATGATAATTGCATGACGGAAAAATTCCGGGTGTTAATTGTTGATGATCATCAGGAGATTCGGACTGCATTACGTGCAAATCTAGAGGCTCTTGAAATAGATCTTGATTTAGTGGACGTGCCTTCTGGTGAGGAGGCAATCGTTGAGGTTGTTGGTAATGGTATAGACCTGCTTATAGCCGATATTGGTCTACCTGGATTATCCGGCCTGGAGTTATTCCGTAAATTAAAAACCACCTATCCAGAGATGCAGGTGATTATTATTACCGGAATGGACGATGAAGAAATCCATCAAGAAATTGCTGATTTAGGCGCAGATGCTTTTTTCTTGAAACCATTAAAAATGCCTGTTTTTCTCAATGCCGTTCGAAGTTCGATGGGTTTGGATCCAGTGTTGGAAGATGACCCTGAAGAGTTAATAAAATTAACTAAAAAACCTCTTCACTCTGATATTACGACGCGGATCGCAGATTTACGGGGAGAATTGGGTGCAATTTCCATCATGGTAATTGAAAGTCGCGGTGTGATTGCAGCTGAAACTGGCATTGTGCCTGATATGGTATATGAATCTCATGTTATGCCTTTGCTGTTAAGTACGTTTAGCACTATCACTAAGATATCATCCTATCTTGGTAAGAAAAATCCAGAAAGCGTATGGTATTTTTCTGGTGAGAAATACGATCTCTTTTGGTCGCATGTGAATACGGAATATGGCATGATGATCATTACTAATCCGGTCACGCAGAATAATGATTTAACCTGGGTGCTTACAACAGTTGACCTGGCAATTCATGAAGTTCAAGAGATTATTCACGGATTGACAGAAAAACCATCATCCTCGAAGGATAAATCTTCCAAGGCGGCCAAAACAAAAGAAACTAAGGCTAAAACAGCAACAAAGAAAACCAAGGTAAATACTGTCAAAGCAAAACTCCCTGAAGATTCCTCCAAAGGGACCAAAGGTTCAACAAAAAAGACGACCAAGGCCGCTCAAAAAAAGAAACCTGAAAAAATAACAGTACCAGAAACCAGCTCAACTTCGGAAGAAAACAAAGTTCATGATTTCTGGAAAGCTGCTACGTTAGAAGAAGAATTTCAGGATCTTGACAGTCCGGATTCATTGTCATTTGATCAGGCCCAAAAGCTTGGTTTTATTCCAGGTGGGGATAGTTTTTAACCCGCTGACAGTCCTTTTTCCCCTTGAAATCTCGTTTCCATTGCCACGTAAAACATCCTATGATACAATGCCTTGGCTGACGTTGGGGAGTGGTGCAATTGGCAGCACAGAGGCCTTTGGAGCCTTTGATCTTGGTTCGAGTCCAGGCTCCCCAGCCTACTTTTTCCTGTAAACAAAACCGAGAAATAATAAAATCTTCCTGAAAATAATGCAAAAATATCCCTTTAGCGAGCCAGGACTTCCCATATTGTCCCGCTCGCTGTTTATTTATTAACCTGGAGTATAATTTTCTTTCCTAAAGAAATTTATCAAGGGAATGTTTATGAATATTGATGTCGTAATATTAGCGGCTGGTAAAGGGACCCGGATGAAATCCGACCTTCCGAAACCACTGCATCTTTTAATGGGAAAACCACTGATTAATTATGTAGTGGATGCTGCTGCGCCGCTGGTTGAAAACCCGCCGGTAATTATTATCGGCCATGGTGGGGATCAAATCAGGAAAACCCTGGGAAATCAGCTTCGATATGCTGAACAAACAGAATTATTAGGGACAGGCCATGCTGTGCAGCAGGCGGAGCCGCTGTTAAAAGATACATCAGGCCTGGTATTAATTATTTCCGGAGATATGCCTCTAATCCGAACAGAAACCCTGCAAACACTAATCAAGACCCAGCAATCCAATAATGGACCGTTAACAATATTGACGGTATCGGAAAATGACCCCCGGGGTTTTGGAAGAATAAGCCGGGATCCATCTGGAAATATTAAAGCGATTGTTGAAGAAGTTGATGCAACATCGGAGCAGCTGAAAATAACTGAACTGAATGCGGCAATGTATTGTGTAAAATCTGATTGGCTATGGACTTCCTTGAAGAAAATTACCCCTTCCTCCAAAGGGGAATATTACCTTACTGATCTAGTGGGGTTGGCGGTTGAAGAAAACCTGCAGATAAAATCTGTTCGGATAGAAGGTTCGGAAGAGTTGATCGGGATCAATACCCGGGTGCATTTAGCCGAAACAGGCCAAATTTTGCAAAGACGCATTAATCAGGAATGGATGTTGTCTGGAGTTAGTATTATTGATCCAGCTTCAACATATATTGATCCAGATGTAAAAATAGGACAGGATACGGTAATTCTTCCCAATACCTATCTCCAGAAAAATACAGAGATTGGAAAGAATTGCATAATTGGTCCGGGGACCAGGATTATTAGCAGCCAGGTGGGAAATGATTGTGAGATTGAATTTTCTGTTGTTGAGCAATCCAGGATAGAACAAGGTGTGGACATTGGTCCATTCAGCCATTTGCGTAAAGGCACTCATCTGGGTGCAGATGTTCACGTAGGGAATTTTGGTGAAATTAAAGATTCTTATCTGGGCGAAGGATCAAAAGTGGGACATTTTTCTTATTTGGGAAACGCCCGGGTTGGTAAAAATGTGAATATTGGGGCGGGGACAATCACCTGCAATTATGATGGTGAAAACAAACATCAAACCATTATCAAGGATGGAGTTTTTATTGGCAGTGATACCATGCTGGTTGCCCCTCTCGAGATTGGTGAAAATGCCAGTACTGGCGCTGGTTCGGTGGTTACAAAAGATGTGCCTCCTGAGACAGTTGTTGTCGGCGCGCCTGCCCGGCAGATCAGGAAGAAAGACCCCAAATAAACAGCCTGGTTTTAAACACGAGCAGAAATATTGCAATCAGCGACCTGATAATCTATTTAGGATAAATTGAAAACGAAAGTATGGAGAGAATTTATCATGGCTCTTACAGATTTAAAACTACAGGAATTAATAGACGCTGCCAGTAAGGTCAGAGAAAAAGCCTATGCACCATATTCCAAATACCAGGTAGGCGCTGCTTTATTAACTGCAACCGGGAAGATATTTACAGGAGTGAATGTTGAAAACGCTGCCTATCCTGATTCTATCTGTGCTGAGCGATCTGCAGTATTTAGCGCTGTCAGCGCAGGGGAACGCAGTTTCCAGGCTATCGCAGTTGCCACCCGCAACGGGGGAGCACCTTGTGGATCTTGCCGTCAGGTATTGGCAGAATTCGGATTAGATATTGAGGTGGTGCAGGTGGATGAGGACGGTAAAATTATCCAGCAAAATACCATCCATGAACTTCTTCCTGGTGCATTTCAACCCCGGGATCTGACTGAATAGGGGATTACCAAACTGGACGGGGAGTTGAGATTAATATTAGATTCTCAATAATCCAACCGTCTTCTTCCTGACCATCTTCATTCAAAAATCGGATATTTAACCAGTTCCGCCCCTGTTCATCAATAGATGGCAATGGGTTAAGTATTTCAATAACGTAGCCATTTAACAGAGAGGTTATTCTCTCACTTTCGAGGCTTGGTCCGCTTCGGATATAAGCTCCTACAAATTCCTTAGAAACAGCTATTTCAGCATAAAACTTGGTGGGTATTGGAGTTATAGTGCTGGTTTGTGTTGGCAAAGGAGATGGGGTTGCTGTAGGTACAGTTGGTGTGAGCGTAAGAGTAGGCGGTAATGGGGTATCTGTTGGTGTTCCAGTCGGCGGCGCAGGGGTTGCAGTGGATGTAGAAGTGGGTACCTGAGTTGGCATGGCTATCTTGCCGCTAACAACAGCGCCTGCACTGCTTAATCCAATTACACCAATGATGCTTAAAATTGCTACCAGACTGCCCAGGGTATATCCGACAAAAGTTAATGGTTTGATGCCCAGGAGCATAAAAACTATCGTACCGGTGATAGCCATAACTGCCAGGTGAATGCCATATACGACCAGTCCATCTGGCCACAAATGAGGTTGTCCGCTGCCGAAACCAAATCCAGCTATTGCCAGGGGAATGAATAATTCATATGCGATGGCAACACTGGGTAGGATTGGTGCACGGCCCTGTTTTTTTAATGAGATTACAAAGAGAACAGTACCGACAATTAAAAGAACCAGGTGGGTCCAGGAAATCCTGGCATTATAAATCAAAAATTGTATGCGGGGAGTTTTTAACACAAAACTAGCGTACCCTCCCAGAATACCAACCAAAAACACAAATCCGCTGGCAACCAGTGAACCGGCCAGGCGCTGGCTGAAGAACTTAATAGAACCGGTTGCAGTTCCCAGTGAAATTCCAATAAAGGGAGACATAACCGGTGCAGTTAAAGCCCCCAGAACTAACAAAACCGGGGAATCAGCCAGTATACTGGCTGTGATAATTGCTGCTGCCAGGAGGGAATAAAGGAAAAAATCAAAAGACGGAATAGTCTTGTGGGCTATATTTTCGATATCATCCGCTATTTCAACAAGGTCATCCGGTAATAATCCCCTGTCCGCGCGTCGTCGTCGGGCAGGAGAAAGCTCTTGTGGGTCGTCAGGGATTTGGTCTGTCTTCGGGATGGACATATTTATTTCCGCATTTATTATTGTTGAACATTAGTTTGTTAAATTATACTAGAAAGAAAACAACCCCGGAAAAAGTAGTAAAATAAACTCTAATTGATAATATGCAAGGAGTCTTCGTTGATTAAGCATAAGTCTCTTTATTGGTTTTTTGTAATAGTGATATTTATAACTGGTTGCGGTACAGGAAATGATACCCCTGTTTCTCCAGATGATCTATCTGCCATGGATACCCCCGCGCCAACAAATACACCCGTTAATACGCCCACGCCCCTTCCACCTGTCGGTGTTCTGCTCACGCCAGATGGATCAGATCAGAATTTGGTTAATGATCTCAACCCATTGATTGGTGGATATATTCGTGACCTTGGTCTTCGTTTCCAAATTCTTTCAAATATGGTTGAATCGGATTTCCAAATAGAAAATTATCAACTTGTGGTTGTTATCCCGCCTTTTCCAGATTTGGAAACTTTGGCCCAATCCGCGCCGGATACAAAATTCATTGCAATTGGATTTAACGATTTCAATCCTGGAGAAAATCTTAGTATATTAAGACCTGGAGGCGGGGATTTTGGCGTTCAGGGTTTTATTGCCGGATATATTGCAGCAATGGTTACTACTGATTGGCGAGTTGGCGCGCTAAGTATTGAAGAGGACCCCAATGCCCTGGCTGCCCGGGAAGGTTTTCGAGTAGGTGTGAAATATTTTTGCGGATTATGCAATCCAAAATATGCGCCAACCGGGATAAATTACCTCTACCCAAAATATATTGATTTGCCTGCAGATGCTAGTGATCCTCAAATAATAGCAAATGTGGATTACCTGGTGGATCACGTTGTTAACACTTTTTATATCGTTCCCGGAGCAAGTACACCACAAATGTACCGAATGCTGGTTGCTTACCAAAAAAATATCATCGGTCCGAGCAGTGATTATAGAGATGAGTACAAGGATTTCTGGATTGCCTCGCTGGGATCTGATCTCATTGCAGTTCTGGAAGAATTCTGGCCGCAGTTCATTACCGCTGAAACTGGTTTGGAAGCGACTCCCCCTCTTTTGATAACAGATATTAATTATGATTTATTGAGTGAAGGAAAAGTAAGGATGGTAGAAAAGATCCTGGAAGATGTGAGTAATGGTTATATTAAAACTAATAATGATTAATAGTACTGTTGTACGGCAATGAAGATATCAGAACCCGGTAAGCGGATCGCTTACCGGGTTCTTTTTAGAGTGGCTTATAATTTTTCTTTAGCCAGGTCATCAAAACCAAGGCTCTTGAGCACTATATATAATGACCGTTCCCGGGATGCCGAAAACACTTTAATGGCCCGTTCGAGAGCGGCCTTTTTCTCCTGATAATTTTTAGTATAAAAACGCGGTTTGGATATCTTATCCAGATAGTCAGCAGCCAGGGGGACATTATCGCCAGTTTCTGCCAGGGCTTTCAGCGTGTATTCTTGCAGATAAGATATAAAGAGTTGCTGATCCATATTATTTTCCTATATATCTAGTAAGTCCTTAAGTTCCGGTAAGAGCCAGGGGATTATTTGAATTGAGGAGATCAGGAGAATGACACTGGCGCTAACTAACCCAGCCAATGGAGAGGAGGGAATACCCAAAACTGATTGGAGAAAAAGGCTCAATCCGACCCCTGTAAGACCAGCTGCCAGGGCGCGTATTAATGTGCCTCTTAACCTGGGAAAATACGGTGTTACTCGGAAAAGCAAGATCAATAATAATAAAGCTTCCCCTGAGAAGGCCAGTGAGTTCGCTAATCCGATCCCTGGAGCGCCCAATAGCATGGAAAGAGGAATTGCCAATAGTAGAAAAGTGACCATGGCTGCTCCAGATGCCATCAGGGGGGTTTTTGCGTTCTGGCGGGCATAAAAAGCTCTGGCGGCCACTTCTAAGAGGGAATGGCCTAACAAACCGACCAGATAAGCACGAACGGTCCATAACACCAATAGGGTGCCGGATTCATCAAAACCCAGCACCACGATGATTGGCTTCAGATTTACTGCCAAAATAAATGCGATAGGAATGGTCAGGCCAGTGATAACCCGGATAGTTTTTTCCAGGGTTGCCTGGAATCCAGCCTTATCTCCCTTGTTGATCTGTTCTGATAACGTAGGCAGAAGGGCAGTGCCCAACGCGGTTCCGATTAAGGATTCTGGCAGCTGCATAAAGAGCCAGCCATACACCAGCGCGGTCACAGCTCCGGTTGGCAATCTTGAAGCGAGATTATCCTGGAAGATAAAAATTAATTGGATAAAAAACACCGTGATAACCCGGGGAACCATCAGTTGAAGAACTCTTCCAACTCCGGGATCTTTCAAATTAAGTTTGGGTTGCCATCGGAAACCAAATTTAAACAGAGCTGGAATTTGGATCAGAAGAAACAATCCCGCCCCAATAATGACGCCGTAAACCAATCCGTAAACACCAAGGTTATAAGCGGGTAAAGTGATTGGACCCAGCTGATAACCCTTTTCAGGAGCCAGAATCAGAATCCCAATTAAGGAGCCAATATCATACATGCTGGGCGCAAGGGCAGGAACCAGGAAATGTTGGTGCGCTTGCAATCCTGCAATCGCCAGCCCACCCAGAGAGAATAACAGGGTAGCAATCAGGTTTAAGCGCATCAGGTCAATGACTAATTCCCGCTGCAAGGATGAAAATCCAGGCGCAATGCCGATTTCCCAGGACACCAATTGCCTGGCGCTCAGGGCGACCAGAATGGATGCCAGAGCTGTGACCAAGAAAACGCCATTGGAGATCTGGGAGAATAATCCCCATAATTCTGATTTTGGTTTGGATTTCCTGTAATCAGTAAGAACGGGAATGAATGCCATTGCCAGTGCACCGCCTGAAATTAATGCAAAAACCAGGTCCGGGATATTGTTGGCAGCATTAAAAGCATCCAGTTCGGCGGATAGATTAAATGACCGGGCAATTAACACATTCCGGACAAACCCCAGGATTTTTTCTAGACCGAAAAAGACTGAGATAATTAATGTAGATCTGGCAATATGTTTCATGTTGGGAGTATAGCATAATAGCTGCCATCTCGATTTGTGTGCCCGTTGTGTATCGAGCGCAGATAGAAGAATTGGAAATTGGAAGTTGATATTTTTCCCCCGGATTATTTTCCTGTTGATTTGCAGGGTTCAGTGGTAAGATATAGCTGGATTTAAAACGAAATTTCCGGGGTTCAGTTTAGTTAAAAAGGTAGATAAAAGATCAATGAGAATTGCACTTACTGGTTCTATTGCTTATGATTATTTGATGTCCTTTCCAGGGCGTTTTCAGGAACATATTTTAGCCGATAAACTTGATTCCATCAGCTTATCTTTCCTGGTGGACAAGATGGTCAAGCGAAGAGGGGGAATCGGTCCAAACATTGGCTACACAATGGCATTATTAGGCGGAAAACCGATTCTTTTCAGCACAGTTGGTCAGGATTTTGAGGATTACCGGTCCTGGTTGGAAAGTGCCGGTGTTGACACCAGCGGTGTCAGAGTAATTGATGATGAGTTTACCGCATCGTTTTTTGCAACCACAGATCAAGATAACTGCCAAATAGCCAGTTTCTATCCTGGAGCGATGAGCCATGCACCCGAGGTAAAACTTACGTCCTGGGCTGGTGAACCGCTGGATTTGATCGTAATCTCACCTACTGATCCAGTAGCGATGAATCAATATATTGATGAAGCTGCTGTCTTGAATTTGCCGTATTTGTACGATCCAAGTCAACAAACTGTGCGGCTATCAGCTGAGGAGCTTCGGAGGGGTGTGGAAGGGGCTTACGCGTTATTTGTGAATGACTATGAATTCAGTTTAATTGAAAAGCATACCGGTTTATCCATCGATGATATTATTAATCGGGTTGAACTCCTGGTCATTACCAAAGGGGCACAGGGGTCAATTATTTTTTCGGATGGGAAAGAAATAGAGATTCCAGCAGTCCCACTAAAAAATATTATTGATCCGACTGGTGTAGGGGATGCATATCGAGGTGGTTTTTTGACCGGCCTGAGTTTTCAGCTTGACCTGCAGCTTTGTGGAGAAATCGGAGCTCTGGCTGCCGCGTATTGCCTGGAAACTGATGGTCCCCAGAGTCATCACTACACTACCAATGAATTCGTCAGCCGCTTCAGAGAACAATTTGATGATCATGGAAAGCTGGAAGTATTGTTATAGATAAATAATAAAATCCTGAAGAGTATGAGATCTTCGGGAAATTATTATGTTACTTAATTTTTGGAGAAAAATATGGATAACTTTGATATCAAAGATAAATCATTAGCCGAAGGTGGCCGCAGACGTATTAAATGGGCTGAACGGGAAATGCCTGTATTGCGGTCAATTTATAACCGATTTGTAAAAGAACGTCCTTTTGAAGGGATTAGAATGTCTGCCTGCCTTCATGTGACAACTGAAACCGCCAATTTGATGAAGACCTTACAAGCCGGCGGCGCCGATGTTGTTTTAGTAGCATCGAATCCATTATCCACCCAGGATGATGTTGCAGCTTCTTTGGTGATGCATAATGAGATCCCTGTTCATGCTATAAAAGGTGAAGATAATGTGACCTACTATAAACACATTAACGCTGCCATTGACCACCAGCCGCACGTAACAATGGATGACGGCGCCGATGTGGTCAGCACCCTGCACAAAGATCGCCGTGAACACCTGGATACAGTCATTGGCGGAACTGAAGAAACTACAACCGGTGTAATTCGTCTCCGCGCAATGGCTGCTGATGGTGCACTGGAATTCCCGGTGATTGCGGTGAATGATGCCATGACCAAACATTTATTTGATAACCGGTATGGTACTGGCCAGTCCACTTTGGACGGCATTATTCGGGCTACTAATATTTTAATAGCTGGAAAAACCTTTGTGATTGGCGGTTACGGATGGTGTGCACGCGGTCTGGCAACGCGAGCTCGTGGAATGGGTGCCAATGTCATCGTAACTGAAATTGACCCTCTCAAAGCCCTTGAAGCGGTTATGGATGGATTCCGGGTGATGCCAATGTTGGAAGCTGCGCCAATTGGCGACATATTTTGCACATTGACAGGCGACCTTCATGTTCTTGATAAACATCATTTTGAAGCTATGAAAGACGGTGCGATTATCTCCAATTCAGGACATTTTAATGTGGAAATCAATATCCCGGCCCTGGAAGAGATGGCAGAAGATAAAATTCGCGTTCGTCCTATGATTGATCAATACCTGATGGCAGATGGACGCAGGTTGAATTTGCTTGCTGAAGGCCGCCTTGTAAACCTGGCCGCAGCAGAAGGCCACCCATCCAGCGTGATGGATATGTCCTTTGCCAACCAGGCCCTGAGCGCAGAGTATATGATCAAAAATATCGACAAATTGAAAAACCAGGTTTATGGAGTTCCTGCGGATATTGATGCTGATATCGCCCGTTTGAAACTGGAGGCGATGGATATCAATCTCGATGTGTTAACAGAAGAACAGGTGAAGTACCTGAATTCTTGGCAGGAAGGTACCTAAACAAAAATCAATTTAATTATTGTCAGATATTTACTACAAATAAACCCGGGTCCCGTGGAACACCATCTTCACGGGATCTGTTTTTAATTCACAAGTCTCATCCCGATTTTTAATGGACTAGTTCTCCGGGATGTTTTCGAAAATTTCAGAGAAGAATACGAGTACAATCATGGTAAATATTATTTTCAACCATGTATTGTGATTGTTTAGTAAATTGGAAAGGACGGTATTTATGACAGAGTTTTCCCGACGAACCTTCCTTCGATTTCTGGCAGCAGGTATGGGAAGTGTGTACCTGGCGGGTTGTTTCAACCAGAATAAATTATTATCCAGATCCGTTTCACCTGACAAAATTTCCCCTACCGTATTTTTACCTGATCCTACTGCTACATCAGAGCCCATTCCTGCATCTGATCAGCTGGTTAGTCAAACAACAGAGACTACCTCACCTGCTTCATCGATGGGTTTTCCGGATCTGGTGGTTGCCCGACAAGGGGAGCCTGAGGAAATGGTCCGGGCAGCGGTCGAGGCGCTTGGCGGCATGTCCAGATTTGTGAAATCCGGTGATGTTGTGGTTGTTAAACCTAATATATGTGTTTCTTATCATGATTATCGGTATGCAGCCACAACCAATCCTTGGGTTGTGGGCGCTGTCGTAAAACTTGCGCTGGGAGCTGGTGCAAAAAAAGTCAAAGTCATGGATTATCCCTTCGGGGGAAGTGCGGAACAGGCCTATAGTATAAGCGGGATTAAAACCGAGGTCGAAAAAGCTGGTGGGCAAATGGTTGTCATGTCCAATATAAAATTCCTCGAAACAGAGATTCCTCAAGGATTGGATCTAAAATCTACCAGGATCTTTGATGATGTATTAAGAGCTGATGTGTTCATTAATGTTCCAATCGCAAAAAATCACCAATTAGCCCGATTGACCCTGGCGATGAAAAATTTAATGGGGGTGATTGCTGATCGGCCTTATATGCACGCCAATCTGGGACAGCGCCTGGCAGATTTAAGCACCCGGGTGCGTTCCAACCTGGTGATTGTTGATGCTGTTCGGATGTTAATGGCCAATGGCCCAACGGGTGGCAACCTTTCTGACGTAAAAAAGATGGATACTATCATTGCTTCAACCGACATCATTGCTTCTGATAGTTATGCGGCCGGTCTTTTTGGGATTGATCCAATCAAACTGGATTACATCAAAAAGGGAGTCAAAATGGGGTTGGGAAATCATAATCTGAATGAACTAAAAATTGAGGAAATCAATCTTGGCTGACAAGAAGTCTTTAAAATTTAAAGCTTTGTCACCAATACAATGGCTGCGCTTGAGAAAAATCAGCCAGATATTGTTTTTTATTATATTTATTGTGTTATTTCTCTGGGCAAGACGGGAATTTTATATTAATTCATCCCTGGAGTCGGGGTTAAAAGAGAGATTAATAAATCTTCCACTTAAGCTGGACCCCCTGGTGATGATCGCCCAAGGGATTGCCAGTCGAAAATTTCTAACTGGGTCCCTGCTCGCTTTGATAACCATGGTTATCACTTTATTATTAGGAAGGGTTTGGTGTGGCTGGTTTTGTCCAATGGGATCTTTACTGGATTGGATTCCTTTGCGATCATGGAAACAGAATAAACCCGCTATACCTGAAAGCTTCAGGGGAATAAAATATGTCTTGCTTCTCGTGATCCTGTTTGCCGCTGTGTTAACCAACTTGACCTTGTTAATATTTGATCCACTGACGATTTTTTACCGAACCCTGACGACCGCCATCTGGCCTGCTCTGGATCAAATCATCACTGCTGTTGAGCTGGCTCTCCTCCGGATTCCAATCTTGTCACCTGTGATAAGCGGCTTTGATTCTTTGATCAGACCTGCGATATTCCCGGCCTATCCAGCAGTGTACCGGTATGGGCTGCTTTATTCTGGATTTTTCCTGACTATAATTGCTCTGAATGCCCTGGCCCCGAGATTCTGGTGCCGATATCTCTGCCCCTTAGGTGGACTCCTGGGTTTACTCGGAAAAGTCAGCCTGATAAATTGTGAAATATCCTCTGAATGCACACATTGTGAAATCTGTATTCCAAACTGTCCCACGGGAGCAATTCAAACGGGAGAAAAAGTATATTGTGACCCCGGTGAATGCACTATGTGTATGGATTGTGCTGTGAGATGCCAGGGAAGCGCGGTAACTTTTCCTGCAAAATATACCCAATTTCTTCACCAGCCCTATGATATAGGGCGGAAAAAAGCCCTTCTTTCCCTGGGTACAGCGGCAATTGGGGTAGGTTTATTGGAAAGTAATCTAATTGGGACAGAGGAAATTACTCCTCCCATCCGTCCGCCCGGGGTTGTTAATGAGAAATTCCTGAGTACCTGCATTCGCTGCGGGGAATGCAGTACTGTTTGTCCAACAAATGCAATTCAAATGGCAGTGTTTGATGGGGGAGTGGAAGGATTCTGGACGCCGATCATTGTGCCGAGAATTGGGTATTGCGATTATTCATGCCAGGCCTGTGGTCAGGTTTGTCCGGTTGAAGCGATTCCACCGCTTGCCCTTGAAGAGAAAAGAACTCAAATTATTGGTAAAGCGGAAATTGACAGGAGCCGCTGTCTGCCCTGGGCTGAAGACCAACCCTGTATTGTCTGTGAAGAAATGTGCCCTATCCCGGATAAAGCCATAACGCTAGAAGAAGTTTATATCTCAAATCCTGACGGTGAAATTATTGCGCTGCAAAGACCCTCTGTAATCCGTAAAGTATGTATTGGATGCGGGATTTGTGAGTATAAGTGCCCCATAAACGGTGAGGCTGCCATTCAGGTTACAGCGCACACTGGAAATCATTTTGGGAATCAACATCGCGGCAAATAGGTGGGGGATTTTGATCAGATTACTATGCAACGGTTGTTCATTTAAAAGTCGTCCTCGCCTTTTGGATGATATTTTGGTCCTATGCATCCTTAAAAAAGCGGGGATTACTACTGTTTAATTGGGCTCGGGAAGTCAATCAAGGGCTATGAAAACTTTTCCAAAACCAAAGACCTCAGCATCAAAAACGAACATCAACCCCTCATTATCGTCCGGGACTTGAAAGCCAATTTGTCCCCGGACTCTTTCTCCTGGTTGTAGTTCGTCATCTGGTAAACCACTGTCTAAGATGGATTGGGCGCCCAAGTGAAAGGTGAATTTCTCACCGGTATTATCTTTTAGATACATTTGTACAATACTTGTGATTTCTTGTACTGTTTCTCCCTGGTTTTCAACCTGGATATCAATCGCTATAAATTTATATCCTTCCCTGGGCTTCACAATTTCAGTGCCTTCTGGATAACTTACCTGGATGATTTGAATGGTCAAATCTGAAATTTCAATCAAATCGCCAATTAGGTAAATCTTTTGACGTTGGGCCAAATTAAGATCGGAAGGTGGATTCATGGACATGGGAGTCGCTCCCAGGTCGATGGATACTTCACCTAAACCCACCAGGTTTGCTTCGTACACAAAGGTGAAATTAGTCATCTCCTCAGGTACATGAAAGCCCACTTTGCCCCGAATCACCTCACCAGGACTGATTTCCCCGTTGGGTGTGTTGCTGCCTGAAGCGATATTTGCTTTTCTATTCAAGTTGTACTTTTGCCCAGAAGAATCTTTTAAGGTCATTTGAAAAACAGGAGAACTGTTAATTGACTTTTCTCCTGCATTGGCAATCATGATATCCACGACTAGATATTTTTTTCCTTCATCAGGAGGATTAAAATCTCCTCCAGGGGGCTGGTCCCAACCCAGAACCACCAGGATGGTTTCATCAATACTGATAATGTCTCCTACTGAGTAAATAATCTCCTGTGAAATTTGAGGGGTTTTATCTGCAGTTATTCCCCCTCCATTTCGCAAATCGCCAATTTTTTTAGGTTGTTTTTCCATCTGGCAACCTGTAAGAATCAGTATCAGGACAATGGCTGCTGGAATTAGTTTAGATAACTTTTTGTTCATGGTATTCCTTAAACTTCAGGTTTTTTATCTATTATCTTATCAGCATGATTGGTGTAAGTATATATCTTAAATACAAAATTCAGAACTAAAAAGTTTCAAAATCAGACGATTTGATTCGGGGGATTTACAGTTTGAGTATAAAAAAACAGAATTGGCCTGTGGTAAAATCTTTTCCCACAGATAAACAGGTAGTCACCCTGTTGTTATCTTCCTCTTGCTTGTGAACCAGGTTCCAGTTTCAGTCTCTCAGGGAGAACAAGATGGTTATTGATAACATCAATCAAATCCTAGGAAACACGGCTTTAGATCCATCTGATCCAAAGTTCTATTTAAACAGGGAATTCAGCTGGATGCGTTTTAATGAACGGGTATTGGAAGAGGCTCTGGATGAAACACATCCCCTGCTGGAACGGTTAAAATTTCTGGCGATTTTTTCAAACAACCTTGATGAATTTTTTATGATTCGGGTTTCTGGATTGAAAAGACAGTATGAGGCCAGCGCTCATAAAACACCCCCGGATGGGCTTTTACCAGCTGAACAAATTGCCATGATTCGGCAGGAGCTGCAGCCAAAACTTGAAGAGCAATATGCTTGTTGGAAGGAAGACCTGCTTCCCAAATTGAAAGAACAGGGTGTAAAAATTCTGAATTATGATCAATTAAAACGCAAACAAAGAAAAATATTGCGGAATTATTTTAAGAAAGAAATTTATCCGGCATTAACTCCATTGGCATTTGATCCAGGCCATCCTTTTCCTCATATCTCCAATCTGTCCATGAATCTTGCTGTGGTCGTTCATGATCCTCAGCACGGCCAAAGATTTGCGCGCTTGAAAGTTCCCAAAATCTATCCCAGGTTACTTGCAATCCCCAGTGAAGAAAGCGCTGATGAGCTTCAAGAATTGGGATTGGATGAACGAACATCAAATATTTTTGTTTGGTTGGAAGAAGTAGTGAAAGCCAATCTTGATTTATTATTTCCTGGTTTGAAGATCGATGCAGCTTATCCTTTCCGTGTTACCCGCGATGCCGATCCTGAAATTGAAGAGGATGAAGCCTCTGATTTATTATCTGCAATAGAAGAGAGTGTGCGTGAAAGACAATTTGGATCTGCAATCCGGTTAGAAATTGACATTTCAATGCCAGAACAAATCCGGGATATCCTGCAAACGAATCTGGACGTGGCTTCTTACCAGATATTTGTTGTAGATGGTCCGATTGGTTTAAGTGATGTGATGGAATTGATGAGTATTAATCGGCCGGATTTGAAAGACAAACCTTTTCAGCCATCTGTTCCGCCATCTCTTTCCACAGAGGAGAGCATTTTTTCAGTTATCCGCCGGAAAAATATCCTACTTTACCATCCCTATGATAGTTTTGACCCCGTAATCCGCTTCATTCGGGAGGCTGCCCGTGATCCCGAAGTGCTCGCGATTAAAATGACCTTGTACCGGATTGGACCAGACTCTCCCATCGTGGCGGCTTTAATGGACGCCAGGGAAAATGGCAAACAGGTTGCTGTTTTGGTGGAACTGAAAGCACGTTTTGATGAAGAAAATAATATCGTCTGGGCCAAAGCACTGGAAAGGGCAGGGGTTCATGTTGTTTATGGGTTGGTGGGGTTAAAGACCCATGCTAAAGTGAGTGTTGTTATTCGGCATGAACAGGATGGCATTCGTCGTTATATCCACATGGGAACGGGAAATTACAATGATGTCACTGCCAGGGCATATTCAGATATTGGTTACTTTACCTGCAATCCTGCAATTGGAAAAGACGTCTCGGCTTTATTTAACGGATTGACGGGATATTCCCGGAAAGAAGAGTATAAAAAAATATTGGTAGCCCCGGGAGATATGCAAAAAGGAATTATTTCCAGAATAAAACGAGAAACAAAAATTCATCTGCAATCTGGAAATGGACACCTGGCTTTTAAAATGAATTCCCTGGTGGATCATCATTGTATAAAAGCTTTGTATAAAGCCTCCCAGGCGGGAGTGAAGATTGATATCCAGGCCCGGGGAATTTGCTGCCTGGTGCCGGGAGTGGAGGGGATCAGTGAAAATATTTCTGTCACTTCCATTGTGGGAAGATTCCTGGAACATCCTAGAATCTATTATTTCAGGAATGGAGGAGACGAGGAAATCTTACTGGGCAGTGCGGATTTAATGCCCAGAAATTTGTATCGCCGCGTAGAGACATTATTCCCAGTAGAAGATGAGGTAATTAAAACTTCAATCCGGGATGAAATCCTGAACGTTCACCTCCGGGATAATGTCAAGGCCCGAAAAATGCTTTCTGATGGCAGTTATGAAATGGTAAAACGAAAAGATGGTGAGAAACTGTTAAATTCCCAAGAATGGATGATCAAACATAAGGGAATTTGGCATCAGGCGGAATAATATTTGTGGGTTTATTTGTTTGTAAATCTGAAGTTCTTTGATAAACCAGATCAAAGAACTAAAAAGGATTTGACATCCAGCTTCCAAATAATCCTGTTTAATAATTCATCTTGGGGAGAATTTGGAAGTTTGCATGTTAAACAGGGGGAGAAAAACTGTCTAAAGTGATTTTCTTTTGATAAGCCTCACCCAAGAGGGGCAGAGCATTCCGGGTAGCCTGCCAAAGTTCTACAGCGAGGTACTGATTGGCAACCAGGGTTATTCGTAGTTGATCTTCATCCCAGGTCTATGACTGCAATCCGTTCGGCTTGTTTAGAATTCATAGGAGAAATTTCTTGCTGTTTATTCAGATTTATTGGGGTTAAAGATTCGGGTCCACCTTTTCGATTGTATGTCATTAGCTGGGTCAAGTTAAATAGCGGGATCGGATCAAAAACTTGACAAACCCTATTTGGTATGTAATAATAATGTCATAATACACTAGTACAATAGGATAATATGAAATTATCTATAGACCCTGACAGCAGTGTACCGATATATATCCAGATTGAAGACAGAATTCATTCCCTGATTGCTGCAGGACAAATCCAGCCGGGAGAACAATTGCCTACAATCAGGGAATTGGCTGCGGACATCCGGGTAAACCTGAATACAGTAGCAAGGGCTTATTATGAACTGGATCGGGAAGGGGTAATCTCAACACAGCGAGGGAAGGGCACCTTTGTTTCCGGGGTACCAGACCAAAAACAAATTGAGAAGAAACGCCAGAAATTACTCCATTCGATTATGCAATCAGCCCTGGATGAAACCAGAAAATTGGGATATTCGAGGGAAGAACTCAAGAATGTATTTCAGGTAGAAATGGAAATCGTATTTAAAAAGAAATTGGATTAATAAATTGTTTGAAGGAGGATTGAAAAATGGTTATTAAGCCTTCAGGATTAGACTTTAGCTATGAATTCAATAAACCAAATCAGATGAATGGTGTAGCAATTTTCACTTTTATAGTATTTATGCTGATTTCATTTGGTGTTGGGACCTGGATGATCTTAGAGAGGATCCATGTGCTCTGGATTATCGGTGTGGCATTGGGATTAAATATCATCGGGACCTATGTGCTCCTGGCATTTAAAGTAGCCGAACAATGGGAAAAAGCAATTTTGCTGCGTTTGGGCCGATTTGTTGGTTTAAAGGGTCCGGGTCCTTTTTGGATTATCCCTATCGTGGACACTATTCCGACCTGGATTGACCACCGGGTGATGGTTACATCATTCACTGCAGAGCGAACATTAACCAAGGATACAGTGCCGGTTGATGTGGATGCTGTTTTATTCTGGGTTGTATGGGATGCTGAGAAAGCGGCCCTGGAAGTTGAGAATTACCGGGCCGCGATCGCCTGGGCCTCGCAGACCGCGCTGCGGGAAATTATCGGTCAGATGGAGTTATCTGATATTTTAGTTGGAAGGGCCAGGATGGATGAAGAACTGCAAACTATCATAGATGAGCGAACCACACCCTGGGGAATCACGGTCCAATCTGTGGAGATCCGGGATATTGTGATCCCGGGTGGGTTGGAAGATGCTATGAGCCGCCAAGCCCAGGCAGAGCGAGAGCGCCAGGCCCGTGTCATTCTGGGAGAAAGCGAAGAACAAATTGCTGGATCCTTTGCTAAGGCCTCTGAAGCCTATATCAATAATCCTACCGCACTGCACTTGCGGGGCATGAATATGCTCTTTGAGGGATTAAAAGAACGGGGTGCGATGGTGATTGTACCTTCCAGCGCTGTGGATACCATGAATCTGGGTGGACTGGCAGGCATCACTGCCATGGCGGATATGGCTCAAAGAAATGTTGAATTTGGAGCAGATGAGAAGAATGATGAATAAAGATGAGCTTCAAACGGATATCATAGAAGTAACTGTCAAGGGAACAATTAAGACAGAACATCTATTTAATGCTGAATCGGGTATCCTGGGTGTCCTGACTTTAAAGGGTGGTAAGGGAGAAGGAAGTTTTACGGGGGCTGATGATTCGTTATTGGCTTTCAATAAAACCAGTGTTTGGAAATCAAACTATGAGTTACTTCAAGAGAATGAGGTGATTGCTTCAGCGCAGCCTCCTAAAAAATTAACCAGAGCTTTTAATCTGGATTTTGAGGGAGAAATTTATACCCTGGCACCTGGCGGCAGTAAACGCCGCAGCTGGACAATTAAAAATAACTCTGACCAGGCTGTCTGCGAATTCCTCCCACGGGGAGCATTAAAGAGGGGTGCTCTCATTTGGATTCAATCAGAAATACCCTTGAGCTTGCTGGTTTTTGGTTATTGTCTGGTTCTCAAACGTTGGCAGGAGGAGTCAGCCGCAGCAGCATCTTGACCCTGATCATAAAAGTCATTTTTACAATTTAGGTGATTCGATAAGGCTGAATACTGAACAGGTAGGCAGCCTTATTCGTTTAATACAATCGTTGATGCATTACAATGAAAATAGACTGTTCTAAATCTCATTGGTTTTGGATAAGGAGAAATCCATGACAATAAAAAGAAGGGGGTTGGTTAAAACCTCTACCAGGGCGTTTTATCAAGAAGGGAAAAAGGAAGAAAATTATTCCTTTTATGATTTTTTACATGGATACCTGTATTCAAAATGGCCTTATTTGTATATAGGAGTTGGTACTGGAGAACACAAATTGAATCGGTCTCTGGCTCCATTATTTTTATTTCTCACTTCTGTTTTTTCTCCAGCCAAGGAAGGTGAACCTGAGGATTCAAAACTAGCTTTTGCGAATTCCTATCATGGCAAAGTGATACCAATCGAGGAAGCAAAACGATTGGTATCTATCAAAGAAGAGATCGAAATCAGAAATATCGAAAAAGTGATCCCTTTTACCCGGGCCAAAGATATCATCATAAAAAACCCCGAGCACATCATAGCCCTGGATTGTCCGTGCCGCCTTTCCCGGGAAAACCCCTGCACCCCTGTGGATGTCTGCTTGATTGTGGGGGATCCATTTGCCAGTTTTATTCTGGATCATCAGCCAGAAAAGTCCCGTTTGATCTCCTCTGAGGAGGCCATAGGCATTTTGGAGGCGGAACACGAGCGAGGCCATGTCTCGCATGCTTATTTCAAAGATGCCATGTTAAATCGCTTCTACGCTATCTGCAACTGTTGTTCCTGCTGCTGCGCCGCTTTTCAAGCCCAGAGAAATGGGACCCCGATGATAATAACTTCAGGCTATACTGCGTTTGTAAATGGCGAGTTATGTGAAGGATGCAGACTATGCAGTCAGTTTTGCCAGTTTGAGGCTATTGAAATTATCAATCAAAAAGCGGTTATAGATAGTGAATCTTGTTATGGCTGTGGTGTTTGTGTGGATAAGTGTGAACAGAATGCCATTGTATTGAATCTTGACCCGGCAAAAGGCATTCCATTAGAAATAAACAAATTGATGGAAGAAGCGCTGGTGGTCAATTAGGAAAAGAACTACTGTACGGCAATAATTATGGCGCCGGTTGAATTGACCAAAACCTGAGGTTGAATACTGAACACTGCCTGGTGTGATCCCGCAGCTGCCCAGAGGAGGTCATATTGAAGTAAATCCTGATCGATATAGATTGGGATTTCTTTTTTTAACCCAACCGGGGAAACTCCTCCGATAGCAAAGCCGGTTTCCTCGCGAACAAATTCTGCTGGAGCGAATTGAATTTGTTCCCCAATTTGAGCCCCAACAAGTTTTTCATCCACTTGATTGGAGCCGCTGGTTAAGATCAGAATAGGTTGTTGACTGATTACAGATTGGAAAACCAGGGATTTAACAATTTGTCCAACAAGACAATTTACCGCAGCGGCGGCTTCTTTTGCTGTTCGGGTGCTGTTTGGCAGATCCAGAACGTTGGTGGGGATGTTTTTTGATTTCAATGCATATTCAACACGTTGTACACTGGAATATTTTTTGTCCACCATTATTTAGCCATCCCCGGATAACTCTTCCACTACTGAGATTTCCATGTAGACTGGATCGCCAAAACGATTACCATCAGGATCATATGCTTGCCACCAGGTATTATAGTGTCCGGGATTATCTGGCGCAGTGAATACGATTTCCAAAATTGCTTCTGAAGATTGCCTGGCGGGATAAAGCTGCCAAATTTTTCCAGCCCCGAGAGCCAAACCAGATATTAATTGTAGAGAATATGATTGATCCCAGTTACAGCTTCCGTCGTTGGTGATTAACCAATGTTTTTTAATTTTTTGACCAGGTAAAACTTCCGTACCATCCGGGAAAGTTAAATCATCCAGGAATTGAAGTTGGTTAACACAATTAACTTGCCTGGTTGGAAGAGGGGTAGGTAAAAGCACAGGAACCTGGCCAGCACCTGGATCGGATGTGGGGGGAACAAAGTGCGCTATTTGAGTAGTGGCAGGAGTTGATGAAACCGATTCGCAGCCAGTAAGCAGGAAAACCAGAAAGATAAACCTGAACCACAACCCAGGATTATGCCTGATCTTTACTATCTTCAGTATTTTCTTCCACCAGATCAGCTTCTTCATCAATTTCCGTTTGATCCAGAATTAAAGCCCTGACAGCTGTTTCAACTTCCAGCGAGATATCCGGATTTGCCTTGAGGTAATCTTTAGCTTTTTCACGGCCTTGTGCGATGCGCAAGTCAGAACCATAATAATAAAATGATCCTCGTTTCTCGATCACACCGACTTCAACAGCCAAGTCTAAAATGTCGCCAGATTTGGAAATGCCTTCATCATGCATGATATCAAATTCGGCGGTCCGGAAAGGGGCGGCAACTTTATTTTTTACAACCCGAACCCTGGTTCTGCTGCCGACAATCTCGGTTCCAGATTTTATTGATTGAATTCTGCGAACATCCAAACGGACTGAGCTGTAAAATTTTAATGCCCGTCCTCCCGGTGTTGTTTCTGGATTTCCAAATACAATGCCGATTTTTTCACGCAGCTGATTGGTAAATATGAGACAGGTATTGGTTTGTTTAATAGCGCCGGATAATTTTCTGAGTGCCTGAGACATTAAACGGGCCATTAATCCCATGTGGGAATCGCCCATGTCACCCTCAATTTCAGCTCTGGGTACCAGGGCTGCAACAGAGTCAATAACAATGACGTCAACCGCCCCTGATCGGATAAGAGATTCAGCGATTTCAAGCGCTTGTTCGCCGGTATCGGGTTGAGAGATCAACAAGTTTTTGGTATCCACTCCGGTGCGGGCTGCATAGGCTGGATCAAGAGCGTGTTCCATGTCGATAAAAGCAGCAGTCCCACCATTTCTTTGGGCTTCCGCAACAATGTGCTGGCAGATAGTGGTTTTTCCGGAGGCTTCCGGTCCGAATATCTCGGTAACTCTACCGCGAGGCACGCCGCCTACACCAAGAGCAAGGTCCAGGGATAAAGTGCCCGTGGGGATTACATCTACAGACATGCCATGTGCGTCCCCCAATTTCATAATTGCGCCTTCTCCGAAACGTTTTGTGATGTCCTGGAGCGTTTTATCTAAAGCTGATTTCCGTGGATCTTCCGCCATTTCATCCTCCTGTAAATCCGTTTAATTTCCACCTGACCTGCCTGAAGGTAGTGTAGCACAAATGTTCTAAACGTCAAGGGGAAGGTGAAAAATCATATTCTGGGGGTTGGGGTGTCACATCAGAAAAACCACGCCAAACGTTAAATTTGAAGAAAGTGACCTGTCCAGGTTTAATTTCGATTTCCTTATGGTATGAGAAGCCGATATCCGTCACAGGTATTGTTAGGACGTATTTCCCGGCGGGGATGTTGGAAATCGTTAAATTCTCTTTGTAATAGGGATCACTGTTAATGGCCTGGTTCTGATAAGATTTTGCGATCCATAACTGATCATCAATAACATCCCCCGCATAATAATCCTCGCTGCGAAATAAATATACAACTTGTTGTTCATGCAGACGGCCTTCATAGGTTAAGATTTGTCCCACAAGGATACCCCATCCCTGTGACGGGGAAATCCATAAATCTGGATTGCGGGATGAAAGATATTCATTTTTTCCTACCCGAACCTCAAAATGTAGATGGGGACCAGTCGTTTTTCCTGTATTGCCCATAAGTCCAATTTTTTGTCCTGCAGAAACAACCTGGCCTTCTTCCACAAGAATATCATCCAGATGGGCATAAAGTGTGTATAAAAATTCCCCCTTGTAACTGAATGAATGCTGGATAACAACTGCTTTTCCGTAAGGATCATCATATACGTTGTTCCCGCCCCTGTATACACCTTGGCCAGCATAGATAATTTTGCCTTCACCGGCAGCCAGGATAGGTGTGCCGATATCCCCTGGAATGTCTATTCCGGTATGAACTACATTTTCAAAAAAAACGTCTCCATACCCGTAATTTGAAAAAGCATTTTCGATGTCATACGCGCCAATCGGATTCAAAAAATAGAAATGATCAAAAGGACTGGGAACCCAGGGAACTGGATATACTGGCGGCCTCCAGGGGGTTATCTCATTTTTTGGATCAAGGGGGAGGGAAAAATCAGGGGTGGAAGGAATTATTGAAGGTGTGGGACTGGAATCCGAAATTACCGGTGGTGTATGGGTTGCCAGGTTAATACTTATCTGAGTATTCGTTGGACTGGAGGGTATTGCACTTGATACTGGGGTTTCTGAACCTAAGGGAAGGTCAGATTCTGGTTTGTTACTCTGGCAGCTTGTCAGGAATATTATCCCCGATAATAGAAAAATCAGATGAGAATATGATATTCTCACCCTGAAACCACGTAGATTTGTATCGATCCGGATTTTACTCTTCATGGTTTATTAAGGATTTGCTGAGATTATTAGGTTTTGGATTGCCCCTGCAGGGTAAAGTTGGAGCAAGGCAGTTTCCAAATTTAATCCTTGGGTATAAGCAAAATATTGGTAGCGGGAAGCGGATTCAGAAAACTGCCAGTAAGTCTCCGCTGGGAACCTCTTCCAACCATAGGCTTCAGCTAATTCAGTAAAATCTACCCAATATCCATCCTGGATATGTTGGGATCTTGCCCCGCCGTTTTCATAATAGTTATTGTTCCCAGAATAGCGAGCGTTAATGTCCCAGGAATACTCCTGGAGTGGTTTTCCGCTTAGGCCTTGTTGAGTATTCGCGCGGAGATAAACCCGCCAAAAAGTTTGATTGCTGAATTCTTCCCTAACCAGGATCAGCCAATCTGCCATTCGGGGTCTATCATTGAGTGAAATCCCTCTACCTGTGAATAACCAATTCTGATTTACATTTGGAGTTAGCGGATAATCCAGTGGTACATAAGCATTCTCAAGAGTAGATAAGAAATCCCATCCGACGGTATCTTTGACAGTCTGCCGAAGGGACGAAAAAGAACCAATTGCATCTTGGTTAAACTGTGGATAAGGCGCAACCAGGTTTCTCATGTGAATCAAATCTTTCTGATTTTCTGCGAGACTTTCAATATCCTCATCCTCAGGTTCCCAAAGAGCAGTCGATTGGGGTCCAGATTCAAAATTGGATAAGATGTCAAAGCTGTTTTCCTCTCTCCAGCTGATTCCTTCAACTGGACCGGGTAATTTGATTGCAGGCATCATTAACTGGGATTCATTCTCGAATCCCGGATAAGCTGCCAGGTAGTTTTCATAAGGTTGTTCAATAATTGTATAAAGAATTTCATCATTTCCAGTCCAGAGCGGCCAATCCCCGCTGCCGGAATAGATTGGATCCCTATCGGGATATTGAGAATCCCAGGTTACCAGGGAATGATTGCCCTCTTCCGTGACAATTGCCCAGGTCAGATACCTGCCATCTGATGTCCAGGTCGGATGTTTCACAGATAAACCTGGTAAATTAGCAACCCTGACAGAATTATCATCCTGGCGTGAATCCAGATCAGCATACCAGACTTCCTGGACTCCGTTTCGGTCGCTGATGTAACTGATCCAGCGTCCCTGCCCGGACCAGCTAGGAGAATAATCAGCGCCAGGATGGTTGGTTAAAGTTATTGCCCCGCTGGTTTTGTCGATATCCTGGATTAATATCTCCAGGTTATTATTTTGATAACTTTCGTAAGCCAACCATTGTCCATCAGGAGACCAGGTTGGATTGCTGTCATATGTTGCAGTATCTGTATATTGTTGAGTTTCTCCTGATAATAAATCCAGGATGTAAATATCCCAGGGTCCTTTTCGATTAGATGCGAAAGCAATTTTAGTTCCATTTGGACTAACGGAGGGGGTAATATCCTGGTAGGGACCATTTGTGATCCGGGTTAATGGCAGGCCAGCGAAACCGATCCCTGACCAATCTTCGAGAAAAGGTTGATACAAAAAGAGGTGAATATCTTTTCCTTCCCGAATCGATAATATCAGCGTACCAAAATGGGATGGGTAGGCAAAATAATCCGGACTTTGTGAAACAGATTCTGCTGTTGGAATGGATGCAGGGGTAGCTGTTGGTGAACTCGTTTCAGTTGGGGGTAGCATTTGAGTAGGCTGTGTGGTTTCCTGAACCAGCTTGAGACGTTCATCAGGATAAAAAAATATAGCGGTGACCAAAAGGAGCAGGCCAATCACTGTTAGTGTTAGATTTGGAAATTTTTGGGGTGGTTTATTGTCTTGGCTCTCAATCGAATTGTTATCTATCATAAGCGCTACCTATTGATCTGATCAGTTTGAACGCAGCCAATTTGGAAAATAGCTTTTTACCCGACTTTTTTGGATTTTTCCCCAACCCAGGGGATATCCAGCAACGGTCACAAGAATCCAGCTGCCAATTAATTTTTCATCGCTTGAATAGCTGAAGGGCGATCCTCTAAGGTAAGAAACCAATTCTGGATCACCTAACGAAAATTCTAACACTTTTTGGGCATCCTCCCGGGTGATACTTGATGCCAATGCTGGACTGGGAATAAAACGATCTGTCTTAAAAGTACCTAACCACCATCCCCAATGGTGAACCCGCAGTCCTATCGGAGAGGGATGATCTGTACCCAGCCAGTACAATCGATTGCCATATACTCTTAAACCAGTATTTCCTGGTGTGATTGGATCTGTGTTGCTGTTTTTATGGAGGGTGTTCTTAAAGAATATCTCATAAGCCTCCATTTGATCTTTGTGTACATTGGAAGTCAGGTGACTATCCAGTGAAGCAGGTTTCGAAGGGATGTTTGTTTTCCTTAACCGGGCAACAAAATGGCCTTCACCGGTCACCAGGTGAGGCCAAACTCTGGTAGTCTGGGAAAGGTCAACCGAAAGTGTATTTGAGAGTGGAATTCCTTTAGAAAATCCAATAGTATGTGACCCGGTTTCGATTGTAAACCCTGGATCTTTTTCGAGAAAACGCAGGATTGCACCCTCGTTCTCCATTTGATTAAAAGTACAGGTAGAGTACACCAGAACACCTCCTGGGCGGACCATTTTCCCAGCGTACCAGAGCAGTTCATCCTGGATGGTCGCGCAACGGGCGCTGAAACCGGGTGACCATTTTTTGATCTCACCGGGATCCGATCGGAAAGTACCCTCTCCAGAACAGGGGGCATCCACCAATACCCGGTCAAAATATGCCCCAAAATGATCATATAGGCGCTGAGGAGTTTCACAGAGAACCATAGTATTTCTGGCACCCCAGCGCTCAATATTCCGTCCCAGGGCTTGGACTCTCCTTGGGTTGGCATCGTTTGCGACCAACAAACCCTTATCTTTCATTCTGGCGTGAATTTGGGTCGTTTTACCGCCTGGTGCGGCACAAAGATCGAGGATAATCTCTCCTGGTTTTGGATCAAGAATAGAGACAGGGACCATTGCTGAAGGTTCCTGTAGATAATATAATCCCGCAGCGTGGAACGGGTGTTTTCCAAGTCCTTCTCCCTCAGAAATCAGGAAACCGTACTCCGTCCATGGTAGAGGGGAGAGAGCTGCAGCAAGATCCTGTTGGAGATCGTCAATATTGGTTTTTATTGGATTAATCCGGAGTCCTGAAACTGCAGGATCTGATTCAAGCGCCTTCCAAAAAAGGGGGGCGTCTTTTTCTAGCAGTAGATTGATTGTGTTAACAAACTCTGTGGGAAGTGGCTTATTCACTGGATGATAAAAGAAGCAGAGAAAGTTTTAGGTTTGGATTGTTTTAATGAAATTGGGTTATTGTCTCCTTCATCGGGTTTATCTTCTAATAAGAAAAATATATCCATCGAAATTGTATATTTACCAGGATGATTCTGGTGGGCAGGTAGGTGGAGTGTGAATTCATTTTCCGGGTTGAAAATATTCACTATATTAACCACCACCAGTTCTTCTTGTTTTTCGTTGCTAATTTTTAGCGAAGCATGGGGTGGTGTAAAAAACGAAGATAACCGAAAATTGACTTTTATCCGGCGGTTATCAGCATATGGTTCCGCGGTTAAATCCAGAATATCAATCTCTTGATTTTCTGGTAGAATTTGATCCGGTTGGATAAAATTATCGCCAATCATCTATCATCCTTGAATAGTTATTAATAAACACGCTTCAGAATAAGTGTACCATCCTGAAAACGAAAAAGTCCAGTCAGAGCACTGACTGGACTTTTTCATTTCTAATGGGTTACTTCCCAATTTTAGTTATCGTATATGTAGGCTAAACCTACTGCTCCGGGTCCTGCATGCGTCCCAATTACCGGGCTAAGCTCCGAGAATATCTGTTCTACAGGATTGATCCGTTCGGCAGCTTTGTCCAGAATGAATTGAGCTGTTTCCGGATTATTGGCATGTAATGTTGCCAGTCGAACATTCTTGTGCCCTTTGGTTCTTTCCACTATCATGTCAACAATAGCTTCCAGTGCTTTTTTCTGGGTTCGTACTGAATCCAGGGGCGTTATCTTTCCATCTTCGATAGTTAGAACTGGTTTGACATTTAATACCGTGCCCATAAAACGTTTGGATACTCCAATTCTTCCACCTCGATGAAGGAATTCAAGCGTATCGAGGACAAAGATAATACCCCCGCGATCCCTGGCATCTTCAGCAAGTCGTTTGCATTCCTCAAGGGAAGCGCCCTGGTTGGCAGCTCTTGCGGCTAAAAGCACCTGGAATCCTAAATCCATTGCCAGGCTTCTTGAATTAACTATTTCAATTTTTGCATCAGGTAGTAGTTTCTTTGCCTGGGTTGCTGAGGAAATTGTTCCCGAGAGATCCTCAGATATTAGAACTGCCAGAATCTCGTATCCCTGTTCGTGAAGAGATCGGAATAAAACTTCAAAATCTGCCACGGAGGGCTGAGATGTGCTGGGCATTACTTTTGCGGTTTCAAGGCGTTTGTAAAACTCAACCGGACTGATATCCACGCCGTCATAAAAATTTTCCTCGCCCCAGATTACGGTCAAAGGAACAACATGGATTTTATTTTCTGCGATTATTTCTGCAGGGATGTTCGGGGAACTATCTGTAACAATGGCTACTTTAGACATGAATCCTCTCTTATATAAATAAATAATCTCTTTGAAACATAAAAGTTACAACACTATTTTGAAGGATAGGTTACGTTGTATCTAAATGATATGATTCAAAAAAAACGGAGCGGGAATTACCGCTCCGTCTCTAGCACCCTCGGCGTGACTCGAACACGCGACCCCTTACTCCGCAAGCAAGTGCTCTAATCCACTGAGCTACGAGGGCTGATTGCTTCAAAAAAGATTGTACAACAAGGGAGTATAAATGGCAATAGCTGTGAAAAACGAGTGGAATATTCTGATAAAAATAGCTTTGGTTAACCAGGAAATCTATAAACAAAGGAAGTTTTTTCTCCTTAGATTGGACTGATAGAATAAGGGTTATAAGACCGGTTTATTTTGGTAAGGATGAAGGTCATGTATTTTCTATGAGCTTGTACTTTTACCTTCGATAGGGCTTCTGATATGATATGTTTTGAGACGGGATAAGATTACTCTTTATCACTGTTTCCTCCTTTGGCGAAAGCCTCCTCAAGCGGATAATCCGGTTGAGGAGGCTTTTTCAATATCGGGATTCATTTGACTTTTTCGAAAAACTTCTCATCGAGATTTTTTTATTTTCCATAATATTTTTATTAATAAGATAGTTTCTGAGATACTAGATTGCTATAATTATCAGTAAGATTAATCCTAAATAAAATGTCTAGAAAGTTGATGTATTAGAGGATTTTACAGAGTTTATTTTGGTCATATAAAAAATGAGGACTGGTTTATGAATAAGCGTTTTTCTATATTGCTTGTTTTATTATTTCTGGTATTGGCAACATTGGCATGCAGTTTTAGTTCTTTATCATTTTTAGATAAACCTGTGGCTGAAGATCGTGAAATAGTGGTAACTACTATCAATGCCATTAACATCGAGGAAGGTGATTTACCTGTCCTATATCGCGAAATAAACCCCGGTGTGGTTGCCATCCGGGCTCTTACTGAGGAAGGCGGGGGATTGGGAACAGGATTTGTGTGGGATTCAGAAGGACATATTGTGACCAATTTTCACGTTGTTGAGTCAGCTACAGATCTAGAAGTAGATTTTCCTTCTGGGTTTAAGACCAGGGCTCAGGTTTTAGGAGCAGATCCAGATTCGGATCTGGCTGTTTTGAGTTTGGATCAATTGCCTCCAGAACTCACTGTTCTCACACTCGGAAACAATCAGGATCTCGCTGTGGGACAAACTGTAATTGCGATTGGAAACCCGCAGGGACTTAATGGGACTATGACCCAGGGAATTATCTCCGCCTTAGGCAGGACACTGGATTCCTTGCATTTTGCCCCTGGTGGCGGCGTTTTTGCAACGGGCAATATCATCCAGACAGATGCTGCTATTAATCCGGGGAACTCCGGAGGTCCTTTGATTAACTTGAATGGCGAAGTAGTGGGTATCAACTCTGCGATCAGCACAACCAATATTGACGTTACCGGACAACCCATAAACTCAGGATTAGGTTTTGCTATTTCTATTGATACAGCCAAAAATGTTATCCCGGATTTAATTTCATTTGGCAGGCATGATTCCCCTTATGTTGGTATTAAAGTATTGAGTGAGGTCAGCCTTTTTGTCCAGGAAGAATTGGAATTACCACAATCTACAGGTGTATATATCCTGGAAGTCAGTCCGGGCAGTCCTGCTGAAAAAGCAGGTCTTGTGGGTGCAGAGCCTGATATAACAATCCCGCTTGGCGGGGATTTAATTATCGGTATAGATGATCAGAAAGTGGATAATTTTGAAGATTTTATGGGGTATTTGCTGACCTATAAAAAACCTGGAGACCTGGTAGTTATTACAGCGATTCGTAATGGCGATGTTATGGAGTTTGACTTAGTACTTACCACGCGTCCTTGATTCTTACTGTTCACTCAATGACCCTCAACGGGTCATTGAGTTCGGGTATAGATTCTACGGTAAATTGCGAAGATCTCGGAGATATGTTTAATATAGGTTTTTGTTTCCGAAAACCTGATGATTTCGAAAAACAGGTCTTGGTCTCCGCCAGCTTCATCCAGCCAGACCATTGTATTTCCCCCTCCGGCATTGTAGGCTGCCAGCATGGCGTATAGATCACCATCAAAATACGACCTAAGGAAACTTAAATATGCGGTACCCAGTTTTATGCTGACGGTTGGTCTATAGAGGTCATCATCGCTGTAATCTGGCGGCCAGCCCTCCTGATCGACTACTTCTGTGCCAGTACTGGGCATTATCTGCATCAATCCCCTGGCGCCGGCAGTGGAACGCACAAAACCTTCAAAGAGCGATTCCTGGCGCATAACGCTGAAAAGGAGCAGGGGATGGAAATTGTATTCCTGGCCAGCTGGAATAACAAGGTCGCTGTAATAGGTACCGAATCGGATATAGTTGAAAAATAACGGGGCATTCATGGTTTCAGCATCGTCCATGCTGTTTGCATCTAATACTTGCCGGGCTGCATATATCGCCGGTCTGTACAATCCCAAATCAAGATAGTAATTTGCCAGACGATAACTGCTGATCGGGTCAAAACTGACCTCATTACGCAATGCTTCGAACTCTGCCCTGGCCTCAGTGAATAAATCTAACTCCCAGTATTCCGTTCCCCGGATGATTCGGGGATCGTCAGCCAGTAAACCAAGGCTGTCTAGATTGGTTTCAGGGGGGATAGCAAATGTATTCTTTATCCAATCCTGGGCTTGCTGTTTCTCAGCCAGCACATCATACCCAATATCATAATCAAGAGGAGGTGAAAATGGTTCCCTGTTTTGAAGCAGGTCCCTGGCCCGCTCACTGTAATACCCGGTAGGATCGGCATTGGCAGCTTCTGACCAGGCAGCTTCTGCAGCAGCATTATCTCCCTGGAGTTGATGAATTTTCCCAATCCAGAAAAGAGCCTGAGAGAGTTCTTGAAAATCTTGAGAGGCATCCCTGTAAGTTGTAAACCTGGCCAGGGCTGTCGGATACGCAAATAGCCGGACCTGGGAAATTCCACTCTTGAATAAACTAAGATTGCCATAGGATGATGTGGGATATTCGTCAAATACGCGCTTCCAGATAGCCGAAGCGCTTTCCAAATCACCGGTAAGCTCCTCAACTCTACCGGCATCATAAAGGAATTCTGCTGCCCGGGGGTGGTAAGGATTCTTTTGAACAAATTCCAGCAAATACTGGCTGGCTTCAGAATATTGATCCAAATAATACCAGAGTGAGTATGCTTTAAACTCCCAGGCCTGGACCCAGTATGCGTGATCCGGATAGGTGTTGATTAGTTCGTCCCAGGCAGCAACGGCTTCTTCGTGCCTGCCCATTGAGCGAAGGGAAAAACCTTTAAAATAGAGCGCTGTACCACGATCACCAGCATCAGGGCTGGCCAAGTAGCGGTCAAATGCTTCAACGGCGTAACTGTATTGCCTGGCGTAATAATCAACCAATCCCCGGTCCAGATCATTGATCACAAATCCATTATTGACAATTTCTATCAGGCCAAGATAGGAATCATAACTGAGAGGGTATTGCAGGACAGCATCACGGAAAGCTGCTTCGGCCAGATCGTTCTGTCCAATTTCCAGGTAAGCCAGTCCCAGTAAATAATCAGCTCGAGCTTTGGCATAATCATTATTCGATTGCAGGTAAACATCGTTATAAATCACAATTGCAGTGTTGTAGTCTTCCATCGCTACATATTCCTGGCCAATTTTTAACTGCAGGGTATATAAATCTGCCCCGCTGCCAGCAGCTATTGCTGCCTGGTAGGCCTCAATTGCTTTAATGGATTCTCCGGCAGTTGAAAGGGCATCACCCCTTTTATGCTGAATATAATTATCTACAATACCGGGACGGCGTCCAAGATAGAGATTATATGCATCGGCAGCTTCCAGGTGACGGTCCAAAGTTGTGAATGTTTCAGCCAGTACAAAATAAGCTTTATGGATCAGGTCTGACTCTGGATAACTGGCCACCAGCAGGCGTAAATAATCCAGGGTTTTCTGGTAATCACCTTTTTGAAAATACACCTTGCCCAGGCCTAATAATGCGGCGCTGCCTTCTTCTGGAGTATCGGCGCTGCCAAGCGTTTCTTCATAACTGAGAATCGCTGATTCCCAATCTCCATAAAAATAATACCGGTCTCCGGATATTGCGCTTTGGAGAGGGGGGAGAATGGGAGTAGAAGTTGGGATAGGGGTAAAGGCAGGCAAGATCTCCAGGATGGTTGTTTCAACTGGGTTATCCTCGCTTTTAGATTCGGAAGACCTGTCAGATAATATATATTTGCCCCCGATAAATATTGTCCCTATTAATATTATCAAGATGGATAGTTGATAGAATTTTCTTTTCATTTTTTTAAAATTTAGTTGTTTTAATAGATCAAACTTAGATGGTCCATTCACAATGAATGATGGCAGTTAAGTACCACTGCCCGTTTTCCTGCACAAAAACTAATCGCAGACTTCTCCAATCCAACCCCCCATACTGGGGATCAAATCCAGGAAAATGGTACTCAATCATCATACCATCCGGGTAAATTTCCTGGATGTTGTTGATGGAATTGCCATAACTCACCTCGACATTATATCCAATCTTAAGGGGTTTAAAGTAATCCGCATCATATATAAATTTCTGGTGATAATCCTGAAAGGTCAATTCAATCGGATGGCCTGTGCCATCAAAATGTCCCCAGGTGTATGACATCTCTGAGGTAATCAGCTCATTCAGGTCGCCCGGGCAAAAAGACAAATTATCCTGATTAAGGAAAGAATAAGGTGAAAAACGCAAACAAATTTCAGGATGGATTAAACCGATCAGCTGGTTGTAGTGGTTTTCTTTTAGTGATTTGGCCACAAATTGGCCTAATGAAATCAATTCCTCCGGGAGAGTGCCCATCTGTTCAGCAAGGAAATCCTGATCCACCCAACCTTTTTGGTTGTTATATTCAACGAATAACCAATTTGTTTTATCCGCGTTGAATATTTGGCCTTCAGGTTTGATGGATGTCCCTGTGGAGGGAATCTGGGCGATGATAGGGGAATCAAGAGATGGTTCCTGGTATAGATTTAGAAACTCTGTTTCCGTGACCCCAACCACTGCGTACTGATCGATTTTGTGATCTGGCGCTGGTGCTGAATCGGTAGAGGAGATTGTTGCAGTGGACGTTATTAGAGCTGTCGATGTCACCGCCACAGGTAACTGCTCAGGAGTTGGAGAGGTAAGAAGGCAGGCTGCCATAGTCAACAGCGTGATCAACCAGATAAAAATCCAGGAGGTCGCTTTCCTGGCAAGTAGTTTATTGATCTTTGAGGTTCGCATAATATAAACAAATTTGGTTTAAAGGACATTCTTGGCAGATGGGTTGACGGGCTTTACAAACTTCCCGCCCTAAGCGGATCAGATTTAAGTGAATGGGATAATATGTTTCAGGTTCAAATTGATCTGCCAGATATGTATGAGCTTTGGCAGCAGTCATGTTTTCAGGCCGGATTCCAAGCCTGCCGGTCACTCTATACACATGTGTGTCTACAGGGAAAGCAGGCATATCGAGAGAGAATAGCAATACAATTGCGGAAGTTTTTGGTCCAACCCCTTTTAGTTTAACCAACCAGTCTGTGGCTTCCTGCGGGGACATGGATTTGAGGAATTCAAGTTCAATTTGACCTCTTTCTTCTGTTATCACCCGTAAAGCATTCTGAATTGCTGGTCCTTTCTGGTTGGCCAACCCCGCATATTTAATGGATTTAATCACCAGGTTTTCCGGGGCATCCCGGATTTCTTCCCAGGTCGGATATTGCTCCAGGAGGGAATTGTAAGCGATATCCCGATTAACGTCGTTTGTGTTTTGAGAAAGGATAGTACAGACCAATTCACCAACAGGCTTCAGGTGAGGACGCCAGGTTGGTGAGCCATATTTATCCGCCAGTTTCTGGTGGATTAAAGCCGCAAACTGTTTGGTGTTCATAAATTAGTTGTATTGTAATTGAAAACAGGGTTTTCCTTCTCCGATCGTTATTTGGCATTGATTTTGATATTCAATCACAGGCCCGAGATCCCCCAATAGGGTTAACTGTTTCTGATTGAGCAGTTTTAATTGCCTGAGAATTTCTATCATCACTGCCCGCCGGGCTCTTTTTCCTTGATCTCCATCAGTTATTTTTAAAGTTATCCCTAATGCGGGAGATTTCGAAGAGATAGCATTTTCAAATATGCCAGCGGCCTGGTAGGCTTCTGCGCCGGCCTTAGAAATTATTTTTCCCCTGGCTAGTTCCATCAACCGGGTATCCAACCTGCCGGGACCAGCCACATAGAAGGGGTGTCTGCCCATCGCGCTGGTGATTGTCATACAGGCATCCTTTCGTTTCCCGGATAAACTTCCCGGTTGGACTAACCGGGACCATCCCCAGGCTGCATTGAAAAGAGGGACAGAAAAGGTGGGAACGGAGCATCCATCGCGGCCTATTAACACTTGATCCGGATCCAGACCACAAAGGTCGGAAAAGGTGGTCAAGATCTGTTTCTGTACTGGATGATCAACTTCTGTGTATTGTGCTTTGGACACACCGAGTAATTCAGCCTGGCCCAACATTCCGGTATGTTTCCCTGAACAATTATGATGATTTTGGGATGGTTTTTTGCCTTGATCTCGTAATTTTGCCCGGCTGGCTTGATCAAACGGCTGGTGTGTGCAGCATAATAAATCATTTTCAGTTACCCCGATTTTTTGCTGCAGACTATAAATGGTTTTTAAATGAGTATCTGTGCTGGAGTGAGAAGCGCAGGTAATTGCCAGCTCTTCATCCGTCATCTGAAATTTTTCTACTCCGCCCATTTCCACCAACGGCAGGGCTTGAAGGGGTTTAGCTGAAGAGCGCATAAAAGTGGCGCTGTGAGGATCTCCTGCCCAGGCATAAAGTTTCCCTTCTGGAGTCACAATAGCAATAGCTCCATAGTGGATAGATTCTAAATGTCCTCCCCTGAATGTTTGAAACAGGGGAATATATCCTGATTTTTTATCTTGCTCGGGATCTTTCATTGTGAAATTCCTGGCAAAGGGTAGACAGCAAGGCGTGTGCTAGAAGCCTTTCTTCCCGGAATCATCGCTTGGGGGAAAATAGTTTCTCAGGTAGTACTGGGATAATCCGTGCTGAAGCCGCTGTAGGAAGAATTCTTTGTCTCTCTTCAGGAAGGAGAATTCATCCATGAATTTTCCAGCCTGATTGCTGACATCCTCTGCAGACACCCTTCGGTTGGCGAGTTTGTCGATCCTGCGATGAATTTTCCGGAATGTTTTTTTAAGGTTCTTAATATTATCCAGGGTGATTGGTCCATCACGACCGCTGATGATCTTATAGTCCCTATATTTGACTTTTAATAACTCATCGAGTGTATCAATCCAGGTTGGAAGGTGAGCTTTACCCAGGAAAGGGGGTCCCTTAACTACAACCGTATCCCCGATAAATACAACTTTTTCTGAGGGGATGACTACCCAGCTTGATCCTGGTCGTGGTCCGGGATGGTGCTCAAGTATAATTGGTTCATCAGACCAATGGAACTGCATTTTTTCGGTGAAAGTGAGGTCTGGAATCATCCATTGACCCCCGGATGTATCTGGATACCGTTCCCATAACGCGCCACTTTCTGGGATCTGTCCTCTGAAAATTGCCGTTGGCTCCTGCAGGGATTTAGCGGCATCTTTGTGGGTCAAGATTGGACAATCTAGGCTTTTTGCGCCGATCGTCCTGTCCGGGTGGTCGTCAAGGCAAATAACTAATTTATGAATTGTTCCTTGACTGCGATTCAGTAAAGTTGTTTTCCAGCGGTGGGCATCCTCCGGTCGGAGGGGTGCATCGATAAAAATCATTCCCCGGGGAAGTAAAATTGCGCCAATCGTAGGTCCTGGATAAGTATCCTCGTAAAATATCCCGGGTTTGATTTCGTGCATGATACTCCTTCAAGTTACGTAGGTAGGTTTAGTGAATTATTCTGCGACTGGGATGGTAAACGAGAATTTTGCGCCACCATCAGGTAAATTTTCAACCCAAATCCGACCTTTATGGCCTTCAACAGCCAATCTGCAAAAAGCCAATCCTAATCCCAGCCCCTTGATTCTTTCGTCTGGATGAATTCGTGTGTATTTATCAAAAATCCGGTCAATGAATGTGGAATCGACACCGGGTCCTGAATCAAGCACCCAGAATTTTATATCGCTGCCTGCAGTTTCCACGCCAAATTCGATTTTTCCTTTTGAAGGTGTGAATTTAATGGCATTTTGAAATAGATTGATAAGGACCCGCTCTAACATATCTCGATCAGAATTGATTTGGGGAAGTTCTTTGGGAAGATTGATTGTTACAGTTTGTTTTTTTGCATCAGCCTGGGTAATCAGGGCTTCTTTTGCGTAATGGATCAGCTCGTCAGGTTTGATTAACTCCATATTTGTAATTTGCTGTCCGCTTTCCAGGCGATTTACGTCCAACAGGGATTTGGTGAGTCGCTGAATACGAACAGTGGATCGATTGGCGATATCAAAAAGCGATTGAATTTCAATATCGTCGGTGTCAGGTAGAGATGCCTGGATTACATCCAGACTGGAAATCACATTGGATAAGGGTGAGCGCAAGTCATGGAAGATCATGGATGTCAGATCTTCCCGGAGTTGATCTAGTTTTTTCCTTTCCGAAATATCCCTGAAAATCCACTGCAGCCGGCATTCATTCGCTAATTGGATCTCATGAACGTTGACGTGAATAGGAACTTCCCCTCCGTCCTGAGTTGTTAAATTGGATTCATAGGAAAAAGACTCACCTTCTGGTAACTTGCTAAAGGCCTTGCCAACTTCGTCCCAATTCACCTCATGAATATCGGTGACAGAAAATGACTTTAGTTCTTCTGCGGAGTATTTGCTGGTTTGCAGGGTAATGTTATTGGTCTCAATAACATTACCCTCAAGGTCAGTGATGATAATGGGGTCAATGCTATTTTCGAATAAGTCATGATACCGGCTGTGGGCAAACTGCAGGTCCTCATAGAGTTGGGCATTTTGAATGAATGATCCTGCAAGGCTGCCAATACCTGAAAGAACCTGCAAGGCATCCGATTGAAAATGACCGGAGTAGGGATTGAATGCTTCCAGAACACCCAGAACTCTGCCAGGAATAAATATTGGTGCTGCAACTATTGCAAAGGGAGACATCTCTGGGAATAATTGATTTGTTTTTGAAAAACGCAGATCTTCTTCTGGATTAGGGACGATTTCTCCCTTTCCTGTTGCTGCGACAGATCCGGAAAAACCCTGCCCAATCCGAATTTTTTTACCTACCAATGATGATCGGAGATCGATAGTATCGTGGATGGCGGCCTTATATTCAAGGTAGCCTTTATTTTGATCAATGAGCGAGAGGGTAACAGCTTCAACTTGAAGAGCTGTTTGGATTTCTTTAAGAATGTTATGCAGTACTGTTTCCAGTTCCAAAGTAGACGCCATTGCTGTGGCGCTGTTTGCCAGGGCAGTCATGGTCCTTGCTCGCCGTTCACTTTCTCCATAAAGTTGCGCATTTAATACAGCAATACCTGCTTGATCGGCAATTGCATGGATCAGGGCAAGCTGATTTTCCTGAAGATAATTCGGCTCGGGGTGTACTAGAGTTATCACACCCATCATGTCATTCCTGGCTGTAATAGGGACAGCAATCACAGATTTTGCACCTGTGGTTTCATCATCAGCTCTCCGGAGCCAGCGTTCATCTTTACTGGTATCAGGAATATTAACTGAATCTTGGTTTTTAACCACCCAGCCTGCCAGTCCCTCTTCCAGGGTGGCTATCAGTTGCTCATTGGTATGTGTAATAATTTGGTCCTTTACAATGATCGCAGATTCGAGGGGGTTTTCATTTTCATCGAGGATAATAATACTGCCACTGATTGCCCCGATGCTTTTTAAAGAAAGGGACAAAACTTTTTCCAGAACCGTTGATAAATCTAAGGTCGTGGCAACCTCGCGACTGATTTGATAAAGCAGCTCGAGTGAGGTTTCCGGGAAAGCTTTTTTAAGATCGTTATTATTAGGTTTCTTTGTTGTCATAAAAAAAATCCTGCTACCAGTATTCTAACTCATATCCTGGAATTGGTCCTGATGAAGGTCCAATTCCCTGTTGAATTCTCACAATCCCAAAATTAATGAGAGGAGAAAAACCGAAAGATCTTAAGATTAATTAAAAGTGATTAATTCGCCAAATAGTTACGAATATACTCACAGTTTTGTATGCTCCCACAGAAGCGATTTTACTTTCAATCAGGCTAAAACATATTTTCTATAAACGTAATCGCTCCAATTTAATCCAAGTGACTAGAAACTCCCCCCTGTAAAACACAAATCACGATATTCTTTTTCTCAGGGAATGATGGTGGGAAGCTGCAGTAGAAGATCTTCAACCGTTAATTTTAGGTTTGCATTTTCTTTTAACAAACCATTTGCCCGACGGAATTTATTCATAGTAGACATGGCAGTCATCAGGTCGATCTTCCCGGCGATGAAATCAATATCCCCCTTTCGATCGATATTTTGGATAGGAGAAGATGATTTTCCAGTTTGGTGTAGTATGTCATGCCATAAGGAGCTCCATATATCGAGGAGCTCTTGAACCATTTCAGGATCTTTGATTAGCTGATTCGCGTAAGCAAAACGGAGAACAGAATTGCTCCCCAAAATTTCCAGTTGTTTATCCAGGAGCGTGTTTCTCTGCTCAAGGGTATTAGGACTCTGATGGTAGGTCAGAGCAAGCTCGGGTTTTCCAGCGGAGATGTGCGCCAGAAAATCTGCTTGATCGGAAGGAATTTTATGAAGTTCTTCTAACCCTTCGCGGGTCGTCTGAATTGGCACGGTATTGAGTTTGATCTCCTCGCACCTGGAGGTAATTGTCTCATAAAGTAAATTTCCAGAGACCGCAGTCAGGATCAGGATCACCGGTTCGGGAGGTTCCTCGAGAGTTTTTAATAATGAATTTTGAGTATATTTATTTGCCTGCTCAAAATTGAGTAATAAGCCAATCCTTCGTTTGGCTTCATAGGGGGACAAAGAGAGTGTGCTGATTAAACTCCGGATCTGGTCAATCTTAATCTGTTTGCTGTCTTCTTCCAGGACAACAGGAAAAAGATCCGGGTGTTCCATGCGCTCTAATCGTTTGCAAGTTGGACATTCCAGGCAAGGTACACCAGCTTCTGTGCTCTCCTGGCAATTGATTGCCTGGATAAACCTGATAGCCAAGGTTTTTTTGCCAATGCCAGCTGGTCCAGTAATTAAATAGGCATGCCGGAGTGCATTGTTTTCAATATGTCCCTGCAGTAATTGGATTGCCCACTCGTGTCCGATCATATCCCAAGTCATGGATCCATTCTACAACGGGGAAGGCAATTCCGCAATGTTGTTGACATGCATCTGGCAACCCATTAGAATCAGCCCAGTATGGATATCTTGAATTCTCTTAATAGTCAGCAAATAAAGGCGGTCACGGCACCGCCCGGTCCTGTTTTGGTTCTTGCAGGACCCGGATCCGGCAAAACCCGGGTATTAACTCACAGGGCAGCTTATTTGATTGGTGAGCGCAAAGCTCAACCATATCATATGATGGCAGTGACATTTACAAATAAGGCAGCCTCTGAAATGGGGACCCGGATTGCAGGTCTGTTGGGACAACAAACCCATGGTCTAACATTGGGTACTTTCCATGCAACCTGCGCCAGAATCCTACGAATAGAATCAGAACATTTGCCGGTAGATCCGAATTATGTGATTTTTGATGCGGACGATCAGATCAAAGTGGTTCGTCAGGTGCTTAAGGAACAAAACCTGGATGAAAAACGATACCGTCCCCAGAGCGTGCATGCTTCAATATCAGCGGCAAAAAACGAATTATATCTTCCAGAAAAATTTCCTATCCAAACCTATCGAGACGAAGTTGTTTCCAGAGTTTACGAGCAATATCAGAAAATTCTTTTAATGAGTAATGCTATGGATTTTGATGATTTGCTGTTATGGGTGGCGCTTTTATTAAACGACAATGTCAAAATCAGAGATAAGTATGCCCGGCGTTATCAGCAAATTCTTGTTGATGAATTCCAGGATACAAATATGGCGCAGTATACCCTTCTTAAACATCTGGCTTCCCATCACAAAAGTTTATTTGTGGTGGGGGACTCCGATCAATCTATTTACCGCTGGCGGGGAGCGGATTATCGAAATGTCCGTAGATTTGAAGAAGATTTCTCAGATGCTGAGGTAATTCTATTGGAACAGAATTACCGTTCAACCCAGAATATCCTGGATACGGCTATGGCGATTATAGATCGGAACACTAATCGTGCGCCAAAAAAACTTTTTACAGAGCGAGGGGCAGGGGACAGGATTTTTATTCGGGAATGTTATGACGAAAGGGAACAAGCGTCATTTATAGTGGATAACATAAACCAGCAAATTAGAAAGAAGAAAGCATCCCCGGCTGATTTTGCGGTGATGTACAGAACCAATGCCCAATCACGTTTAGTTGAAGAAGCCTTTTTATCCGCAAATATGCCATATAAGTTAGTTGGCGCCCAGCGATTTTACGGGCGGCGAGAAGTGAAGGATGTTATTGCATATTTGCGACTGGTAGTAAACCCGAATGATAGATTTAGTTTAGCCCGGGTGATTAATACACCTAGCCGGATGATCGGCGCAAAAACTTTTGGGGAGTTGATTACGGTTGCAGGGCAAATGCAAGTCAATCCGGGAGAGCTGCTTCTCCAGCTTGGGGCGGAAGAGCCTCCGTTATTGGATTCCTTTTCCAAAGCTGCAGGAAAGAGATTGTCAGGATTTGGCCGCTTGTTTTTAAAATGGCGTGGATCCTATGAGATCCTTCCGCCGGTAGAAATGCTTGCTCTAATACTGGCAGATACGGATTACAGGGGATATATTGAAGATGGCAGTGACGATGGCTATGATCGTTGGGAAAACGTCGTTGAATTACGCCGCCTGGCGTCAGAATACCAAACGGTTGGTTTGTTATCTTTCCTGGAAGATATTGCCCTGGTATCTGATCAGGATACCCTTGACCCAAATCAGGAGGTTCCTACATTGTTGACCTTGCATGCAGCCAAAGGGTTGGAATTCAGTCAGGTTATGATTATTGGATTAAATGAAGGTATTCTTCCCCATCAACGGTCATTTGATGAACCAGAAGCAATGGAAGAGGAGCGGCGATTATTTTATGTAGGCATTACCAGGGCCAAAGACCGCTTATATCTTTTCCATTCCTTAAATCGTTATAATTACGGTTATTTTGAGCCGATGGAAGCTTCCCGGTATTATCGGGATATACCTCCGGAGTTGAGAGAGGAAAATGGTCAGCCTTATACTATCATTTCAACATCTGGCCCTGGTCCAACAGTGCGTCCCTGGAAAGAGATCCAGAAGGAATCTAAACGCCCTGTTAGTATGGAAATTCAATATCACCCCGGTGAAAAGGTAACTCATCCAAAATGGGGAGAAGGATTAGTGCTGAATAGTAAATTGCAAAATGATGATGAAGTTGTCGATGTCTTTTTTGAAGGTGAGGGTAAGAAAAAATTAATTGCATCACTGGCTGATCTAAAGAAGATTGGTTGACTGGAAATGGTAAAATAACAATAATTCTCCCGGTTTTCAAAGAATAGGGATAACTGTTATGGCTGTTATTGAAAAAGGATCTTTTGAAGTGATTAGCCGAAGTCCTACCCAGACACGTCGGGTGGGCATGCGATTGGGTGAATTGCTTCTCCCTGGAGATGTAATTTGTTTGGAAGGCAACCTGGGCGCAGGGAAAACTACCCTCGCACAGGGTATTGCTTCTGGATGGGGTTCTTATGATTCTGTTACAAGCCCATCCTATGTCTTGGTAAATGTCTACCGCCGATTAGATCAAAATCAGCTCTTTCATCTGGATGCTTATCGATTGTCCGGACCAGAGGAAGCTCTGGATTTGGACCTTGATGACATGCTCAGCCGGGGACCGCTGTTGGTGGAATGGGCGGATAGAATTCAGGAAGCAATGCCAGAGGATTACCTGTGGATGAAAATGCGTTTCATTAATGATGAACAAAGGGATTTTATCGTCCATGCAAAAGGTGAACGGCATAAACATATCCTGGAAAAATTCAGAGAAGATGTTTACGGAGCATAACGATGTTATTAGGTGTTGACACTTCCACTCAGAGTGTGGGTATCGCTATCTTTGACGGGAATCGATTTCTCTGTGAGGAAACCTGGATTTCACGCCGATATCATACAGTTGAATTGGCTTCTGCCGTGGAGGCAAATCTAAAACGGGCAGGCTTGGAAGCCAAGGATTTGGATGTGATTGGTGTAGCAATTGGTCCGGGATCGTTTACGGGGTTAAGAATTGGGCTGGCCCTGGTGAAGGGCATTGCTTACACCCAACAGCTGCCAGTGCTTGGGATTCCCACGTTGGATATTACTGCCCGTGCAATACCTCCCACTGACCAGCGCTTGGCAGCAGTACTCCAGGCTGGAAGAAGCCGCCTGGCTGTCGGTTGGTATAAACCTGTGGATGGAAACTGGGTCTCAGAAAATTTGATTGAAAATCTTTCCCTGGACGAATTAATTGATAAAATTGACCAGCCCTGTGTTCTAACAGGCGAGTTAACAAAGGAAACCAGGCTGACTGTCGCAGATCACCCGCTGATTACCGTGGCTGATCCGACCCTGGCAATGCGTAGTCCAAAATACCTGGCGGAATTGGCCTGGATGAGGTGGCAAGCCGGAGAAGTAGATGATATTCTGGCTCTGAAACCTTTTTATCTCCATAAAGGGGATCCAATCCCAGGATAATCTGATCCTTCCAAGGAGTATTGCGTGATATGAACCCGGAACTGGAGCTAAAAAAAATTGCAGAAGCAGTTTGCATTTGTAAGAAATGTGATCTTTGCCATTCCCGTGAAAAAGGAGTCCCAGGTGAAGGACCAGCGGATGCTGATATTATGTTTATTGGAGAAGGTCCTGGATTTCATGAAAATATGCAGGGAAGACCATTTGTCGGAGCTGCAGGTGACTTGCTGGTAGAATTGCTGGGTGTAATTGGCATGAAACGGGAACAGGTATATATTACAAATGTAGTCAAATGTAGACCACCGGGAAATCGGGATCCAAACCCAGAAGAATTAAGAATGTGCAGTCCCTATCTGGATAAACAATTACAGATTATTAATCCAAAAGTGATTGTGACCCTGGGTCGGTATTCGATGGCAAGGTTTATTCCTCATGCCAAGATCAGTGAAGTTCACGGCCAGGCCATTCGGTTAAATGGAATGTTGGTGGTGCCATTTTTCCATCCGGCGGCAGCTCTCCATCGGCCATCCTTAAGATCGGTTGTGGAAGAAGATTTTTCAAACCTGCCAGAAATAATTAGGAACGCTGGAAAGGCTCCAGCTTATCATTTAGAGGAGCCAATTGAAGATAATAATCAGGCTGAACAATTAAGCTTGTTTTAGACTTGAAATGGAATTGGAGTAAAGAAATATGGAAAATAATCAGCTGTATAAAAAACTGAATGATCATTCTGCCCATATTGTGATCTTAGGATTGGGTTATGTTGGATTACCCCTGGCAGCGGTTCTGGCAGAAGCTGGTTACAAGGTAACGGGAGTGGATCCAGATCAGGAAAAAGTTACTCTCCTTAATCAAGGGGTCAGCTATATTGATGATGTGGAGACCAGCACGGTTAAAAAGTTAGTCGACGGGAAAAAACTTAAAGCAACTACAGATTTTTCCGTTGTTGCAGAAGCGGATGCGGTGAGCATTTGTGTTCCTACACCTCTTCGAAAAACAAGGGATCCAGACCTATCCTTTATCGTGGCAGTTTCCGAATCTATTGCGCCTTATGTTCATTCCGATATGGTTGTTGTTTTGGAATCTACAACTTATCCGGGCACAACCCGGGAATTGTTGCTGCCAATCCTGATTGAGGAAAGCGATCTGGTTGTTGGAGAAAATTTCTTCCTGGCTTTTTCACCAGAGCGTGTTGATCCCGGAAGGGAAGATTGGACAACAATCAACACCCCCAAGGTAGTTGGTGGTATTACCGAGGCATGCACAGAAATGGCAGCTGCATTTTATGAAGGAGCCATGGAAAACGTTGTCCGGGTTTCCACAGCAGAAATTGCGGAAATGACAAAGCTGCTCGAAAATACTTTCCGGATGGTAAATATTGGATTGGTGAATGAAATGGCGATCATGTGCGATCGTATGGGAATCAATGTATGGGAAGTAATTGAAGCTGCGGCTACAAAACCATTTGGTTATATGAAGTTTACACCGGGTCCTGGTTTGGGTGGTCATTGTATTCCGATTGATCCTTTATTCTTATCCTGGAAACTAAAATCATTAAACTATACAGCCCGATTTATTGATTTAGCCTCAGAAATTAATACTGGTATGCCGCGTTATGTGGTCGGGAAGGTCCAGGAAGCGTTGAATAATCAACAAAAAGCGTTCTCTAACAGTGAGATACTGGTTTTAGGAGCAGCTTATAAACCGGATATCGATGATGTCAGGGAATCGCCCGCATTGGATGTGATTGGTTTGCTACAGCAAAATGGGGCTGAGGTTAGTTATCATGATCCCTTTATCCCGGCATTAAACCAGGAGAATATTGAGCTTACCAGCGTTCCAGATTTAATGGCAAAGGTTGAAAGTGTAGATTGTGTGGTGATTATTACCAACCACAGTGAATATGATTATGAGGCCATCTATAAAAGTGCGAAATGTATTCTGGATACCCGGAATGCACTTGGGTTTATTGCAGGGGATGATTCCAAAATAACCCGTTTATAATTTCATCCCGATAGGAAAAGATCATGGATAGATATTTAGTTACAGGAGCGGCAGGATTTATCGCTTCGGTTGTTGTAGAAAAACTGCTCAAGAACGGCGATGAAGTGGTTGGTATTGATAATCTCAATCATGCTTATGATGTTCGTATGAAAGAATACCGCTTGGCAAAATTGCAGGAAAACCCGACTTTTACTTTTTTGAAGCTGGATGTCAGCGATAAATCAATACTTGATCACGATCAGCTAACGGGACAAGATTTCAAAGCAGTAATCAATTTGGCGGCCAGGGCAGGGGTGCGTGACAGTCTTGAGGATCCCTGGGTATATTTGGATACCAATGCCAAGGGTACGATGAATTTGTTAGAACTTTGCCGGCAGGAAGGTATTAAAAAATTCCTTCTTGCCTCTACATCCAGTATTTATGGAAATGATGCTCCGCTGCCAACACCTGAGACGGCGGAAAGCAGTAAGCCGCTCCAATCCTATGCGGCCTCAAAAAAATCTGCTGAGGTGATGGCGCATGCATATCATTATCTTTATGACCTTGATGTATCCGTTGTCCGTTATTTTACTGTCTATGGTCCAGCCGGGAGACCGGATATGGTTATGTTTCGGTTTGCCAAATGGATAGCTGAGGAAATGCCGGTACATCTGAATGGAAGTGGTGAACAATCCCGGGGCTTTACCTTTGTAGATGATATTGCCAGGGGTACTATTTTGGCATTAAAACCGGTCGGTTATGAAGTTTTCAATTTGGGCGGCCATGAAGTGATCACGATTAACGAGCTAATCTCCATTCTGGAAAAGTTATTAGGTAAAAAAGCTGAAATTGTTTATCATCCCCAGCACCCGGCTGATATGTCAACCAGTCACGCCGATGTGAGTAAAGCCAAACAAGTCTTAGGCTGGGAACCTCGGGTTTCCCTGGAAGAAGGAATTGGGCAACTTGTTGCCTGGTACAAAAAGGAACAATCCTGGGCAAAAGATATCCTTACATAGATTCGTATCAAGTAGAAGATTTAATATCTCAAGGTTTGATTCCAGAATACAAACATATTTCTCAGTTTAAATAGTTTATTCCTTTGTTTATTGGATAATAATTGCTGAAATTGATTTTTAGGGTCAATTGAATCCCTGGAGTTCAGATTATGATCTTGCTTATGATCTCATATCTATTGATCGCAATTTTCATTTGGCGTGGATGTGAAATTAATCTTAGAGAGACCATCATACGAGCTTACCTGGCTGTTTTTGGAATCACGTTATTAATTACGGAGTTTTTATCATTATTTAATCTGGTAACGTACAAGGGAATATTAGTTGCCTGGTCGGTTGTAATAGTTCTTTCTTTTGCAGGCATTATTCTAATAAATAAGAATAGCCGTCTGATAAAAAAGGAGAAATTCCAAAAACTCCTCAAAAATACAGGATCGTTTTCCTGGTTGGAATTGATCATAATATTTGTTATTGCCCTGATTCTGATCATTACATTAATTATTGCTTTATATGCTCCACCTAACAACTTCGATTCCATGTCCTACCATATGGCAAGAGTAGTTCAGTGGATTCAACAAAAAAATATCAATTTCTACACTACCTCAATACCCCGCCAAAATCACTCTATGCCAATGGCAGAATATATGATTCTGCATGTTCAATTATTGAGTGGATCTGACCAATATGCAAATTTAATCCAGTGGTCTGGCTTTTGTGTTTTGTTGATAGCTGTCTCAGAAATTGCTAGATTGTTTAAAGTCTCCAGAACCGGGCAATTTTTTTCAGCGCTTATTGCGGTGACCATGCCCATGGCGATTCTCCAAAGTTCAAGCACCCAAAATGACATTATCACTAGTGTTTTTTGTATATTATTTGCTTATTTCCTAGTTAAAATGATCAAATCTGGATCTTGGATTGATGCTTTCTTTGGGGGTTTGGCTTTTGGTTTAGCTTTGTTAACTAAGGGTACCGCCTATATTTATTGTGCTGCGATAGGATCGACATTATCAATTGGAGGTATGGTTTATCAATTTAAAAATGGAAAAATGAAATTAATTTTGATGTTATCAGCCATGCTCTTAGGAGCGTTCATTTTGAATATCGGTATGTTTTCAAGGAATATTGACCTTTACTCCAATCCGTTGTCGACAGAAACTAACCGAATAACAGTGGATAAAATAACTGTGGAAGGGTTGTATTCGAACTTGCTTAGAAACGGATCTGCCCATTTAGCAGTCCCTTTCCCATCGATCAATGATGTTTTATCAAATACATTAAAATCTCATTTAGGTGAGAGAGTTTCAGACCAACAGACGACTTTTTCAGATACAGAATTTCAAATTAAATATCTAATAAATGAAGATGAGTCGGGGAATTTCTTCCATTTTATTCTACTCACAATTACCTTTCTATTACTGCCAAAATTGATTAATAAAAAAGATATTTTGCTTGCCGCCTATGCAAGCTCTGTATTATTATCGATTATTCTGTTTTCGGCTTTATTAAAATGGCAGCCCTGGGGAGTTCGCCTGCAGTTACCAATTTTTTTCCTTGGGATTCCAATCATTATCTATGTTTTTGAGAGGATGCGGATATCAAAAACATTAACATTAATTATGGTTCTTTGTTTGTCATTTTATAGTTTGCCATATTTGTTCCTCAACAGTACCAGGCCGTTGGTCCCGTTATTTAGGGATAATTCTGCATTTAAAACAAATCAAGTAAAAAAATTCTTTTCAGATCGGCCAAATTTATACACAGAATACAGAGAAATAATAGCTCCATTTTATAAGGATATTTCCGTTCTACATACGGATAGACAAGAAATGTATTTCTCTAGCAATGTGGGGATGTATCAAGATTATTTAACTGTTATGAATGCAGTTAATGAGTTAGATGAAGAATATTTGGGGCTGCATTTGGGCAGCAATGATTGGGAATATCCAATTTGGGTTATGGCGGATCGCCTAGGATCTGAAGGGTATCCAAAATTTATCCATTTTGATGTTGAAAATGAATCTAAAAAACTAGAAACTTATCTTGATATATTGCCGAGATATGTCATCTCGGCAGGAAACTCTTTAAGTGTTGGATTATCACACAATAATTATTCAAAAATAATTGATACACCGACTATTGACTTATTAATCAGATAATGTGAGTTATTATCCTGGTTGATTACCTGAGATTGAGGAATGATCCAATAAACCTGTGTAATAAATTGTTGAATCTTTGATGCTATCCTCGACCTGGTCCGGTATTTTTCTGCACTATTTTGCCGAGCGAAATTTGATGCTTATGCTTGACAAACAATTATAATAATTTATAATTCAGTAGCTGAATTATAAACAACTTTCTGGATTGTATTTATATCTGAATGTAGGTAAGAAATGCAAAACCACCGTAACGGGTGAGCCCGCCAACATCTGGGAGGATCTGATGAACTTTGATCAGATCTTTGGCTTGTCTGGCTTCTTCTGGATCAATGGATCTTGTCACTTCATCGCCATTCCAGACCCAGGAAATTTCAGTGGACTCAATGCCCACTTCTGCCTCCAGCATAGCTGCGGTGGGTATGCCCGGGATATGAGAATAAATTTTGAGATC
>CAXMRF010000003.1:0-64899 GCA_964195965.1 uncultured Nitrosomonadaceae bacterium
TATTTATAGATATTATTCATAGGTGGTTAACTCTAATTCTTAATCTAAGAATCTATGCATATATAAGGGAATTAATTAGCCTGTAGCAGGTTTCGTTCAATCTTGGAAGAGTTATTATTTTTGTATATCAAATAGTGATAAAACGATTATATAATTATAATCGTTTCTACTCCTGGAGGGGGCCAGTACAGAATAGCTCTGTTTTAGATTAAGAATAAATAACATATTAACTCACAAGGGTTGGATTATATCTTCAGAGAGCCTTATCACCCAGGATTTTGATGATTATTCAAATTATTGAATTGATATGGATGCCAAAGAGGCAGTGCGGGGAGATTGACCTAGAAAATCCTTGTCAATTAACCTTATTCATTTTATAGTTAGAAGGGATTTCTTCAGCAAAGGTACAACTTATTAAATGACAGAGAATATCTTTCTCAGCTACAGAAGGGATGATTCGCGAGGGTATACGAACGCGATTTATACCGTGCTGGAATATCACTTTGACAGTGATCAGATATTCATGGATGTCGACACACTTATTCCCGGATCTAATTTTGTTCAATCCCTGGAAGATGCTGTTGAAGCGTGCGACATTTTTTTGGCAATAATCGGCTTGCGCTGGGAAAGTATTGAAGATAAAAAAGGCGTTCGAAGGCTTGAAAACCCCGAGGATTTTGTTCGCATTGAAGTCGCTCATGCCCTGAAACGAGGCATCCCAGTTATCCCGGTGCTGGTCGATGGAGCCGAGATGCCTTCCTCTGAAAATTTACCAGATAACCTTAAAGATCTTGCTTACCGGCATGCCTTTTCGATCGGTGACCATATGCGATCGGATGTGCAGCGATTGATCAAGGTATTAGAAAAAACTTTTGAGCGGCTGGAACGAGAACGGGTTGAACAAGAGCAAAAAGAATCAGAGCTTTCAGCAAAACAAGAAGCTGAACAAAAGGCAAAAGCGCAGGCCGAAGCGGATCTAAAAGAAAAAGAGCAGGCTGAGACAGAGAAGAAAGCTGCAGAAGAAAAAGAACAGCTGGCCCTTCAAAAAGCAGAACTGGAACGCCAGGAACAGGAAAAAATTGAAGCGGACAGAAAAGCCAGGGAGCAAGCAGGAGCAGATCTAAAAGCTAAAGAGCAGGCGGAGGCAGACAGGAAGGTCAGGGAAAAAGCGGATCAAAAAGCCATGGCACAGGCCGAAGCGGATCGCCAGGCAGTAGAAAAAAAGGCAAAAAGGGAAGCGGATAAAAAAGCTAAAATAAAGGCCAAAGCGGATAGAAAAGCGCAGCAAGTGGAAAAAGCTGGTTCATCTGCACCATCTGCTTTGAAAAAGATACCTGTTTGGGTGTGGCCGGTCGCTGGAGTGGTATTAACTCTGATTGGTTATGGCCTATTTGGTGGGTTGTCGCCAACGTCACCGGAAGAACCAGGAGAAACTGAAGTAAGCCTAGCTGTCGCAGATTATACAAATTCACCAACAAGCGAGGCAATCTCCAGCACCCCCATTCCTGAAGCAACAATAATACCTACGGCAGTTCTTACCGCAGTGCCCATTGTAGAACCTCCCGCTGGGGCTGAAATAAGCAATTTGAAGGATGGCGCGGTGATGGTTTATGTGCCTTCAGGTGATTTTATTATGGGCAGCGATAATGGAGAATCCAACGAAAGTCCCGCTCATTCAGTGTACCTGGATGGGTTCTGGATCTATAAAACCGAAATGACCAATGCCATGTACACATTGTGCGTTGAAGCCGGTGGCTGTATTCACAACGATTGGCAACTTGATATTACAGATTTGACCTATGCAAATCACCCGGTAGTAGGCATCAGCTGGAAGCAAGCTGATACCTATTGCCGCTGGGCGGAAAGCCAGCTACCAACTGAGGCGGAATGGGAAAAGGCTGCCCGTGGAACCGACGGCCGTATGTATCCCTGGGGCGAAGATTTTATTATAAGCTATGCAAATTATGCTGACACATATCACGATCCTGGAGGAGAAGGCACTGTCAAGGTTGGCAGTTATCCGGAGGGAGCCAGCCCCTATGGTGTGCTGGATATGGCTGGAAATGTAACGGAATATGTGGCGGATTGGTATGCGGCAGGTTATTACGCAATATCTCAGTACGAAAACCCTGCTGGTCCTGAAGACGGTCTTGAGCGAGTGGTTCGGGGAGGCTCTTTTAACAACTCATCGAGTAATCTTGTGGTTACCAAACGCAGCTCAATATTTCCAAGGGAAATACAAACTAATCAATTCGGTTTTCGTTGTGCGATTTCATATCTGCCCTAGATTGTGTGTTTAGATAGTGTTTTTGGGATATTCATTCTTTGCCCTAAATCGACCAATGGGCTGGACAAAAAGCCCACCTTCCCTTAAAATGTCCCTTCGTATATAAGAACTTGATTCATTGTTATAATGAATTAAGGTAATAAGCAATACTTGATTGGAGGAATACCCTTGGGATTAAAATCATCACAAAAACGAGAACGGCAGAATGAAACACGCCGTCTGCGGAATCGTAATTACAATAGCCGCGCCCGTACCCTGATCAGAAAAGCATTATTGGTTATGGAAGAAGGAAATTTAGATGCCGCCAAAGTTGCTACCACTGATGCTATTCAGTCTTTGGACAAAGCCGCTGCCAAAGGCGTCATTCACAAGAATAATGCTTCCCGCAGGAAAAGCCGGTTAATGGCTCGCTTGTCCAAAATGGAAAAAACCGCCTAAATATTTTTGATTGGATACTATCAAGCAGGGCTGTTCCAGATTATTCAGGACAGCCCTTTTTTGATATATTTTGGCGAGAGCCAATTGACTATTTTTCCAGTTATTCAAGAAAGCCCAGAAGGGTTTGTGCGCTGCGCCTGTCAAAGGTGCATAAGTTTTGTCCTGCTTCAGCCGGCGCTGTGACCAGCCCTCTTATTAAGGGCAGGGTCAAACCACTGTTTTTCCGACCGATACTTCCGCAGAGGTTCACAAATCAGCATGTTATAATCTTGGTGCAAATCTGAAAATTACTCAACTGACACTTATTAACAAATCATCCATTTTCGGAGCAGGTTTATGTTCCAGAAAGAACAAAAACATTTAGAACAAGAAATCCAAACCATCCTCCAGAAAAATAATATTCCCATTCCTGAGGAGCTGAACTGGTCCTCGATCCCGTTTTCCGGTGAATGGGGGATTGCGACCTCATTTTTCAAAACCGCCTCCCTGGAGGCAAAAAGCGGTCAATCTATTAATGTGCCCCAGCGAGCTGGAGAGATTGCTTCCCTGGTAGCCGAACTGATGCCTGCCCAGAAATACTTTCCCCGGATTGAGGCCAAGGCCGGTTACCTTAACCTGTATTTCGACTCCCGCGCTTTTAGCGCCCGGGTAGTAAGTTCTGTCCTCTCCGGGGATGATTTTGGCAGGGGAGCGGTAAAGGGAGAAACCCTGATGGTGGAATTCTCCCAACCCAACACCCACAAAGCTTTTCATGTGGGTCATTTGCGCAGCGCAATCCTGGGAGATGCGGTTTGCCGGATCCTGGATTATGCTGGGTATGAAGTCATCCGGGCCAATTTTTACGGGGACATGGGTTTACATGTCATCAAATGGTTATGGAATTACCAAAATTTCCACGCCGGAGAAACCCCTCCCGAAGATGCTACCCGCTGGATGGGGGATCTGTATGCAGAAGCCAACCGGCGTTTAGAAGAAAACCCTGACCTGGAAACGGAAATCCGGGCCCTGTATGGCAAATGGGATCAGCAGGATCCCGAGATTGTGGATTTATGGAAAAAAACCCGCCAATGGTCCATGGATGGTTTCCAGAACATGTATGAAGTCCTTGATATTCATTTTGATCGCAACTATGCCAATAGTGAGGTTGAATTTCAGGGCAAGGATCTTGTAGAAACGCTCATTAAACAGGGGATCGCTGAGGATTTACGGCCGGATGATGCCGTGATCGTTCGCCTGGATGATTTATTGGGCCTTAAAAAGGAAAAATACCGGGTCCTGGTGATTTTAAGGAGCGACGGCACCGCGCTCTACGCCACAGAGGATCTGGCTCTGGCAAAATTGAAATTTGAAGAATATCCATTGGATAAATCTATTTATGTTGTTGATGTCCGCCAATCACTGCATTTCCAGCAGGTATGGAAAACCCTGGAAATCGCCGGATATAAATGGGCTGAAAATTGCCAGCACCTGTCTTATGAACTGGTGAACTTGCCTGGCAACGTAGTCATGGCTTCACGGGAAGGGACAGTTGTATTATTAGAGGACCTTATCCGGGAAGCTAAATCCAGGGCCTATGAAGTTGTGGAAGAGAAAAACCCCGGATTGGATCCGGCTGAAAAACAGGAGATTGCAAACGCAGTGGGTTTGGGCGCTATTAAATTCCCCATGCTTGATCGGGAAAATACCCGGGTGGTAACCTTTGATTGGGAAACTGCCCTGGATTTTAATGGTCAGGCAGCGCCCTATATTCAATATGCGCACGTTCGGGCCAATAGCATTCTTAAGAAAGCCCCTGACCTGCCTGTTAGCGTAGCAGATCCGGTTTATACACTTGCTGATAGTGAAGTGGCTTTGATAGAAAACCTTTCCCGTTTTCCCGGGGTTGTGCAAAATGCGGCCAGGGATCTGAAACCGCTCCACCTTACCCATTTATTATATGAAATTGCCCGGACATTTAATTCATTTTACCGGGAAGCGCCGGTATTATCGGCTGAACCGGAAGTGCGTGATTTCCGTTTGCAGCTGGTTGAAGCATCCAGGAGAGTTCTTAAATCAGGTTTATCTTTATTGGGTATAGATGCTCCCCGGGCGATGTAAACAAAAATCAGTCATTTGTCACTGGAATCCACCCCAATATTTTGTACAATAGATGAGCTGGAAATCCTTGATTCCCAGCCAATTAATGAACTTTTCTTTTAAGGAGAAATAAATGGCCATTCGAACATTAATTATGGGCGCCGCCGGGCGCGATTTTCATAATTTTAACGTTTTCTTCAGAGAAAACAAAGATTATGAAGTGGTTGCTTTTACAGCCACGCAGATTCCCAATATTGAAGATCGGAAATATCCGGCAGCGCTTTCTGGTGAGAACTATCCTGAAGGCATTCCTATTTATCCTGAATCCGAGTTAATCCCTCTGATTAATAAACATCAGGTTGAACAGGTGATCTTTGCCTACAGTGATGTTACTCATGAATATGTAATGCATAAAGCTTCTGAAGTGCTGGCAGCTGGAGCGGATTTCAGGTTAATGGGATTAAATACCACCCAGGTGAAATCCACAAAACCAGTGGTTTCTGTCTGCGCAGTCCGGACTGGCAGTGGAAAAAGCCAAACCACTCGACGTGTGGCCGAAATCCTCAAGGGTTTTGGGAAAAAAGTAGCAGTGATCCGACACCCCATGCCGTATGGCGATTTGGCCCAACAAGCGGTTCAGCGATTTGGTGAACTGTCAGACCTCGATAAACACGAATGCACCATTGAAGAACGGGAAGAATACGAACCCCATATTGTCCAGGATATACTTGTTTTTGCAGGTGTAGATTATGAAGCAATTCTCCGGGAAGCCGAGAAAGAAGCTGATGTCATTCTCTGGGACGGCGGTAATAATGACCTGTCCTTTTACAAATCAGATTTTCAAATCGTCGTGGCTGATCCGCTTCGTCCTGGCCATGAAACATCCTATCATCCGGGAGAGGCAAATGCCCGGACAGCGGATGTATTTGTGATTAATAAAGTTGACTCAGCCAATTCGGAAGACGTGCTCTATTTGCACGATTCTCTCCGGAAATTGGCTCCCGATGCGATTATCCTGGAAGGCGCTTCACCGCTCTTCGTTGAGGATCCCTCCCAAATTAAAGGGAAACGTGTATTGGTGGTGGAAGATGGCCCCACACTGACTCATGGTGGCATGGCTTACGGCGCTGGCTGGGTTGCTGCCAGGAGATTTGGCGCAGCAGAGATCGTTGATCCACGGCCATTTGCTGTGGGTACCATTCTGGCAACTTATCAGAAATATCCCACCACTGGCGATGTGCTGCCTGCTATGGGTTATGGTGACGCGCAAATTAAAGAATTGGAACAAACGATTAATAACGCCGAGGTGGACCTGGTCATTATTGGCACCCCGATTGATCTGTCCCGGTTGATGAAGATCAATAAACCCACCCAGCGGGTTCGTTATGAACTGCAAATTATCGGCCAGCCTACTCTTGAGGATTTGCTGAAAGAAAAATTCTCATAAGTTAAAACAAGTCAGGTAAAATAAGAACAATCCCAGGTACCCTGCGATGGAGTGCATAATTCTGATTTCCCGCAGGGTACACTACTTAAAGAGCGCTGGTTTTATTTCCCAGCGTCACCTTAGCGAATTAATCTATCATGCCGATATTAGACTGGTCATCTAAAACTGAAAAGCTTCTACCCGATGGTAACCTGATCACTGAGTCAGTGATTAACCCTGGCTCAGACGATAAGAGCTCCGTTACCATTGAGAATCGATTGATTCAGGGTGATAACCTGCGGGTGATGAGCGCCCTGTTGGAAGATTATGAGGGCAAGATTGATCTGATTTATGTCGATCCTCCATTTTTCACCAACAAGGGATATGCTGCCCGGGTAGGACGTGGAGAAGACTCCCGCAAACCGGAAGAATGGCAGCTCGCTGAGGGTTATCACGATGAATGGGAAGACCTGGATTCTTATCTGGATATGCTTCACCCCAGATTGAGATTAATGCATCGTTTGCTGGCACCAACCGGTTCCCTTTATTTGCATCTGGATTGGCATGCCAATTCTTATGCCAGGATCTTATTGGATGAAATCTTCGGGTACGAGAATTTTCGGAATGAAATCGTCTGGACCTATCACGGACCCTCGCCCATTCGAAGTGCATTTAATCGCAAACACGATACGATCCTGTTTTATACCAAAACAAATCAATATGTATTTAATGTGGATGAGGTTCGCATTCCTTACGCCTCAAATACTATAGAAACCTTTAAATCCTCCAAAAAAGCTGGATTTGGGAAAGTGCCCGATTTGGAAAGGGGTAAAGTCCCCGAGGATTGGTGGTATTTCCCGGTTGTTGCCAGGCTGCATAATGAACGCACCGGCTACCCAACCCAGAAACCGGAGCGATTGTTGGAGAGAATTATCCTTGCCTCAACCAATCCGGGAGACCTGGTGGTTGATTTCTTTGGCGGCGCGGGCACAACGGGCGCTGTGGCTGCCCGTTTGAACAGGCGGTTTATTCTTTCTGATTTGCAGAGCAGGGCGATAACAACCGCCCGCTCCCGGCTGATACTTGACCGGCAGGGATCCGGGGATGATGACCCAGGCAGCAGGGGAAAAGCTTTTCCAATTCAGATGCAGCGGGAAGAACATTTAAAAACGAATCCTTATCTGAAGCTTGCTGATTTTGATGTGCAGGGAATGGAGTTAAAAGATAATCTGATTTCTTTGCCAGCTGATCTTGTGTCCCGGGTGGATTACTGGGAAGTGGATCCGGATTGGCAGGGGGATATTTATCGCAGTCAAGTCCAGGGGGTCAGACCCTGGCGGAAAGGGGATTTGCCAGCTTCATTGATCCTGCCGGAAAACCGGGGGAAGGTTTGTGTGCGGATTGTGCTGGTAAGCGGGGAACAAATCCAGGAAGTCCTTTAAAAGATCCAACCCCGCTAAATTGACGGGGCTGTGAAAATTTCCAGGAAACTTAATATTTATAAATCGAGTTTATAACCTTTACCGCGGACGGTCAGGAGCAGTTTTGGTTTGTTGGGATCTTTTTCTATAATTTTCCGGAGCCAATTGATATGAACATCCAGTGACCGGGTGTCTTCTGTATAGTCTGTTCTCCAGATTTTGCTGAAGAGCACTTCCCTTTTGATCACTTCACCTTTCTGCCGAATAAACATCTTTAACAGCTCTGCCATCCGGGGCGTAACATGTTCTTCTTTTTTATTGCAGCGTATTACCTGGCGGTCTGAATCCAGGTGGATGGGACCTTCCTTGATGATATTTTTGCCATCACCAGGAGAAAATGGGACTATTCGATTTTCCAGCTTACGGATGGTAAAAGGGTGAACAAGCTGTACCTTTGCCATAATTTCATTGGTGGGCAGATTATCTGAGCAATTAATCAGAATAATGGGAACTGTTGGGTGTTTGGCATGAACGGATTTGCAGATCCTGGAACCCGTGGTTCGCATGGAAGCAGCGTCTACAACCATTACATCCGGTTTGCGTTTATTTAATCTGAGGAGGGCGTCTTTACCTGTACTGACAAACGTGACTCTATACCCTTTGGCTTCCAGATCCGGAACAAAAGTTGGTATATCAGCTCTTCTCTTTCCGGTCCAAAGTATTCTAGTTTTTCGGGTAGAATTGTCAATCATGAAGGTCCGCCTGCTGGAAGTCATCCAATTTTTAGCTGGATAGTTGTGCAATTATATCCTGAATGGTCATTTATAGCAATTACAATCTGTTAAGCTTACAAAACTATTTCTTAAGATTAGGATTTTCATTAACAATCAATAGAACAGGTAACAAATGTATTCGTTACTCTTCATTTTAATAAGTCTGGCGAAGATCGGTGTTTTAATAATATTGTGCTGAACCTGAAAGGTTAATTTCGGGTGGTGATACAATTTTACTTATCAACCAATTAACACAGGTGTTTTATGCTTATTCATTCTGCTTCACAAGTTCTGACAATGGCAGGCGGTCCCCAGCGGGGAGAACGGTTAGGGGATCTGGGTTTAATCCCGGATGGTGCTGTCTTGTTTCAGTCAGGTCAGATTGTAGAGGCCGGGTCCTCTGTTGAACTGCTTAAAAAGTATCCAGGGGAAGATAAATGGGATGCAAAAGGCAAAGTTGTGATGCCTGGGTTTATCGATCCCCATACCCATACAATCTGGTCCGGAGATCGCTCAGGGGAATTTGAAAGCCGTTTGGCTGGAAAATCTTATCTGGAGATCCTGGAAGCAGGCGGCGGGATTCTTTCCACAGTTCGCGCAACCAGGGAAGCAACTATTCAGGAGTTGAAAGATCAGACACGTTCCCGGATCCAGAGCATGTTCGAACACGGCACTACCACACTGGAGATTAAATCTGGTTACGGATTGAATATTGAGACGGAACAGAAAATGCTTCAGGTATTGCTTGAGCTGGATGCTGAAGAAATGGCAGACATTGTGATTACCTACCTGGGTGCCCATGCGGTGCCGCCTGAGTATGCTGGAAAGCCTGCTGAATACACGGATATACTTTGCCGGGAGTTTCTTCCTGCCCTGGCTGATTGGTGGCCAACCAGGACAGAAAAACCTTTCCCTTATGTGGATGTGTTTTGTGAACGGGGCGCTTTTGATCTCCAGCAGAGCCGGCAAATTTTGAGTAAAGCAAAAGAACTTGGCTTCCCACTTAAAATTCATGCCGATGAATTTGAAAATTTGGGCGGAGCCAGCCTGGCAGTTGAATTGGGGGCTGCTTCGGCGGATCACCTGGTTGTCACCTCCAGGAAAGACATTCAAGCGTTGGGTAAATCAAACACGGTTGCGGTGGCTTTGCCGTGTACCCCCTTCGGTTTAGCTGAACCAGACTATACGCCAGCCGGGGAAATTCTGGCGGCTGATGGCCTCTTGGCAATTGCCACGGATATAAACCCAGGTACTGCCTGGTGCGAGAGTATGCAGTTTGCGGCAGCATTAGCTTGCAGGTATATGAAATTAACCCCCAATCAAGCCATAGCTGCAGCGACAATTAACGCTGCCGCAGCCATTGGACGGGATGATGTTGTTGGATCGCTTGAACCCGGGAAACAGGCTGACTTGATTGTTTTGGATATCCCGGATTACCGACATATAGGTTATCGTTTTGGTACCAACCTTGTGAAGACAGTGATTAAAAAAGGACATTTTATTATAGGAGAGGAGGTCTAGTGGATTTTTTGGATAATTCACTTCTTGTTTGGATCGTAATAGCGGCGGTGGGTTTATTTGTTTTGCGCTTTATTCTTAAAGTCACAAAAAAAATTCTTACCCTGGGCATTATGATTTGCCTGGCTGTTGCAGTCTATCTGTTTATCACGCAATATCTATTCCCTGGTATTTCACTGCCTTAAATACAGGATTGTTCACACCCTTATTCACCCTGGAGAATTATTTCATGCCAACAATTGAACAAGCCCGGGCGTTTTACCCGGAAGATGATCCTGTGCATGGATTTTCACATGTACTGCGAGTTTATAGGCTGTGCGAAAAGATCGGAAAGGTAGAAGGCGCTCAGATCGAAATCCTCAGGGCAGCAGCGCTGCTTCATGATGTTGAAGGGGATGTGGATGTTAGAGAACAGCATCATCTGGCAGCTGCCAATTTTGCTGAGAAAATTCTCAAGAAAGAAGGCTGGCAGGAAGAGGATATTCAAGCTGTGCTGCATTGTATCCGGGCCCATCGTTTTCGAAACAGAGATGAAGAACCGCAATCCCTGGAGGCAAAGATCCTTTTTGACGCTGACAAAATTGATGCGATAGGCGCTGTGGGTGTAGCCCGGGCAGTAGCATATGCGGTGAGAGCCGGAATGGATGTATTTGCTCCGCCATCCGAACACTATCTTTCAACCGGAGAATTAGCGCCAGGCGAATCTCAAACTGTGGCCCATGAATATTTATACAAACTCCGAAGAATTAAAGAACGATTGTATACAAAAACTGGCCGATCCCTGGCTTCAGAGCGGCATGACTTAATGGTGACCTTTTTTGATGGCTGGTTGGAAGAAATAGGGACGTATAAAGAGTAAATCCCGGCCAGGGTTTATTTTTTCTGGAGCAGCTTCTGTAATTCTGCCAGGTCTACTCGTGAAGTAAGATCAAGGCTGAGAGGGGTAACTGCTACAACCTGCTCATTAACTACCGCGTGGGTATCTGTCCCGGGCGGCGATTGATCCCAATCCGATGCAATCTTATAACCAAAATTATCTAAACCAGGTTCAGAATTTTCGTCCGGGCCGGTGGGTTCGTAAAACCGCTTGGTGGATAATCGGGTTGTTTGCCAGGGGGTTTCCGGCGTTGCCAGGGCGGGCACTTCCACTTTCAGAATCTGGACATCCGGGGGTAAACTTTTTTCCAGCAGCTGCCGGGAGAAGTGCTTTGTAAAATGCCCGGCGGTGGAGAAGTTAATTTCTTTTGAATAAGAGGTATGATATTTTGTTTCTGTTTCCAGGGAAATTGCCAGGGCGGGGATCCCGGCCGCAGCGCCTTCCAGGGCAGCTCCAACTGTACCGGAGATAGTCACCCCGGTGCCAACATTCAACCCGTAGTTGATGCCAGAGACAATTAAATCGGGTTGACCGGGAATCAATGCAAAGATGCCATAAAGAACAGCCATTGCGGGTGTGCCTCCCAGGGCATGAACAGTCCATTCTTTCCCGTTCACCACCAGGGTTTCCTTATCTACTTGACCGTCAGCAGTGCTGGGAAAGCTGCGCCCGGTGCCGGATGATTGTTCCCGGGGAGCAATCACAGTAACAAAACCCAGTTCATCCAGGGCTTCGGCTGCTGCCCATAAACCGGGACTTTGAATGCCATCGTCATTTGTCAGTAGAATTTGAGGTTCTGATTTCATGAGTGCTTTTTCCTTATAAAAAAGAGCGGTTTTATCCGCTCATTTTTGAGGCACCCTCGGCGTGATTCGAACACGCGACCCCTTACTCCGCAAGCAAGTGCTCTATCCACTGAGCTACGAGGGCATATTACTATGGCGGGGAGGGTGGGATTCGAACCCACGGTCGAGCTTTAAACCCGACAACCGCTTAGCAGGCGGCCCCAATCAGCCACTCTGGCACCTCCCCGGGGAGATATGTGAAGCGGAGGGAGAGGGATTCGAACCCCCGGTGGGCTTAACACCCACAGCTGTTTTCAAGACAGCCGCCATCGTCCACTCGGCCATCCCTCCCTGTTAATCGTTCTCCGAGCGGAGAAATTTTACCATAGCTGAGTAGGGTAAGCAATGCAATAACCCCTCCTTTTCCCCTTGACTGAACCTATACTGCACGCTACAATGCTTGTCCGCGGATGGCTCCGTTTTCGGTCCTGTCATCCGCTGTTTTTTATGGTACAGGAACTAGAACACGCTTATGTTTGAGCAACTAACCAATCGCCTGGATGAAATATTCCATTCTCTGCGCCGTCGGGGAAAACTTTCAGAAAATGACGTTGATATCGCCATGCGGGAAATCCGCCTGGCACTGCTGGAAGCCGATGTCCATTATGGCGTCGTCCGGGAATTTGTTTCCCGGGTAAAAGAGCGAGCGGTTGGGCAGGAGGTTTCCAAAGCAATCAATCCTGGACAGCAGGTAGTGAAAATTGTCCATGAGGAATTGATTGAAACCCTGGGAGAACCAGCAACTCTCAAAAAATCACCAGACTCCCCCTTGGTGATTTTACTGGCTGGTTTACAAGGTTCTGGAAAAACCACCGCGGCCGGAAAACTTGGTCGACTCTTAAAGAAGCGTGGAGAACAGGTATTGCTGGTTGCAGCCGATCCCTACCGGCCGGCAGCCGTGGATCAACTGCAAACATTGGGTAAAGAATTAACAATCCCGGTTTTTGCAGATCCAACTTTAAAACCGCCCCAACTGGCGAAAAAAGCTCTTCAAGAGGCTGTCCGTTTAAACAGCACCGTAATAATTTTGGACACGGCTGGACGGTCCCAGATTGATGAAAGCTTAATGGAAGAGCTTGGCGCTGTGCAAATGGCTGCCAAGCCGGATGAAATCCTGCTGGTTGTGGACGCAATGACAGGTCAGGAAGCGGTTAATATTGCCGAGGGATTTCGTGATGCCGTCCCTATTACTGGCTTGATCATGAGTAAAATGGACGGGGATGCCCGTGGTGGCTCCGCCATTTCGATCCGTTCAGTGATTGGTGTGCCAATCAAGTTTCTGGGAACCGGTGAAAGCCTGGATGCCCTGGAAACGTATGACCCCTCTCGATTGGCGTCCAGGATCCTGGGAATGGGAGATGTGATCGGTTTAATTGAACGAGCAGAAGAAACCTTTGATCTGGAAACTGCTCAGCAACAGACCGAACGCTTATTATCCGGAGAATTTACTCTGGAGGATTTTTCCCAACAGATTTCTCAGGTCATGAAAATGGGATCAATTGGCAAATTGATGGGTATGCTTCCGGGAGAATTTGGTAAAATGTCTCAATCCATTGATCCTCAGGTAGCTGAGAAGCAGGTTCTCACCAGCCAGGCAATTATTTACTCGATGACGGCTGCAGAAAGACAGAACCCGAAAATCCTCAATGCCAGCCGGAGGAAACGCATCGCAGCCGGGTCCGGTACCCAGGTTTATAATGTAAATCAATTGGTAAAACAGTACCGGGATGCAAAAAGGATGTTCAAAGAGCTTAAGAAATCAGGGTTAGGTAACCTTCCTCGATTTTCTTAACAAGTTAAGTTATGGTGTATAATAGTCTCCGCTGTGGGTTTGCCCCAGCAGAATGATGCAGGAGAAAAAATTAAGGAGTACAAGTTATGGTTCGAATTAGATTACGCCGTGCTGGAGGAAAAGGACAGCCCACTCATCGTATTGTGGCTGCTCATAGAGAAAGCCCCCGTGATGGCAGATTCATAGAGATACTGGGTGATTATAATCCCAGGACTGAACCCGCCACGATCCGGGTAAAAGATGATCGTGTGTTTTACTGGCTGAGCGTTGGCGCGCAGCCATCCGATTCCGTGCTGCAGATTTTCCGCACCATCGGTTTAATGGAACGGTATCAGCGATTTAAAGATGGCGAAGATCTGGAAACCCTGGTTGCTGAAGGGAAGCAAGTTGAGCTGGATCGCAATGTTGATCCACGGACTCGACGGGATGACCTGATCAAGGCATCCAAACCTAAGAAAGTTGAGGAACCGGTAGTAGAGGAAACTCCTGAAGCTGAAACCGAGGAAGCAGAAGAACCCGTTGTGGAAGAATCTGCTGCTGAAGTTGTAGAGCCAGAGGTTGAGCCAGAGGTTGAGCCAGAGGTTGAGCCAGAGGTTGAGCCAGAACCTGAGCCAGAACCTGAGCCAGAACCCGAGCCAGAGCCTGAGCCAGAACCCGAGCCAGAGCCTGAGCCAGACCTGGACAAAAAAGAAGAGCCAGAGCCAGAAACGGAAGCAGAGATCAAAATTACCGCTGCAGCCAAGAAATTGGCCGAAGACGCAGGTATTGATATCGCTGCTATAAAAGGCACTGGTAAAGACGGCGCGATCTTAAAATCTGATATCACCAAGTTAATCAAAGATTAACTGGATAACAACCGCTAAGGTTCCTTCAGATAAATTTTGCGGAGGAAACATTGATTGATTTAATCACCTATATTGCGCGTTCACTTGTTGAGGATCCCACGCAAGTTAAAGTGACCCACCAGCGAGGCCGGGACAGTATCAATTTCCAATTAGAAGTGGCCCAGGAAGATATGGGTCGGGTTATTGGTAAAAATGGCCGGGTAGCTAATGCTATCCGTACTCTATTGAATGTGCCAGCCTCCAGTATCGGCAAAAAAGTTAATCTGGATATTGTTGAACCACGATGAAATCTGATCAGAATGAAAATACCAGCACAGGTTCGTCCCACGTGGAGGAACCTGTGTTTGTTATTATAGGGAAGTTTAGACGTCCCCACGGAATTCGGGGGGAAATTCGAATGACTGTTTTAGCAGATTTCCCGGATTTGATTTCACCCGGAAAAACCATCTTTACCGGTGACCAACACCAGGCTTATACCATCACTGGTATTCGCTGGCATGGTGCAGATATGCTGGTATCTCTGAAAGAATTACCGGATCGTACTGCTGTAGAAATATTCCGGAACATTATGGTATATATGAAGAGCAAGGACATGCCGGAGTTGCCAGAAGGGGAGTTTTATACTCACCAGCTAGTGGGTCTGGAAGTCATCACAGATCAGGGGGAAAATCTGGGCAGACTCAAAGAGATCATTATTACCGGTGCAAATGACGTGTATTTGGTGGAATCACCCACTGGCAAAGAAGTTTTACTGCCCGCGATTGATGATGTGGTGCTGGACATTAATTATGAAGATAGCATCATGCTGGTTCACATCATATCGGGATTATTAGATTACTAGATTTTCTGTTCCGGGGGAAAAATAAATAAAAAAATCACATCTGTTTTGGTCTGAATAGCAGCATCAATTAAGGTGGAGGGTTTAACCTCACCTGAAAATCTCTCTTGACACCGATCAAAAAATTATGGTATTCTTTGCCCGACTTGGGTTGAAGAGGTCAAGTCGGGCTACCATGGGGGCTATTAATGAATGAATATACCAAGTACTGGGTTGGGTTTAACCTGGTAAAAGGAATTGGTCCGGTTCGCCTGGAAAGACTTTTACATTTTTTTGGGGATATCCAGTCTGCCTGGAATGCACGAAACTATCAATTGGCAGCAGCGGGATTAAATGATAAGTTAGTTCAGCAAATGGTTCAAGTTCGGAATCAAACCAACCTGGAAGAATTGGTGGAAAGAATCCGGGAAGCTGATATACAAATCCTGACCTGGGATAATCCTCACTATCCTGAGCGTTTGCGCCAGATCAACCAGTCCCCGTTTATGCTCTATTTAAAAGGGGACTTGATTTCAGAAGACATTTGGTCGGTAGCCATAGTAGGCACCCGGCGGTTTAGTGCCTATGGCCGGCAAATTACTGAAAATATTACCCGGGTGCTGGCAGGGCACGGCATCACTGTGGTCAGTGGATTAGCCCGAGGAATCGATGGGATTGCCCATCAACAAGCTTTGGAGGCAGGAGGCAGAACCATCGCAGTTCTGGGAAGCGGCATAGATCAAATCTATCCACCAGAACACCGCCAACTGGCGGACCAAATAATTCAGCGGGGCGCCCTGGTTAGTGATTATCCATTTGGAACTCCACCCGATGGATCAAATTTCCCGCCCAGGAACCGGATCATATCGGGTTTGTCAAAAGCTACCCTGGTGATTGAAGCGGGTCGAAAAAGCGGCGCATTGATTACCGCCAACTATGCGGCTGAACAGGGAAAGGATGTTTTTGCTGTACCGGGAAAAATTACCGCCCCGACGAGCAAAGGCACCAATTTGTTGATAAAACAAGGTGCTCATCCCCTGCTTGCTCCCCAGGATGTATTGGATCTGCTGAATATGAGTTTGATTGTAGAGCAACGGGTAGTTCGGAAAAGTCTGCCCAGTGATCCAAAGGAAGCTGTTTTATATCAAGCGGTTGGAGATGAACCTCTTCATGTAGATGAACTTTGTTCTTTGGTAAGTTTACCGATTGAAGAAATCACAGCGACTCTGGCTTTGATGGAGTTAAAAGGAATGGTTCGAAAGACTTTTGGTATGAAATATGTTGCAGTGCAGGATATGATGATAGACTATCGTATCGATGAGGGTCAGGACTTGAAAGGGAGATAACATGTACGAGAATTATTATGCGGTTATCATGGCTGGCGGCGGCGGGACCAGATTATGGCCTCTTTCGCGGAAGAGCCGTCCCAAACAAATGCTTAAGCTGGGCCAGGAAAGATCGTTATTTCAGGTTGCTGTGGACCGTTTAACAGAGTTTCTGCCTCCTGAGCGGATCCTGGTGGTGACGGTTGAAGATCAGGCCGCAGGCCTTCAGGAGCAATGCCCGGAAATTCCCGGGAACAACTTTCTTCTGGAAACCATGCCCCGGGGAACTGCCTCTGTAGTGGGATATGCTGCCGCAATTTTGAGCAAAAAAGATCCACAAGCGGTAATGGCTATCTTGACAGCTGACCATATTATTGGTAATTTAGAGCTTTTCCAGCAAGTCTTAATCGCTGCGCATCAGGTTGCAGAAGAGGATTACCTGGTTACTCTGGGTGTGACGCCAACCTATCCTGCAACTGGCTATGGATATACACGCAGGGGAGATTTGATTGGTCAGTACCAGGAATTGGATGCTTTTCAAGTGTTGGAATTTACGGAAAAACCGATTTTAGCTGAAGCGGAAAGAATGATTTCAACCGGTGAGTATGCCTGGAATTCCGGTATGTTTATCTGGCGGGCGGATGTGATCCTGAAGGAAATTAACCGGCAGATGCCAGAACTTTCAACACAGTTATCCCTTATAAAGGAAGCCTGGGGCACTACAGAACAGGAACAAACTATCAGGGAGGTCTGGCCGGAGATTAAACCGCAAACGATTGATTTTGGCATCATGGAAAATGCTGAAAAAGTTGCGGTAATTCCGGCAGCAGGTTTACAATGGAACGATGTGGGCAGCTGGGAGGCAATTTTTGATTTGCTTCCGCAGGATGAAAATGGCAATATTGCTCAGGGTTGTGAACATATTGCTCTGGAAACTAAGGGCACTATCATTTACAGTGTGGATAATCCTCGCCCGGTAGTCACGATTGGGGCACAGGATTTGATTGTTGTTGATACAGGTGATATTTTGTTAATTTGCAGTAGGGATCAAGCACAGAATGTGCGCCAGGCTGTAAAAAAATTAGAGAATGAAGGTCGGACAGACTTGATTTAGTAGTTGTCTGAGAATTTATCTGGAGGCGGCTTTGAAGGCTTATTGTGTAAAGTGTAAGGAAAAACGTGAAATGGGTTCGCCCGAACCTGTTTTTACCAAGACGGGGACACCAGCTACCAGGGGTGTTTGTCCGGTTTGTGAGACAAAAATGTTCCGGATGGGCAAGACTGAGGCTCATGAAGGGCTTACTCCGCCGGAAAATACAAAACGGAAAGCTAAAGAGCCAAAACCCCGCAGTGGAAAATTAGTGATTGTGGAATCTCCAGCCAAAGCCCGTACAATTGGGCGTTACCTGGGCAAAGACTATAAAGTAGTTGCTTCTGTTGGTCATGTGCGGGATTTGCTTAGATCCAAATTGTCTGTCGATGTTGAAAATAATTTTGAACCAAGCTATCGAGTACCTAATGATAAACGAGAGATCGTGAAAGAAATTAAAAAATTAGGCGCTGAAGCTGAAGAAATTTTTCTGGCAACAGATCTTGACAGAGAAGGCGAGGCCATTGCCTGGCACTTAATGGAATCGGCAGAATTGGAACCGGAACTGACCAAAAGGGTTGTTTTCCATGAGATCACCCGGGAGGCTATTGAAGCAGCTTTTGCCAAGCCGGCGGTGTTAAATATGGATCTGGTGGATGCCCAGCAGGGAAGAAGGGTTGTGGATCGCCTGGTGGGATTCCAAATCAGCCCTATCTTATGGGAGAAAGTTCGGGGTGGTTTAACAGCGGGACGAGTGCAGTCTATATCATTAAAATTGATTGTAGATCGGGAAAGAGAAATTGAAGCATTTAACCCTGTAGAATATTGGTCCGTCGCTGCGAAATTAAGCCCGGATGATGGTGTTGAGAGTAATACTTACCAGGCCAATCTAACGCATATTGATGGAAAGAAATTGCAAGTGAGTTCAAAAATTGAACTGGATCCAATTCTCTCAGATCTTGAAAAAGCTCATTATGAAGTCAGAAAAATTCGCAAAGGAACCAGAGAACGAAATCCTTACCCTCCATTTATAACCAGCACAATGCAGCAGGATGCTTCCAGGCAGCTTAATTTTTCGGCTAAGAAAACTATGGCTGTGGCGCAGCAGCTTTATCAGGGTATTGATGTCGGAAATGGTGGTGAAACGGGATTGATTACCTATATGCGAACAGATTCTACACATGTTTCCGAATCTGCCCAAACCGCTGTCCGGGAATTTGTTCAATCCAACTACGGGGATGAATATGTGCCTGACACAATTCCTCACTATAAGACAAAAAGCAAACGAGCCCAGGAAGCCCATGAAGCTATCCGGCCAACTTCTATAAACCGGACCCCAATATCAATTAAAGGTTTTCTAAAAAACGATCAATATCGTTTGTATAAACTGATCTGGGAACGATTTGTTGCCTCTCAGATGACATCAGCTCTGTATGATACGCTTAGCGTACTTGTGGGAGGAGATGGCTCAGCCCATGCCTATGTGTTCCGCGCTTCTGGATCACGTATCAAATTCCAGGGTTTCTTAAAAGTGTACAACCGTGGCAATGGCCGTGCATCTCAAGCTGAGAAAGATCTCGAAAGTATCCCGGAAAGTCTGGCAGAAGGACAGATTCAGCGATTAATTCAATTACTGCCTGATCAGCATTTTACAAAACCACCTGCCCGATATTCCGAGGCAACCCTGGTTAGCACCCTGGAGGAAAATGGCATAGGCCGTCCTTCTACTTATGCACCCATTCTGGGGAAACTGGTTCAGCGGGGCTATGTTGTAAAAGATGCACGACGTATGTCGCCAACAGAAACAGGAATAATTGTAAATGATCTGGTTACAGAATATTTTTCGTCAATTGTGAATATTGGATTTACGGCTGATCTGGAAAAGGAATTGGATCTGGTTGCATCTGGTGCAGAGGACTGGCGGGATACTGTTAAAGAATTTTATGGGCCTTTTTCCGATCAATTAGAATACGCGAAAAGAGAAATGCCAAAAATCGAGCCGGTATATATCTCGATTGGAAAAGAATGTCCGGAATGTGGCGGTGATCTGGTTCAGCGCTGGGGACGGTATGGGTTGTATGTAGGCTGCAGTAATAGACCGGAATGCAAACATACGGAACGCTGGATGGAGAAAATTGGTGTAATCTGTCCCCAAGATGGCGGGGAGCTAATCGAAAAGAAAACTAAGAAGGGAAGATTGTTCTTCGGATGTGAAAACTACCCTGATTGTGATTTTGCCTCTTGGAAAAGACCATTGCCTGAACCATGCCCGAGCTGCGGTGGATTATTGGTTGTGGCAAACAAAAAACATGCCCAATGTTCTGTCTGTTCTTTGGAATTTCAGCGGGATGAAATTAAAGAGAAAACGGTTTAAATTTACTGAGTAACCCTGGTGAATGGAAAGCGGTGGAAAGTTTTCTTCCACCGCTTTATTATTTTAAATTGTGATACGATCCACCGGACTCAACAATTTTAACTTAATTCAGGGTAGAATTGATTTTCTTGAGGATTGGCATGGACCTTGCATCTATAGGTGGGAGGCTACAGAGGGTGCGAGAGCATTGCAGGAAAACCGTCTCTCGTCTACAATATTATCATCTGGCCTCCAGCTGCTTAAACTTTCATTACTCAATGGAGAATGATTATGAATACAGTAAGGGATAGTTTTAATAAAGGAATTAATAGCCCACCAATTATGGCCGCTGTAGGTATTGTGGTCGGGATCATCTTGGGTCTGTTATATGGTTGGGTGCTCAGCCCGGTTAAATTTGTGGATGGAAACATCGAACAACTCCGGGAGGATCTAAAGGTTGATTATTTACGGATGACAATTGATTCCTATGCGTTGAATCAGGATGCTGGCCTGGCTGAAGAACGCTACAATCAAATGGGAGAAAATGGATCCAAAAATTTATCGGATATCGAATTTAATCCCGCCGGTCAGTTAATCAGTGATATTGACTCGTTTCGTGATGTTGTCGAGATGACTGTTTTCCCGGATATCCTGGACGATTTTGTTCCCGTGGAGGAAGAATCAAGCAATAACATTCTGAAATGGGCGCTTCTGGTTACCGCAATCCTGGCAGGCGCACTGGTTGTGCGTTATTTCCTTGCCAGGCGTGCGCAAGGTGGAGGGGGTATTTCTCCCAAAGCTGCTGCCAATCTGGCCCAGGAAATTACTGCCAAGATTGATACTACGGATTATGGTGATAAAGGCGGCGATGCCCCGCCGATGCATCAGTTTGTGACAACTTATGTGCTGGGGGATAACCTGTTTGATGATTCCTTCAGTGTAGAATCGGCCGCCGGTGAATTTTTAGGTGAATGCGGGGTTGGTATTTCCGAAGCTATTGGCGTAGGAGAACCAAAGAGGGTGACAGCCTTTGAGGTCTGGTTATTTGATCAAAATGATATCAAGACTGTCACAAAAGTTCTGATGAGCGGTCATGCATTTTACGATGATGTCATCCGCTCGGAACTGGAAAAGAAAGGCGAACCTGTCTTGGCAGATCCGGGTGTGGAATTTATGCTCACAACCAATAATCTCAAGGTAATTGGCCGGGTAATGGATATGGGTTATGGTGAAGGCCCTCTGCCAGAAGAAAGCTTCTTCGAACGTTTATCGATTGAGTTATCCGTCTGGCCAAATGATGGTCCAGCCGAAGCAGAATCATTTGAATTTGATGAATTCTAGATTCTAATTAGGTATAAAAAAGCTCCTGGAGATCAAAAATCCCAGGAGCTTTTTTTATATCTGAATACTGGTTTCTATGCTTAATCGATTTCCAGGATTTTTAACGAGAATTCTCCACCCGGCGTTTTGACTAACACGGTTTCACCAACTCCCTGGTCTATCAATGCGCGGCCTATGGGTGAGACATTAGATATTTTGTTCTTAAGTGGGTCTGCCTCGTGACTGCCAACCAGGTAGTAAGTTTCTGGAGGATCATCCTCTTCCTGGACTGTGACTTTACAACCGACAGCGACGTGACCATGTTTTTGGGCATTTTCTTCTACAATAATCGCGAAATCGAGGGTGTGTTTGATCTCCATAATTTTTCCTTCCAGGAAACCCTGATCTTCCTTGGCTTTGTGGTAATCAGCGTTTTCTGAAAGATCACCCATTTCAATGGCTGATTTTAGTCTCGCGGCAATCTCAATACGGCGAGGTCCTTCCAGTTCTTCCAATTCAACCTGGAGTTCCTCTTTGCCTTGTTTTGTTAAATAAATTTTATCTTTGGACTGCATACTTCAATTCCCTCGTTTTGGTTATTAAGGTTTTCTTGTGGGGTCGAATAATTTTTGATGTTCGTCAATGGCAAATCTGTCGGTCATGCCTGCGATATAGTCGCAGATCGATCGCTGTAACCCTTTCTTCTCTATGCCAGCCTGGATATGGGTGGGCATCATGAGGGGTTTCTTTTCATAGGCGGTAAAGAGATCACTGATGATTCCTTCTGCTTTGACCTGCATGCGTATGACCCGGTAATTTTTGTAAAGGTTTTTAAATAAGAAATCTTTTAACTCTCGATTGTTATTCTGCATTTCATCACTGAAGCCGATTACGTTATGATCCATCTTCTGCAGCTCTTCTACTGAGGCAACTCCACTTTCTTCGATTCTCTGGTCCGTGGTTTCTATCAAGTCTTTAACTTCCAGGCCAATCATTCTGCGGATGATTCTTTTGCGGTCTAGTTCACTGAGATCTCCGCCTTTCCATCCGATACTCTTAACCAGGATTTCCCAAATTGCTAAATCTTCAAGTAAAGCAGTTGTGATTAATCCTGATCGGAGACCATCATCCAGATCATGCGCAGAATAGGCCAATTCATCTGCGGCATTGGCAATCTGCGCTTCCAGGTGGCCGCGGAGATCCGGGTCATAATCATCGGCGTCTGAGATATCATACTCTGTTTCATGTTTGACGATGCCTTCCCGGGTTTCCCAGGTCAGGTTCAAACCGGGAAATTCTTCAAACCGCTTTTCAAGTTTGGTCACAATCCGGAGGGATTGTTTATTATGGTCAAATCCTCCCTGGTCTACCATTAACTGGTTAAGAATTCGTTCTCCGGAATGGCCAAATGGAGAATGTCCGAGATCATGAGCCAGGCAGATAGCTTCTTCCAGATCTTCATTGGCGCCTAACGCCCGGGCAACTGTCCGGCCAATCTGGGCAACTTCAAGGGTGTGAGTAAGACGAGTGCGGTAATAATCCCCTTCGGAATTAAGGAAAACCTGGGTTTTATATTCCAGGCGACGGAAAGCTGTTGTGTGCAAAATTCGATCCCGGTCACGCTGAAACGCTGTCCGGTAAACTGGTTTTACATCAGGGTATTCCCGGCCTTTACTGTCCTTGCTGCGAATGCCAAAAGGTGCCAGGCAATAATCTTCCTGTTCTTCCCGCTGTTGTCTGGTATAAGACATAATTTCCTCGCTATCCTGAAGATGGTAAGCAAATCCAGTTTAATACACTGGGTTTAGCCTGTCAACTTACCCTTTAATTAGCCGATTCAATTTCATTGGTTAGCTGGGTGATTTTATCCAGGTATTTTTTTAGCGTTTGATGCGCTTTTTGATTTTTCTCGTTTTCTGAACGGATAAACCTTGTATAAGGTGTGATGGTATCTCTGATCTCCTGGGCGCTGCGATCAATTTCCTGCTTAAAGTGCCCGGTTAAGGATTCTGTGAGCTGATCGCGCATGGCTTTGACCTTTTGTCGCATTTCCTTTTTTGCGTTTCTTCGGCGGGTCGGGATGATAAACAAACCCAGGGCTGCCATCACGCCAGCCAGCAATATGCCAGTGATATCGGCCGCCATTGTGGATGCAAGGACTGCGACCAGGGTGCCCAGCCCAACTGCCCCAGCGCTAATGGCCGCGGTAGCGGCAACCGCATTCTGAGATCGTCGAGCAATTTCATCTGCTTCCCGGGTTTTATCGTAGCTTTTAATTACCCGGTTAGCCTCATCACGGATGCTGGTAATTAAACGATCGCGGTCATAAATAAAATTACCAATATCGCCAACCATTCGGCCCTTATGTTTTTGCCTGCCCTCGGCAACGTGATCTGTGACCGCCTGCCATTGCCTTAAATTGGCATCTACAAGCCAATCAATGATCGCTGTAACTTTATCTTCAACCTGTTCAGGGACCTTTGCGATAACCTTTTCTTCATAAATTTCCTGGATCATATCTTTTTTCATCAAATCAATAATCCGGGCCAACCGGATATACTCGGTAAAGAAGTCCTCTCCCCGTTGTTCCATCTCTAACAGGATTTTGATGATATCGGATATCCTGAGATCGAAACCCTCCAGCATGTCTTTTTGAAAGACAACCAATTGGTCTTCCACGTCTTTGATCAGGAGCAAGTCATCCTTGAGGAGTTTAAGGCGGTCTTTAAAAAACTCGGTATACTGGCTGGAAAGTCGCTTGCCAACACCAAGCGGATTAAGAAGTTTTAGTTTTAATCGGGCTTCCTGGTCAAGGGTATTCAGGATATAGGTCTCCAGGTGTTCAAACCGGCTTTCTTCCCATAAGGCGGGTTGGCCTTGTTTGGCTTTTAGCGCTAATTGGGAGCTGACCGGGAAAATTTCCGGATCGACGTTGAGGACTTTTTTGGCATTTTCGCTCACAAAAACTTGAATCTCTTCCAGGGCTTCCGGGTTTTGCAGGATATCTATTTTATTGATTACCAGGACAACTTTTTTCCCCCAGGACTTAATTTGGTCCAGGAATATCCGTTCACTTTCTGTAAAGGGACGATCAGCCGAGGTAACAAACAGGATTAAATCCGATCTGGGTACAAAAAGAGAAGTAATTTCTTCGTGTTCCCGGATAATTGCGTTAGTGCCAGGAGTATCAACGATGCTGATCTCTTTTAAATAAGGTGCTTTAAGATTTATGCTCTCTACATTCTCTGAAAGGATTTTCTTTTCTTTCTTTTCCCCATACCTTAGAATATTTACTTTTGTGGTTGTTGGGGTTACACCTTCTTCAAGAATCCTTTCTCCAAGCAGGGCATTGATAAAAGCACTTTTACCCGCATTAAATTCTCCAACGACCACAAGCAAAAAGAAATCATCCAGTTGATGGATAGAATCCATCAAGGCTTGCTGGTCTTTTTCCTGTACACCGTATTTAACCAGGGTAATTTGTAGCTGATTTAGTAATTCCCGTTCCCTGCTCAGGAGTTCTTTTTGTGTTTTATTTAATAGTTCCATTCATTCCTCATTCTTTCTGAAAGTGCACTTCATTATAACTGATAGGATATCCAGAACGATTGATGGTGAAATATTTACTAATTTTTTATATATGCAGGTGAGTCCCCAGAATTTCTCCGGAAAGGGCCTTACTAATGCTGCCGGGTTCTGCGCCAGAGAAGATCAGACAATCCATTCCGGGCATGTTATTGATCAGTCCCAGCATTTGTTCCACTTTATCTGTCATCCCTCCGGTGACGTCCGGTGCATGGGATTGGCTGATTTTTTCAGCCAGATTCGAATGGTCTGCTGGCCTAATCCTTTTAAATAGGCGTGTGCAGTCCGGGAAATCTTCCCAGACGCCGGGGTCCTGACCGGCAAGCAGGATGCGCCGGGGTTTAAATTCATCGGCCAGGTGTACAAATAAATCCTCTGTCGATACAATAGTTCCCCCGCGGACAGAATCAAAAACCACGTCTCCAAATACAATCGGCAGCAGCCCCTGATTTAGTGCTGAACGAATCGGTTTGAGTTCCCAGGATTTGATCTTCCCATCTTCAGTGAAAACCGCTGCAGATGGCGGAAAAGAGACAGCTGGAATTCCAGATTTATTGAGGGCAGCCATGACTAGCTGGTTTAATGAAGCGGCATCGTACCAGACCTCAGCAAATCCTAACCACTCTTCCGGAGTAGATACACCAGCGCGGGTATTATATTTTTTGCCTGAAAAATGGCCAAAGGATCCAGAACCATGTCCCAGGATAAGCTTAAGCTGGGGTTCTTTCTGCAGCACGACGGCAATTTCCTCAGTTATCCGCTGAATTACCTCGGGTCTGGCTAAGCGCGCGGTAAATTTATCGGTAATTAATGATCCGCCGAGTTTTAGGAAAACCAGTTCGTTAGCTGTTTGAGAAGTGCTGGTTTTGCTCATAGAAGTATTGTAGTCAGGGGTTGGTTTGGGGTCAAGAGAGTGAAACAGGGTCAATCTCACCCTGTTTCACTTGGGAATCCTTGAGAATAGCGGCAAAATTTGGATTAGATCCAGAATGCCGGCCAGATCATTTTTACAATAGTGTCAAGAATAATAGCCAGGAGGAATAAACCCCCGAAGCGTCTTGTATGGTGGAACGCGGCTGCAACGTAGTAATTTGGCCAGACATCGGGAAAATCAGCGGGTTTTTCATCCGGTTTGGGGTTGGAAAGAATGGGCCAGATACTAACCAGTGTTGGAATGGCCAGCAGGGTTAATAACATGACCGGGGTGAAACATCGGGTCCAGATCAGGAAAATTACGACCAGGTAAGCCAGAATTAATAGAGCGGTCATGGTCCATCTTGCCAGGGTTTCGCCCAGGACCACAGGTAAGGTGTAAATCTTTAGGTCCTTATCCTGTTTGAGTTTGTCGATGTGTTTTCCGAATAACATCGAGGTAACTCCCAACCCGTGAGGCAAACTGGCCAGGGCAATCGTCCAATCCCAGGGCAAACCTGTGATGACATAATAACCACCGGCAACCATTAAAGGTCCCCATACAATCAGGATAGAAATTTCTCCCAGGGCAAAGTATTTCAGGGGATAGGTGTAAAAGAGAACAAAAAACGCACCCAATCCCATTAATATCCAGGTAGAATCACCTCTCATTATTCCCAGGGCAACACCGCAGGCAACAGCAATCGCGCCGGTTACTCCAGCGTATGTAAGCAGCTGTTTCTTGGTCATTAGTCCATGAAGTAAAGGATGGGGACCGTATTGGGCCCGGTAGTAATTATCAGCATCCACGCCTCTAACAAAATCAGTATAGTCATTCAGGAAGTTGTTTGTCCCATGTGCCAGGTACAAACCAATAGTTACCAATAACCAGCGCCAGAAATCAAATAAACCTACCCGAATAGCAAATATCCCTGCAAAAGAAGCTGAAAGGATGGTTGTAATGAGGACAGCCGCCCGGGTAGCAATTAACCAGCGCGATATCAGATCCAATTCATCCCACTCTTCTTTATTGATTTTGGGAATAATATTTAAGGCTTTTCGCCACATAGAAAAATTCATAATTAATCTTTTTCCTTTTTTAATAATTTTGCCCCAATATCATACCATAGGGGCCATTCTGATTTGTGTTGCAGGATGGGTAAAATTGCCGGAGGAAAAGGAGAAAACCGGGCCTGTTTTTCCAATTTTTAGGACTGTTCTAATTCCTGTTCTTAACGGTAGTGATCCCTGTGGATGTTGCACCGGAAAGAATTAGCTTCTCGGCTATTCTTTCAGCGTCATCCTTTACCAGGGCAATCAAATGACCTCCCATACCCCCACCTGATAATTTGGCGCCTAATGCGCCTGCTTCTTTGGCTGTTTGAACCAGTTGGTCCAATTCCGGTGAGGAGACATCCAGCGCTTGCAGTAGTTCGTGGTTTTGATCCATCAATTCCCCGAGTTTGTCTGGCTGGCCTGCCTCAATTAATTCCCTTGCATTATTGCTTATCTCACCAATTCGCGAAAATATCTGGTTATATTTGTCCGGATCATTGAGCCATCCATCCCGAACATGCTTGACTGCCTCCCGGGTATGACCGGGTTTACCACTATTTGCAATCAGGATTGAAAAAGGTTTCCCGATGGTGAGAAATTGAAATGGGTTTCCTTTTTGATAATAAACTGGTTTTTGATGGGCAATAACCGTATTGTCTATACCAGAAGGGGTACCGTGGTGGATTTTTTCTACTTCATAAGCAAAATCAGAGATTTTTTCATCAGTCAGACGCTGACCCAAAAATGCAGAAAAAGCCCGGATGATTGCAGCTGATATAGCGGCGCTGGAGCCTAACCCGGATGAGACCGGAATTTCAGAAGAAATTTGAATACTGCAGGCCGGTGTTTCGGTAGGGTCTTTGTCTCCGAGGACAACTTTTAAGGCTGCCCGAAGCGGGTGATCGATTTCAAGTTTTTCATATGTGGTGGATAAAGAAATGTCTGGTGCTTCGATCTGAATTTCCCCGGATTTCTTTTTTACCTGGGCGGTGACAACAACCCTGACCTGGTTCGAAAAGACCGGCACCGCGATGGCAGGTTCACCATAAACGACCGCGTGTTCACCAAAAAGGATTATTTTTCCGGGTGCTGTTGCAGAAAATGCAGGCATATTTTAGGAGAAATAAAATACCAGTAGGATAACAATTGACCAGAAGAAAATGGCAGTTTGCAAGGGTCTGTCCGTAAGCGCAATATCTTCCGGGGCGCCTCCTTCCCCTGTTTGGATTAAGAACAAATATCGGAAAATACCATACAGCACAAAGGGAATTGATAGCATCATGGAGTGATTGGCCGGTAAATTAGGTGCAGAAAAAGTATAAAGACTGTATGCGATAATGGTAGTGCCCGAGACAATAATTATCAGCTGATCTAAAAGCTCTATAGTATAGCCATCAAGAACTGGCCGAATATTTCCCGCATTTTCCTGTTTTAGTATAAGTTCCGCGCGGCGTTTGCCAAACCCGATGAATAAGGCAAACAAGGATGTGACAACATATAACCAGGGTGAAAATCGGTCGACCTCAATCAGCGCAGTCCCGGCAACTACCCGTAGTAAATAGAAGGAAGCCAGAACCAGCACATCAATCAAAGGGACATGTTTAAGTTTGGCTGAATAAAGCAAATTGAGCCCAAAATATACAACACAGATAATCAGGAATTCCGGTGATAATAAGTATGCCAGCGGAAGTGAGATCAAGAGCAGGAGTATCCCGGCCGCCCAGGCCGTTCGAAGGGGTAGTTCCCCTGAAGCGATTGGACGAAGTTTTTTAGTGGGGTGCTGTTGATCAGATTCGCAATCAGCGAGGTCATTAAAAATATAAACAGCACTGGCAACGAGACTAAAAATGGCTGCTCCTGCCAGTGTATAGAGAAATGCAGATACATCCAGCAGTTTTCGGTCAAATACCAGGGCTGTGAAAATGAAACTATTTTTTGCCCATTGTTTGGGACGCATGGTTTTTAGCAAAGCAATCATCATATGAAAATAATAGCATGAATCAAAAAGTGGTGGTAGGTATAGAACCTTAATAGGCAAGTCTCCTTCTGGCATGTTAAAATTGACTTATGGCAAAAAAACAGCGAGTTGATCAACTTCTGGTCAATCAAGGACTGGCAAACGATCTGGAGGAAGCCCGGCGCCTGGTAATGGCTGGCAAAGTTCTCTTCCAGGGGCAGTTAATCATGCAGGGTTCGCAGCTCATTCCAAATGCCGAAGGATTAGCTCTTGTGCCGGACCCAAGATATGTGTCCCGGGGCGGCGATAAACTTAGGGCAGCCTTTGATCATTTTCCCATCACTGTGGATCAGAAAATCTGTGCTGATATTGGTGCCTCAACGGGTGGTTTTACCGATTGTTTGCTGAAAAATGGCGCTGATAAAGTCTACGCAATTGATGTGGGTTACGGTATTCTGGATTGGAAGCTCCGTAATCATCCCCGGGTAGTTACCCTGGAGCGCACTAATGCGAGAAACCTTGAAGGTCTGCCTGATCCAGTGGATTTTCTCACAGCGGATGTGTCATTCATATCCCTGAAAAAAATTCTCCCGACCGCGTCCGGCTGGTTTTCAGCCAATGGCGGTCAGGCTGTTATTTTAATCAAACCACAATTTGAAGCGACCAGGGAAGAAGCGGCAAAAGGGTCGGGTGTCATTCTGGATCCGGCGATCCATCAACGAGTTTTGTCTGAGGTGTTAAGTTTTTCCAGTAAACAGCGTTACCAGACCCGGGGATTAATCCGTTCTCCTTTGCGTGGACCAGCAGGAAACGTGGAATTTTTAGCCTGGTTAGAATTTCCCAGTGATCTGGAAGTAGAAAATATTCAAAAATTTATCTCCCCATTGTTTTAACGGCAGACGAGGTTTCAAAGATGGGAAATCAACCCCCCGGGATAATTAAAGACAGCATGTTCTACCGTTTTTCGCTCTACGGGTTCTTAAAGAACCTGAGATTTTTTGATCCCTTTATCATCTTGATTTTCAGCTCTTACGGATTGTCTTTTTTGCAGATAGGCCTCTTGTATTCCATCAGGGATATTGCAACCAATCTCCTGGAAATCCCTACAGGCATTCTGGCAGATTCATTTGGCAGAAGAAAAGCCATGATCGCAGCGTTTGTGGCTTATATTGCTTCATTTATGATCTTGTATTTCATCAGGGATTTCTGGTTTCTTTCTCTGGCAATGATCCTGTTTGCGTTTGGCGAGGCTGCTCGATCGGGTACTCATAAAGCGCTTATCCTGGAATACCTGAAAATTAACAAGATCAGCGATTTGAAAATTGCTTATTATGGATTAACTCGCAGTGCTTCTCAGTTTGGATCTGCGATTAATGCATTAATTGCTGCTGGTTTAGTATTTTATACTGGCAGTTATCGGATTATGTTCCTGGCATCCGTAATACCCTACACATTGGATCTGATTAACTTGATTTCATATCCCAAGGAACTGGATGGAGAAATCACCTATGTGAAAGGGGATGCTGTCTGGATAAATATGAAGACAACGCTGAAAAATTTATACCAGGTGATGAAAAACAGTGGTGTGCAGCGAATATTATTTAACAGTGCAAGTTTTACGGCAGTTTTCAAATCTAGCAAAGATTATTTGCAGCCTATTTTGTCTTTTCTTGCGCTTTCCCTGATTTTGAATGCTGATCTGGAAAATATCCATAAGGAAGCGTTGGTTATCGGGGCAGTATATTTTGTAATTTATTTGCTCACAAGCCTGGCTTCACGCCAGGCTTATTCGGTTAGCCATCGTTTCAGCAGCATAACCAAGCCTGTTAATTTGACCTATTTATTGGGTGCCGGACTGTTGTTAATTTCGGGAGTGATGGTTGCCCTGGAGCGGGAGATGCTCGCGGTGATTGGTTTTATAGGACTGTATCTGCTCAATAATATTCGCCGCCCTATAAATGTTGGCATTATTAGTGATCAGATTCAATCCAATGTGATGGCCTCTGGTTTATCTACAGAGTCACAGCTAACGACAATATTTTCGGCCCTTTTTGCCCCGCTAATAGGATATTTGATAGACAACCTGGGCCTGGGAAATGGGATTAGCTTAATGGGGTTGGTAATGTTATTCCTGTATTTCTTTGTCAGAGTTCAGGGTCCCAAAAAGATCCCGGTGAGAAATTGACACCCTCAACATTCTCTCATCGGTTATACTAGGCTGCCTATGGATATTAACAGGATACGTAATTTTTCAATAATTGCTCATATAGATCATGGGAAGTCTACCCTGGCGGATAGACTGCTTCAGATTACAGATACTGTTTCTGAACGTGATATGGCCGACCAGGTTCTGGACAATATGGATCTTGAGCGCGAGAAAGGCGTGACTATTAAAGCCTCCGCGGTTCAAATGAAATATAAAGCCCTGGATGGTCTGGATTATGAGTTGAATCTGATTGACACACCTGGTCATGTGGATTTCGGGTATGAGGTTTCCCGTGCACTGGAGGCTTGTGAAGGCGCGCTATTAATCGTGGATGCGGCCCAGGGTATGGAAGCGCAAACTTATGCAAATATGTATGCGGCCCTGGAAGCTGGCCTTGAAATCATTCCCATTATTAATAAGATCGATCTGTCGGCTGCCCGGCCAGATGAAATTGCCCTGGATATCAGTGCAATCTTAGGCACCCCCCCTGATGAGATTCTTCGCATTTCAGCAAAAGAGGGAGAGAATATTCAACCGGTGCTGGAAGCAGTAATCAAAGAGGTGCCCGCGCCTGCAGAAAATGCTGGCGCACCTTTACGGGCCTTGATTTTTGATTCCCACTACAATTCCTATAAAGGTGTGATTGCCTATATCCGTGTTTTTGACGGCAAAATCACCCGGAAGGATATGCTTCGGTTAATGGCCGCTGGTAAAAATATTGAACCGTTTGAATTAGGGGTCTTCTCACCAGCGATGACGCCAGTGGATGTGCTTTATCCTGGGGAAGTGGGGTATATTGCGACAGGCTTGAAATCTGTGCATGACTGCCGCGTGGGAGATACTGTGACCTTTGCCCACAATCCCGCTCAGGATCCTCTCCCCGGGTACAAACAGGCTAAACCAATGGTTTTTGCCGGATTTTTCCCAATAGATAATGAAGCTTATAGTGGTTTACGGGATGCCTTGGAAAAGCTGCAGTTGAACGATGCTGCGCTTGTGTTCGAACCGGAATCCTCCCAGGCGTTAAATTTGGGATTCCGCTGTGGTTTCCTGGGCATGTTTCATATGGAGATTATCCAGGAAAGACTGGAACGGGAATATAATTTAGATATTATTGCAACTGCTCCTTCGGTAAAATACAGGATATTAAAACGGGATGGATCACTGGAGGAAATTAATTCCCCGGCAGAATTACCGGATAAAAGTCAAATTGAAGAGATCCAGGAACCCTGGATGGATTTACAGATCTTTCTTCCGGTGGAATATTATGGCCCCGTGATGGAACTGGTCACTGTCCGGCGAGGTACATATGTCAGCCAACAGCATCCTTCACCGACCCAGGTGCAGCTGAATTTTCAGATTCCTCTCTCGGAACTGATTGTCGATTTTTTTGATTATCTAAAATCCGTTTCCAGGGGATATGCTTCGATGGATTATGCTTTTGCCGGCTACAGGAATGAGGATTTGGTCAAGTTGGAAATTCTGGTTAATGGAGAGTCTGTAGATGGTATGGCTTCTATAGTCCATAGAGAAAAAGCTTATCGAAAAGGGAAAGTTTTGGTTACCCGATTGAAGGATCTGATACCTCCGCAACATTTTGCAGTGCCCATCCAGGCTACTGCAGGCGGAAAAATCATTGCCCGCACCGATGTAAAGGCTCTCCGAAAAGATGTCACTGCAAAACTGTATGGTGGTGATGTCACCCGGAAACGCAAATTGCTTGAAAATCAGAAAGATGGACGAAAACGACTCAAACGGGTCGGGAGTGTAGATATTCCCCAGGATGCGTTTATGGCAGTCTTAAGGCTAGATGATGATTGATAAAAAACCTGCCCGATCTCAGATCAGAATGGGACTGGGTTTTTTAATCAGTCTTGTAGCGCTGGTTGTTTTGATCCCATCAATTGATGGAGAACAAGTTCTCGCAGCCATGAAACAAGTCCGTTTGATTATTGTTCTGCCCGGACTGGCTTTATTATTAATTTCATTATTGACCCGGGCGGCAGCCTGGCGTGTACTATTGCAAGAAAAAATTTCTCTCTGGCAATCATTTTTGCTCATAAATACCGGATACTTTGTAAATACGGTCCTGCCTTTTCGTTTGGGAGAATTTGGTAGAGCATTATTATTAAAATCCTCGGGGTTTAGTTTTTGGGAAGCATTTCCAACAATACTTCTGGAACGTTTATTTGATTTTGCTTTTGCTCTCATCCTGTTTTTTATTGGATTGCCATTTGTTTTAAATTTTTCCCAGGAAATCGGATTCTTTTATCTGCTGTCAGGTTTTATCCTGCTGGGAGTAGTTGTTTTAATCCTTCTGGTGAAATACCGGGCCAAGTTAATAAACTGGTTGGAGGGAAAGAACAGTTCCCAATCATTGTTGTTCACCCGATTGGTTAATTTCCTGCAATCTATTCTCTCCAGCATGGCTGTGCTTTCTGATCCTGGTCGGCTGGCTAGAGTATTCCTGGGGATGTTTCTAAGCTGGGCAATTGCCCTGATCTATCAATATTTGCTGCTCCGGGCTTTTATTCCGGACGCAAAGTTGATTTGGGCGGTATTTGCACTGGGGGCAGTTGCTCTGGGTGTGTCCATTCCCTCTTCCCCTGGTAATATTGGATTATATGAAGCGAGTATGACCCTGGCTTTATCGGCTTTTGGCGTTGACCAATCTGTTGCTTTTAGCTATGCTCTCACAAGTCATTTTTTAAGCCTGGGCGTGACTACCCTGTTTGGGTCTTTTGGTCTGGTGCGGGAAGGATTTGGGCTGCGGGATGTTTGGCAGTTTAGCGAACAACATCAAAAGGAAAATGATCTATGAGCACATCAACTTTAATAACAGGTGGCGCGGGTTTTATTGGTATCAATTACGCATCCCGTTTGTTAGAGCGAGGAGACCAGGTTACCATTTTTGATAATTTATCCAGGATCGGTACCTCGGGAAATATCGAGTGGCTCAAGAAAGCTTATGGAGAAAAATCTTTTAAATTAATTATTGGCGATGTCAGAGATGCAGAGGCTTTACAACCTGCCGTTCAGGATATAGACCTGATACTTCACCTGGCTGCCCAGGTTGCAGTGACCACTTCAGTAATTGATCCGAGAACAGATTTTGAGATCAATGCTCTGGGTACGTTAAACGTTTTAGAAGCAGCCAGGCAAGCTTCGATTCAGCCACCGGTGATTTATGCTTCTACCAACAAAGTATATGGAAACTTGGAAGATGTTAAAGTTGCCGAAGGGGATACAAGCTATTATTTCCCGGAGAATCCAGAAGGTATTTCGGAATCGCAATTGATGGATTTCCATTCTCCATATGGATGTTCCAAGGGAGCCGGAGATCAATATGTTCGGGATTACCATCGCATTTTTGGCCTGCCAACTGTAGTTTTTCGACAAAGTTGTATTTATGGTCCACATCAATTCGGGATTGAAGATCAGGGCTGGGTGGCCTGGTTTGTGATCGCTGCTGTAACAGGTAAACCGATTACCATCTACGGAGATGGAAAACAGGTCAGGGACCTATTATTTGTGGATGATCTTCTTGCGGCCTATGATCTGGCAGCTAAAAATATTGATAAGACCGCGGGACAAATATATAATATTGGTGGTGGTAAAGAGAATACTCTTTCCATATGGAAGGAATTTGGTCCACTATTAGAAAAAGAACTTGGACAGGAAATCCCTGTATCCCGGGAAACCTGGCGTCCAGGTGATCAGCGGGTGTTTGTTGCTGATATTCAAAAAGCGGCCCGGGATTTTGATTGGAAGCCTGAGGTCAATGTTGAAGCCGGTATCCGAAAGGTTTTTGATTGGGTCCGGGCCAACCGGGATTTGTTTTAAGATTTCCCCCTGGAGCTTAACCAATTTAGATTGGATTAATGGGCATGAAGATTTTAACTGTTCTCACATATTATCGTCCCCATACGAGCGGGCTAACTATTTATGTGGAGCGTTTGGCAAAATCCCTGGTAAAAATGGGTCATGAAGTGACCGTTTTAACCTCTCAATATGATAAAAACTTACCAGGAGAAGAAATCCAGGATGGCGTTCGGATCGTTCGCGCCCCGGTTTTATTTAGAATCAGCAAGGGTGTGATTATGCCCACCTTTGGCTGGTTAGCCTGGAAATTGGTTCTGAACCACGATGTGGTTCACCTGCATCTCCCTCAATTTGATGCGGCCGGGATTGCCTTGCGCGGTCGGTTAGCACAAAAGCCAACATTGATTACATACCATTGTGATCTTTTGCTTCCCATATCATTTATTAATCGAATCATTAATAGCGTTGTTCATCTGATGAACAATTTGGCTGGTGTGCTGGCAGACAGAATCTGTGCCTACACAGAGGATTTTGCAGCTCACTCACCTTATTTACTCCGTTTTAAGAAAAAGGTTCGGGTAATTTTGCCGCCTGTGAGCATGCCTACAGTAACGCAGGAAGCAATCCGGGAGTTCCAGGAGAAAACCAATCCAGAAAGTTTCTCCCCTGTTATCGGCATGGCAACCCGATTTGCTTCCGAAAAAGGTGTCGAAATCCTTTTAAATGCCCTGCCGGAAGTGATGAGAAAGTATCCGGATGCCAAAGTTCTTTATGCCGGTCAGTATCAGGACGTGATGGGGGAACAAGACTATTATGAAAGCTTGCTTCCTGTTATCCAAGCTTATCAAGAGAAGGGACAATGGGATTTTTTGGGGGTATTGGACCCGGTAACAATGTCCCTGTTTTATAACTGTTTGGATGTGCTGGTAATTCCCAGTCTCAATTCCACAGAAACTTTTGGGTTGGTCCAAATAGAGGCCATGATCCAGGGAACGCCCACAATTGCTTCGAATTTACCGGGTGTTAGGGTGCCACCCCGACTTACCAATATGGGTGAGGTGGTACCCATTGGTGATTCGGCTGCCCTGGCAGAAGCGATCATAAAAATTATTTCTTCGCCGGAGAAATATAAGGGATCTCCTCGAGAGGTGGAAAAGACCTTCGATCCGATGACCAATGCTGCTGCGTATGAAGAAATTTATAAAAAACTGCTCGGAGAACTAATTTGAGCGATTTCTTAACTCCCCACTTAAAGGACCTTCCCTATTTCCGGGCCTTGCTGCGTGCGGTAGAGGCTCGTTTTTATGAGGATATTTCCTTGCCTTCCCCGGTCCTTGACCTGGGCTGTGGGGATGGCCATTTTGCATCTCTGACATTCGAAATGCCATTAGAGGTTGGGCTGGATCCCTGGTGGGGTCCCATTCAGGAGGCTGCAACTTACAAATCTTATCAGGACCTGGTCTGTGCAGCGGGGGATAAAATTCCGTATCCGAATAATTATTTTGCCAGCGCCATCAGTAATTCAGTCCTGGAGCATATCCCGGACCTTGATCCTGTAATCGCTGAAACCGCCCGGGTATTAAAACCCGGGGCTCCATTTATCTTTTGTGTGCCCAATCATCGCTTCCTGGACACTTTATCAATTGCCAAAGGGCTGGATAAAATTAAACTTCGCGGATTGGCCAATTTTTACCGAAGATTTTTTAATCGAATCTCCCGGCATTATAATTGTGATTCATATGATGTCTGGAAAATTAGATTAGAAAAGTATGGTTTTGAGATTGAACAGCACTGGGATTATTTTCCGCCCCGATCACTAATTGTGCTGGAATGGGGTCATTTTTTTGGCGTGCCGTCCTGGGTAAGTAAAATTCTCTTTAAACGCTGGATTATCGCGCCAACTTCCTGGAATTTATGGCTGACCAACCGACTGGTTAGGCCTCATTATGATAACAACCCGATCAGTCCGGTTGGTGTTTACTCTTTTTATATAACAAAATGGGTTGGTTGATTCGATTTGTCTGAGAGTATTTAATTATGGAAGAACCTAGTGTCCTTGACTTTGTATTGGAAAAACTGACTTTCTGGCGGAAAAGCACGTTGAGTATTCCTGCAGCTGAGGAAGAACCCACGCCAGAAATTCCGGAAGAGAGTAAAAGATGGATGAAAAGCGGTTTCTGGAAGAGAAACCTGGTTTTTCTGCCTGCTTTATTTGCTATTACCGCCCAAATTTTCAGTGAACCGGAAAACCGGTCCCTTGACCTGGTCTTGTTTTTCTATACCGCCGCCGCTAGTAGTTTAATCCTTTTAATTGTCATTACCTATTGGAAGACTGATGCGTTAAAGCCAGATGAAGGGGAAGCAGGAGAATTCACCGTTCGATGGGTGCAGTTTCTGGTTGGCAGTTGTATTTCCATGCTGGCTTTTTTCTTTTTTACTGGCAACTTGTTTAATTCGATTAATGTCACTCTCTGGATCATTGGATTCGGTTTAATTTGGTGGTCTGTCCGGGAACCCCTGGATTGGCTGGGAAAAGCGAAATCCTCCTGGAAGCGATTTGTTGCAGGTGGATTTCAAATTTCACCCTGGACGATATTGGTTGGGGTCGTTTTTCTGGTGGCAGCATTTTACCGTTTTTATCTACTTAATCAGGTTCCACCGGAAATGTTCAGTGACCATGCTGAAAAATTGATTGATGTTTCTAATGTCCTGCGGGGAGAATTTTATATATTCTTTCCCAGGAATACAGGACGGGAAGCGTTTCAGATGTATCTGACCGCAGCTATGGCAAAAGTATTCGGCACAGGAATTTCTTTCTTGAGCCTAAAATTGGGTACTTGTCTGATGGGTTTATTTTCGCTGCCTTTTATTTACCTGCTTGGTAAGGAAATAAAAAATAAAGAAGTTGGCTTGCTGGCTATGTTTTTCGCCGGGATTGCCTACTGGCCCAATGTGATTTCCAGGGTGGCATTAAGATTTGCACTTTATCCAGCGTTTTTTGCGCCGACTCTGTATTTCCTCGTACGTGGTATTAAAAGAAAACGTTGGAATGATTTTCTCCTTGCGGGACTTTTCCTGGGAATAGGTCTTCATGGATACAGCCCCTTTCGGATTGTGCCATTTGCAGTGATCATAATTTTGCTGATCTATTTTCTGCATACAAAGTCAAAAGAAAATCGCCGCATGGCTGTGATCGCTCTCTTGTTGGTAGGGTTAATTTCCCTGGTTGTCTTCCTCCCGCTTGGTCGATACGCAATGACTGACTATGAACTGTTTTCCTACCGGATGCAAACCAGGATGACAGGTATTGAACATGCTCTGCCGGGATCGGCCTTGAGTATTTTCCTCTCAAATTTATGGAAAGCGTTATTTATGTTCCAATGGGATAACGGTCAAATCTGGGTGCATTCCATAACCGGCAGACCTGCCCTGGACGTGGTTTCAGCAGCGATGTTTAGCCTGGGAGTGGTTTTGCTTGTGGTGCGTTATTTAAAAAAACGTCACTGGATGGACCTGGTTCTGCTTGTGTTAATCCCGCTATTAATGCTGCCGTCCATTCTATCGATTGCTTTCCCGGATGAAAACCCGTCTCTGAATCGATCTGGAGGCGCAATCATTCCAGTCTTTATCATAATTGCCATTGCTGTAGAAAATCTATTTGTAAATCTTAAAACCCACCTGGATAAAAAGGGAGGGAAATGGATTTCCTGGGCTGTTATCCTGCTGCTTGCCGGAATTAGCATGCAAGCCAATGCTCGTCTGGTTTTTGTCGATTATTATCAACAATTCAAATCACAGGCCTGGAATACTTCTGAGATAGGTGGAGTTATCCGTCAGTTTTCTGATACGATCGGGGACGAGGATCATGCCTGGGTTGTCCCATATCCACATTGGGTGGATACCCGCCTGGTTGGAATAAACGTGATTGGACGGGTGGAGGATTTTGCCCTCTGGCCATCTGATATCTCTTATACTACAGGGGCATCCGTTCCCAAGTTGTATATTTATAAACCGGAGGATGAAGAAACTTATCAAATCCTCCAGGAATTGTACCCGGATGGTATTAATGAGAGGTTTGAATCCGAGGTTGATGGCAGAGATTTTATGCTTTATTATGTGCTCCAGTAAACCGCCGGAATAAATTTTTATGGAAATAAAAACAACTCCTGACTTGAAACGATGGCTGACCGCCCTGTTATTGATTTTAATTGTGGCTGCCGGCGCTTATTTGCGTTTTATTGGCCTTGATTGGGATAATGAGCAGCACCTTCATCCTGATGAACGCTTTTTAACCATGGTGGAATCCAGCCTTCTGCCAGTAGACTCACTTGATGCTTATTTCGATACTAATCAATCTACCCTGAATCCCAATAACCAGGGATTTGGGTTTTATGTGTATGGCACACTGCCAATATTTATGGTCAGGTACCTGGCAGAATGGATCGGCACTACGGGTTATGGAAGCATTTACCTTGTGGGGCGTGCTCTTTCAGCCACGATGGATTTGCTCTCAGTTGTCCTGGTATTTTTTATAGGCACCCGATTATATGGCAGACGTGTGGGGATCATTGCCGCTGCTTTTTCTGCGCTGGCTGTACTTCAAATCCAGCAATCCCATTTTTTCACAGTGGATACCTTTGCCACTTTTTTCACCTTGTTGGCAGTCTATTTTTCGGTTGAAGTGATAACGGCAAATAATGAGCGTATTGACCTGGTCTCTTATCTGTTTTTTGGCCTCGCGCTCGGGATGGCTGTTGCTTCCAAAATCAATACAGCGCCGGTTGCTATAACCCTGCCCCTGGCTGCCTTGGTCCAATGGCTGGCTTTAGATGAAGAGAAGAAGACCAAACTGGCGCCCAAAATTTTCTTATATCTGGTACTGGCTGCGTTTGTCAGCCTGATTACATTCCGAATTTGCCAACCTTATGCCTTTAATGGCCCCGGGTTCTTTAATATAGGGCTGAATGAAAATTGGGTTAACGGATTAAGATCTCTTCAGGCTCAAACTTCCGGTGATGTTGACTTTCCCCCTGCTCTTCAATGGGCCAGACGGCCGATTTGGTTCTCTCTCCAAAATATGGTGGTGTGGGGTTTAGGGATTCCATTTGGTATTCTCGCCTGGTCTGGTTTTGCGTGGATGGGATGGAAATTATTTACAACCCGATCCTGGAAACCTAACCTGGTTGTGTGGGTTTGGACTGGTTTCTACTTTGTCTGGCAATCCATGCAGTGGAACAGCACGATGCGTTACCAGCTCCCCATTTATCCTTTGATGGCTGTGTTTGCAGGATGGATGCTTGTTGAGATCTGGAAGGGCTTGAAAAATACCGCTGATCAGTCAAATACTTACCGAAAATCTTTCCGTATTCTGGCAATTGTTGTTGGTGTGATTTCTATATTGTTTACAGCGGGTTGGGCTTATGCATTTTCCCGGATTTATACCACACCACATCCCCGGGTAGCGGCCACGAGTTGGATATTTGAACATATACCGGGTCCCGCTACCTTGTATGTAGATGACGAAGAAGGAACCCATCAACAATTGATATCGTATCCACAGGGGATGGTCATCCAGGGAGAATCCCGCTGGCTGGCAAGTTTTGAATCAAAATTTAATGGGCAGCTATCGTCTATTTATTTTCCCAGTATCATCAATCAGAATCCTTCTTTATCGCCCTTGACGCTGGAAGTCTCGTTTAATGATTCGTCAGGCCAGGTTTTGGCCACAAACCAAGGGTTGTTTTCATTCTCGGAAGGAATTTCTTCTGGCGAAATAAAATTCAACACACCTGTATCTGTATCGGCAGGGGAGGTTTACCAGGTGCAAGTTGGGGTGCTGGATCCGATGGGCGCTATTACACTGCAGGGAACCGGGATAGCCAATGAAAGTTCCTGGGATGATGGATTGCCTTTGCGCATGGAAGGGTATGATCCCTTTGGCGGTATTTACCAGGGCGGATTAAATTTTGAATTGTACTGGGATGATAATCCAGAAAAATTGGACCGTTTTCTGTCCACGATGAACCAGGCAGATTACATCTTAATCACTTCCAGCCGGCAGTGGGCAACTACCACCCGGGTTCCAGAAAGATATCCATTAACGACGGAATATTACCGTCAATTAATGGGTTGCCCGCTGGAGATCACGATTGAATCCTGTTATAACAAGGCTCTTCCTGGTTTTTACCAGGGGAAGTTGGGGTTTGAATTGATAGAAACTTTCCAATCCAACCCTTCTCTGGGATTCATAGAGATAAATGATCAGCCTGCCGAAGAAGCCTATACGGTTTATGATCATCCTAAGGTTTTCGTCTTTAAAAAGTCCGCAGATTTTTCTCTGAAAAAAACCGCTGGAATATTATCTGCGGTAGATCTTTCCAAGGTGATTCATATTACACCGAAACAAGCTGACAGCCATCCCGGTGATTTGCTATTGCCTCCAGACCGCCTGGTTGCCCAGCGGGAAGGTGGGACCTGGGGGGAACTCTTTGATTTTGATGGTCTCCAGAATCGGAACCAGTTTGTGGGAGCTATTTTCTGGTATGTGGCTGTGTTCCTGCTGGGTATTATGGTTTACCCCCTGATGCGGCTGGTATTAAATGGCCTGACAGATTCAGGATATCCATTGGCTCGAACTTTTGGACTGCTGTTGTTATCTTACTTGGTCTGGCTGGCTGGATCTGCAGGGTTGCCTTTCTTGAGGATCACGATATTTTGTTTCTTGATTCTAATGGCCGGAGTTGGTATTTATGCCGGATATCGGCAGCGCGAATCGCTGCTCCAGGAATGGCGGGAAGCCAAACGCTATTTTATATATATTGAGATCCTGGCCCTGGCATTATTTATCGGGGCTTTGTTAATCCGGTTTGGGAATCCTGATTTATGGCATCCCTGGAAGGGCGGGGAGAGACCGATGGATTTCTCCTACTTTAATGCCGTCCTTAAGAGCACAACTTTCCCGCCTTATGATCCCTGGTTTGCCGGTGGATATATCAATTATTACTATTACGGATTTGTATTTGTTGGTGTCTTGACCAAGCTGTTGGGGATTGTCCCATCCTTCGCCTACAACTTAATCCTGCCGACTATTTTTATGATGCTTGGCTTGGGGGCTTTTTCAATTGCCTGGAATTTACTCAATGGAAAAATGGCTGAAACCAAATTACATGATTTGCCTTATCTGGCGGGGGGAAGCAGTGTTTTGGGGTTGGCTATTTTTGGCAATCTGGGTGTGCTCCGGATGGTTTTCCAAGGTATTCAACGATTGGCATCTGCAGGCATGAATGTTTTGGAAGGAAGTTTTATCCAGCGTCTCAAATGGACCCTGGTGGGGTTTGTTCAACTCTTTAAGACAAAATCCCTTCATTACCGACTGGATGAATGGTATTGGAATCCCAGCCGGGTGATTGGTGGTGAACATGGCGGTCCTATTACAGAGTTTCCTTTCTTTACCTTCCTGTATGGGGATCCCCATGCTCATTTTATAGCTTTACCGCTTACTCTCCTGGCTTTGGCCTGGATATTATCTGTTATCAAATCGACCCGGAATCCAGCGGGTTCCCAAACGCGCATTGTCAATCTGTTCGGCCTGCCTTTGTTTGGCGCTTTAGCAGTGGGTGTCTTGCGTCCTACCAATACCTGGGATTTTTACCCTTATCTTGCCCTGGGCGCTGTTGCGCTGCTATATGCCTGGTGGCAGGAAAGCAAACGCTCAGATTATGCCTGGTACCGACCAGCACTCCGATTTATATTGTTCTTGTTTTTTGCATTTATTACTTTCCAACCCTATGCAAACTGGTATGGTGAGGGCTACACCAGCATAAAACCATGGTTTGGATCCCACACACCTATTAATGATTACCTCACTCATTGGGGATTCTTCCTGCTGATTATTATTTCCTGGATGATTGCCGAAACCATTGACTGGATGGCTACTACACCAGTTTCTGCGCTTCGAAAATTAACAAAGTACAGGGAATTGATTATTGCTGCCTTGTTAATCTTGCTGGTGGTCACGATAAGTTTTGGTGTTACCCTGGAAAACAAAGTGTCCCTGAGAGGGTTTACTATTCTGGGCGGCGGCGTTCATATCATCTGGCTGGTGCTCCCCATGATGGCCTGGGCATTGGTCCTGCTGCTGAGACCAGGCCAGGAATTGATGAAGGGTTTTGTTTTATTCCTGGTTGGGACGGGTTTTGCGATTACCCTGATGGTCGAATTGGTTTATGTTGAGGGGGATATCGGGCGGATGAACACGGTATTTAAGTTCTACCTGCAGGCCTGGACTTTGTTTGCCGTCAGTGCTGCCGCTGCTTTATGCTGGCTGTTTGCTTCTCTCCGAAAATGGAATTCCCCGCTTCGAATAATCTGGCAAATATTCTTTGCAGTTTTACTGACCAGTGCAGCTTTGTATCCTTTGCTGGGTGGAGTAGCAAAAATCAAAGATCGAATGGTAATGGATGCTCCCCTGACCCTGGACGGCATGACTTTTATGAAGTATGCCACTTACCACGATCTGGATACAGCCCTGGATCTTTCCCAGGACTATGATGCCATTCGGTGGATGCAGGATAATATTCAAGGCTCTCCGGTCATTGTAGAGGCCAACCAGGTTGAATATCATTGGGCCACAAGGTACACTGTATATACAGGACTGCCTGGTGTGGTTGGCTGGAATTGGCATCAACGCCAACAACGAACCCTGACTCCCCATGACTGGGTGTATTCCCGGGTTGACGATGTAAATTTCTTTTACGATACAACGGATTTAAAATTGGCCAGAGAATTTTTGGTGGAATACCAGGTGAGTTATATTATTGTTGGACAATTGGAACGGGCTAAGTACCTTCCTGAAGGGATTAATAAATTTAACCAGGGTGAAGGCAGCCTCTGGCAGGTGGTTTATCAGGATCAAGAGACCACAATTTATCAAACACTCACACTGATTGAATAACAAATCGGGAAGTTTATGCTAGATTTTATAACCTGGTATGTGATTGTTACTGTGCTGGGCTGGATAAGTTTCCCGCTTATCTTCCATCTGCTTCGTGATCTGCCCGGCAAGGGTTTCACATTCTCAAAAATCTTTGGGTTGCTGCTTTGGGGTTATCTGTACTGGATCCTCGGGCGATTGGGATTTACCGCAAATAATCTGGCAGGTTTGGTTTTTGCTCTGTTTATAGTTGCTGGAGCTAGCCTTAGCATACTCCGAAAAAAAGGATTATCAGAATTAAAGTTATGGATTCAGTCCCACTTTTCTTTAATAATGACCACGGAAATATTATTCCTGCTGTCATTTGCATCATGGGCGCTGATTCGTTCCTTAAATCCTGAAATCCTTGGAACGGAAAAACCTATGGAGCTGGCTTTTATTAATGCCATCCTCCAATCCGAAACTTTGCCGCCCAACGATCCCTGGTTGTCCGGCTACGCAATTTCCTATTATTACTTTGGTTATATACTGGTGGCCATGCTGGCAAAATTGGCTGGCACATTAGGTAGTGTCGCATTTAACCTGGGTGTGTCATTGACTTTTGCCTTGGCTGCTGTGGGTTCATTTGGGGTTTTATTTAACCTGCTTGCCCTCAGAAAATCAAAATGGCAAACACAATTAATGCCAGCTTTGATGGCCCCATTTTTTACTTTGATTCTAAGCAATTGGGAGGGTTTTTTACATTATCTTCACTCCCGGGGATTGTTTTGGCGCGAATTGCCCGGCCAAACCAGTTCTCCTTTCTGGTCTTGGCTGGATATTCAGAATTTGGTGAATCCTCCCGGAGGAGATTCATTTGGTCATTGGTGGTGGTGGCGTGCATCCCGGGTGATCCAGGACTATGATTTTTCTGGGTTTGGCAAGGAAGTTATTAGCGAATTTCCCTTTTTCTCGTTTTTGTTGGCAGACTTGCATCCCCACGTATTGTCTATCCCCTATGTGTTTTTAATCCTGGGATTCGCTTTAGCGCTTTATTTGCGCCCGAAAGAGAATTCTTTCCGCTGGTTGAAACTTGTCCCAATTGATATTTCACCACTTTTTTTCCTGGTCCTGGCCTGGTTATCTGGGGGAATGGCTTTTCTGAATACCTGGAATTTTCCGATGTACGTTGGGATCCTGGCAGGGGCTTACGCGCTGCGCAATCATCAAGATCGGGATAGTTGGGAAGCAGGAGAACTGATCAAGGATTTCCTGTTCCTGGGTGTTACTCTGGGTGTTACCGGGGGCGTTCTTTACCTGCCCTGGTATCTTGGATTTGCCTCTCAGGCTGGAGGTATAATTCCCAACGTTTTATACGTTACCAGGGGATCCCAGTTCTGGGTCATGTTTGGACCGCTGTTGATCCCCATCTTTGCCTGGTTGATAATCACCTGGCTAAAACACAAAAATGATCGGGATATAGTTTCTGGATTTTCCCTGACTGGCATTCTGTTTCTGGGTTTGTTTCTTTTAATGCTGATAATAGTTGGATTGATGGCCTGGCTTCCCATCGAATCTGATGGTAATCCATTGGTTCAGATTTTCCTTGGATCAGTGGGGGGATCAGACCTTTCCCAGGTAATGGCAGAGGGTTTGTTGCGCAGGATTACCGTACCGGGAACATTAATTACTTTAGTGATTCTCTCCACGCTGGGCTGGGGTTTGGTTTTTTACCGGAAGGACAATAAAGAGAATATTGATCGGCATCGCTCTGAAGAGGGTTTCATATTGCTGCTGATTTTGAGCGGTATGGCGTTGACGGTATTTCCGGAATTCTTATTCTTAAGAGACCTGTTTGGCTATCGGATAAACACAATATTTAAGTTTTACTATCAGGCCTGGCTGCTCTGGAGCATTGCTGCTGCTTATGGTACGGTTGTTTTGTTCCAATCCTTAAAATCACCTGTTCGCTACCTGGTTTATTTCGGATTGGCAGGATCATTAATTATGGGATTGTTTTATCCAATCATGGGTATTCAATCTAAGACCAATAATTTTACAAGGGATGCAGGATTGTCCCTGGACGGCGCTTATCTTTACCCATCATCTGATTATGAAGGGGTGGAATGGCTTCGAACTGCTTCGCCAGGTGTGATCGCGGAAGCAGTAGGCGGCAGTTATTCATCAGCCCATGCTCGATTGGCAACTTACACAGGCAATCCTACCATTTTGGGATGGGATTTTCATGAAATTCAATGGAGGGGCGGAGCTGAGCTGGTTATGCCCAGAAAAGAAGATGTAGCAACTATCTACTGTACTCACCAGTGGGACAATGCCTGGCTGCTGCTTGAGAAATATAACGTTCGCTATCTGGCGGTGGGTGATGTGGAATATACTACTTATATAGCTGGCAGTGACTACTGCCCAAACGGCATTAATGTGGAAAAATTTAACCTTCATATGCAGCCGGTTTTTCAGAATGAGAGGTTGATAATATACAAGGTGCCGGCTTCCCGGACGGATTAGTAGATTTTTGGAATTCGTTTTGTTAGCGGACTGGATGAAACACGTATGAAAAGACAAATTGGGATTTCTCGAGAAATTTTCATGTACTGTCTGATTTTTTGCGCAGCTCTTCTGGTGCGACTGGTATTGCTGGGAAGGGTGTCGTTGATTGAATCAGAAGCTTCCTGGGCTTTTCAAGCCTGGCAGCTTTACAAAGATGGTGGAGCTGCAGTAGGGTCCCAGGTGGGCTATTTGGCTTTTACAGAAGGATTGTTTACTCTCTTTGGGGGGAATGATTATCTGGCCCGTATTTGGCCGGCGCTGGTTGGCAGCCTGATTGTATGGGTTCCATTTCAGTTCCGGAAGCACCTGGATCGCATTCCTGCCCTTCTTCTGGCATTTGGACTGGCTTTGGATCCGGGCCTGGTTTCTGTTTCTCGCATAGTCGGAGGTCCAATTCCGGCACTGGTCTTTTTATTCCTTGCAGCAGGCGCTTTTCAGGCTTATAAAATCCACTGGTTTATATTTTTACTGGGATTGGGTTTGTTTTCAGGTCCTGCCTTCTGGTTGGGAGCGATCATGTTGGGAATAACTCTGGGATTGGGAAGTTTATTGGGATATATCAATCTCAGGCAGTACATCCAGGCCAGAGTTGATATTATTAGGCAAACTGCGAATTCTGGAATCTCCGGGTATGGGACCATTTTTTCCCCTTTGTTATTTCTTGGTGTTGTGGGATCGTTTTTCTTTACAAATATCCAGGGGTTGAGTGCCTGGATGGAGTCCGTGCCTTCGTTTTTCGCCAGTTGGGGTTATCAAACTGGTTTTCATCCCTTCCAGGTATTGATTAATTTAGCCATCAGTAATCCATTAATCCTGATTTTTGGTGGTTTGGGATTTATTGCTGCCTGGCTGAAAAATGACCGGATTGGCAAAATGGCTTCAATCTGGTTTGGGATTTCTTTACTCGTTATCCTGATATATCCGGGAAGGAAAATTGTTGATTTAATCTGGTTGGCGCTCCCCTTATGGGTTTCAACGGCCAGGGAAATTATTCGGATATTTAACCTTGCGAAAAAATCATGGGTTGTTAACATGTTGGTGGCTTTGGTTGGCGTGTTATTTGTTTTGAATTGGTTAACATTTACCGGCATGATCTTTCAAATTGGAAATGCCCAGGCTCTTCTCCTTCAAGGGGGTTTAATTGCGGCCTCATTGGCGTTGATCGTATTATCTATGACCATGGTTGCCTCGGAATGGGGTTGGTCTGCAGGGAAAAAAGGTTTAGCCCTCGGCGCGGCTGGAATGCTGGTCGTCTATATGATTTCGGCCCTGGTCCAGGGTGCTTTTCTACGAGCGGGAGATCCCCGATCGTTATGGTCCGATGGGTTTGGAGTGGGCCAGGATAAATTACTGCTGGATTCAATCGTTGATGCCAGTATATCCCGGGCCGGACGTGGAGATGCGATCCAGGGAGTAGTTATTGATGGAAGTGATATATTGCGCTGGACCTTGCGAGATCTGGAGGGAATTGAGTTTAATGAGAGCCTTGATCCTGAGAACAAACCCCCGATTGTAATCACATCTGAAAACGAATATTATCTGGTGGATCAAGAAATTTACCGCGGCCAGGATTTTGTGTTATTGACAACACCCGGTTGGGATGGATTCATTCCGAATGATTGGATTAGTTGGATCGCTTTTCGATCCGGTCCTATTGAAAACGAAGATATAATCCTTTGGGTTCGGAACGATGTTTTGTCTGGATATTAACCAGCCCCGTGAACTAGTAGTATAAAAGGACAACGGTCAGATTAAGGAAGTGTATGAAATATCCAAGAATTGTAGCAATTGATGGACCTGCAGCATCCGGAAAAACCACTGTAGCAAATCAGCTGGCGGAAAAATGGGGGTATTTGTTTTTTGATACAGGTGTTATGTATCGGGCTGTGACCTGGGTTGCCCTGGATAAAGATATATCAACCAAGGACGAGTCAGCTGTCTCAAAAATTGCGAAAAAAGTGCAAATAGATGTCGCACCACCCTCGAAAGATGATGGACGGGAATATGACGTTCTGGCGGATGGAACTGATGTAACCTGGCAAATTAGAGACCAGCGCGTGGATAAAAAAGTATCCAGAGTATCTGCCTATCCCGCAGTTAGAAAAGCACTCACAAAACAACAGCGCCGAATTGGATTGAAGGGCAATGTTATCATGGTGGGCAGAGATATTGGTACCGTAGTTTTACCTGAAGCGGAATTGAAAATTTATCTGGACGCCACTGTTGATGAAAGAGCCCGGCGTAGATTTAATCAACGAATCGATCGTGGTGAACAGGCGGATTTCCTGAAAATATTAAAGAACCTCAAGAAACGTGATAAAAAGGATTCCACTCGAGAAATTGCCCCGTTACGGGCGGCTGATGATGCTGTTGTAATTAATACAGATACTCTCTCTATTGCAGATGTTATCTTTCAAATTGAAAATATGGCCCAAAAAAGAATGAAGGACTGACATGGATGATCAATACCATATCCCATTAAGAATCAAGATTTCACGAAAATTCTTACAAATTTTCTTTAAGGCTCTTTTCCGTACACTCGGCAAGGTGGAATTAATAGGTCTGGATAATATTCCCAATCATAATAAATATGTGGTGGCTTTTAATCATATTTCTATGGTTGAAATCCCGTTTATTGGTAGTTTCTGGCCGACACCTCTTGAAATCATTGGTGCTCTCGCAGTTTGGAGCCGGGGGTATCAGGGATTGGTTGCCAGGATGTGGGCTGGAATCCAGGTAGATAGAACCGGGTTTGACCGGGAGGTTTTTAATCAAGTGCAGAAGATCTTTGATGCTGATAGGCCATTGATGATCTCTCCAGAAGGAACGAGATCACATACCCCAGGATTGGCCCGTGGAAAACCAGGTATTGCTTATATTGCTGACAAAGTAGATGCTGTGATTGTACCTGTGGCTGTGATAGGGAATACAATGGAGTTTCTTCATCAAGGTATCCGCGGAAAAAAACCACTTATCCAAATGATTGTGGGGGAGCCATTTAAGTTACCTGCTCTGGAAGGTCGGGGCAAAGAACGCCGCATGATGCGCCAGAATAATACGGATTACATTATGGCCCGGGTGGCTGCTATGCTGCCGGAATCCTACCAGGGTGTTTATAAAGAATATGAAAAAATCCTGGCGGGTGAACCGGTAATATTTGAGGAACCTAAAGCCTGAATCTAGTTGCTCCTGTATGCTCAGGGGGAATGCCTTAACTTGAACCATGACCATGCTATAATCGAGTATGGATTTCAACCAGCCACAAATGAACTCTTCCAGGATATGATGCCCTTCATCCTCACCTTATTTAATGCGCCCGCATATCTGGTCTGGCCGGCAAGCCAGGTGGGTATTGCGGCGCTGGTTATTATGGCTGGGGGACTGGTTTACGGAAACTGGCATTGGCGGGAATATCAACGGGAGATGAAAGAATCTCTTTGGTTCCTGTTCGGAATTTTGCTTACTTTAGCCCCTATTACTGTTTTATTACTGGGTTTTAGGCTGCCCCAATGGGGTGCGATTCCCCTTCCCAATATGTCCCTGGAATCAACCGGGGGCGCATTAATGATCCTGGCAGCCATTCCCGCAATAGTGGCAGGCTGGATCCTGGGACCGATCAGCGCATCAGTTGTGGGGTTAATTTCAGGGTTATGCCTGGCTTATTGGGATACCCACTCACCTTTTACCATTATTGAATTTGTTTTCTTCTCTATGATGGTTTCTGTCGCGATCCGGCAGCGTTATCGAACAGCAATGTTCAGTATTCTTCGCCGGCCTTTTCTCGCCAGTTTGTTGATTACAGGCATCCATGCCCTGGTTTTTATCACCGGCGCCTTTTTTTGGGCCTCGGGTTCTGTTGTTGAAAACCTGGATTTTGCCATTTCTAATGCCAGGTCTGGCGTGACTGCCCTGGCGGGTAGTTTTGCCATTGCTGGATTATTGATGGAATTTGCCATGGTCGCTCTGCCCAGGGCTGATGGTATTAAACAGAAGCTAAAACCTTCCCCTTCAGAAACCAGCATTAAGGTCCGTTTTCTTCATTATGTGATTTCCTTAACCCTCGTATTGGTATTGGTCCTTTTATTAGTAAATTGGTTTGTTGCTGGGGACTCAGCGGAGAAAATGGTTCAAACGCAATTGGAAAATATTGCCAGAACGACCACTAATAAAATCCCCTTTTTCTTTAATACTGGACAGAGCCTGATCAGCCAATATGCCTCAGATCTTTCAGGAGATTTTGAAACTCCAGAGGATCTTGGAGAGGTGTTAAGGAAGAGTTTTCGGGCCATTCCATTTTTCTCGCAATTCTATGTTTTTGATAGTAACACCGAGTTAATTAATGCTTATCCAGATCAGAATATTCTGGACTTATCCTTTGCGCCGGAGTTTCAGATTGGTTTAGGATCTGCATTACATGGCGTGCCTGTTCAGGTTCATGTTTCACCTCCATCCGGTGTCAGGAATAAAACGGTTATTACCTTTATGGGTAGCATCTCCTCTTCGGAAGGGGTGTCCTCTGGTGTGCTGGTTGGTTTGGTTGATCTTGAGTCCAATCCTTTTACACAACCCATACTCAGCGATTTAAAAGGCATTAATGAATTAGGCGGGGTGGGTTATTTGCTGGATGAACAAGGCCGGGTTCTCTACTCATCTGAAGAAAGTCTCTTTGGGATTTTCTTCCCGAGTTTTGACCTGCGCCATGAAGAAGTGTTTTCGAAACAAACTACAGCTGATGGCATCCGCCAGCTGGTATATATTCGCTCTGCGCTAGGACGTCCCTGGACGATAATGCTAACCCTGCCAGCCGTTAAAGCCCAGCAGCTTGCGTTGGATCTTGCAGCGCCGTTGTCCGGCGTGGTGTTATTGATTGCCCTGATCACAATGACCGTGATGTATTTTGGGTTAAGTTCAGTTGCGGATTCGCTCCATGTGCTAACGGAAGAAGCCGATCGAATTACAAAAGGCGAGTTGGATCATCCCTTGCGAATGACACCCAGAGTGGATGAAGTGGGACAATTGCGCCGGGCATTTGAGAAAATGCGCCGGAGTTTAAGAAATCGTATGGTTGAGTTAAACCGATTGCTTACCGTCAGCCAGGGTGTGGCATCCTCTCTGGAGATGACGGATGCGGTGGATACTATTTTAACTTCAGCCCTGGAGATAGGCGCTTGCTCCGCCAGGATAGTACTTGATAAAGATATTCTTCCAGAAGTGTTATCTGAGGATGGAAAAATGACCAGTATTGGCAGAGGAGAAGATACTTCTGCTTTTGCTTATCTTGATTCCCAGATTCTTGAGATAGCCCGTAATCGTTCTCCTGTGATGCTTTCCAATCCAGCCAGAATGCCTTTGCTGGATTTACAGGAAGATGATCCGGTTCCTGGAGCAATGTTAATCGTGGCGCTTCAGCACGAGCAGCGATATTACGGAACGATCTGGCTGGCATACATCGAACCGCATTCTTTTAGCGATAGTGAAGTTCGCTATATTGTTACCCTGGCGGGTCAGGCTGCCCTGGCGGCAACTAACTCTTCGCTCTTCAGCCGCGCTGAAATTGGGCGGAAAAGGTTGGCTGCTATCCTGGCTTCTACCCCGGACCCTATCCTTGTTCTGGATCATCAGGATAAACTTTTATTGACCAATCCAGCCGCTGCGAAGCTGCTCGGCATTGAGGATGATTTTGGTCTTGGAGAGTCCATTCAGGGGATCACAGACCAGCAAGAACTCATTGACTTGCTGGATGGCGGGCAGGGAGGACGAACCTCTAAAGAGGTCAAGCTGGAAGACGGCCGGATATTTTTAGCGACTGCGTCACCCGTGATTTCCGGCGAACATCAATTAGGGCGAGTGTGTGTGCTCCAGGACATCTCCCAATTGAAAGAAATGGATGAATTGAAATCTGACTTTGTGGCCACCGTTAGCCATGATTTGAGGTCCCCGCTGACATTAATGCGTGGATATGCAACTATGTTGGAAATGGTGGGCGAGCTGAATGAACAGCAACAGAATTATGTCCATAAGATTATTACCGGTGTGGAGAGTATGTCCCACCTTGTGCAAAATCTCCTCGATCTGGGCAGGATAGAGGCCGAAGTTGGACTTAAACTGGATATGATCTCAGCGCCTGATATTATCTCCGAAGTTGCAGATTCATTTAAAATCAGAGCCTCCCAGAAGAAAATCAGAATACACATATCTCCTCCCAATCAAACCATCCCGTTTATTTCCGCGGATAAAGCGTTGCTTCAGCAAGCGCTCAGAAATTTAGTTGATAACGCGATAAATTTTAATCAGCAGGGCGGCGAAGTCCGTGTTCGATATAAAATGGAAGACGGGCAAATTATCTTTGAAGTTGAAGACAACGGCATAGGGATTTCCCCGGTAGATCAACAGCGCTTATTTGAAAAATTTTACAGAGTAGAAAGCCGTGAAAAAGACAAACAAGGTGGTACTGGATTGGGCCTGGCTATCGTAAAATCGATTGCTGAAAGACACGGTGGAGACGCCTGGATAAAAAGTGAATTAGGGTCAGGTAGTACCTTCTTCCTGGCTATCCCGGTTCGTCAACCCGAGAAAAGAATCAAGACAGAATAAACATGGAACGAAGGGAAGGATTGTGGTAGACTGTTGCTGCAGTCACCTAGAGGGGAATTATTAGTTTGTTTCAGGAGAAAGAAATCACAAAAAAGTGGTTCAGTCCTCTTGACTGACCCCTAAACAGACTGTATAATTGTCTGTTGCATGTTAAATATCAATCCCCTCACATAACGCTAGCGCTAAAGAGCGATCTCTCTTGCGCTTGATTTTGTGCGTGCTGGTACTAAAACATCCGTTCTGCCTGGCGGTGCCGTTTTTTGGACACAAACAGATCTTACAAATGATAAACAAGAATGACCTAAATACCTGATTGCTCAGCGGAGTTTTCAGGGAGAGAGTTTATTGTCAGGTAAGAAGGAATTAGATTGGATGGTTCTGGCTGGTGAGGGATTATATATTCAGCGGTTGAGTGTGAGACAAAACAGGAGGTTTTCGAGTGAAAACTAAGGGGTTACAAAAACTTCGAATTGGGATAGCTTCACCAGAAATCATCCGCAGCTGGTCTTACGGGGAAGTATTGGAACCAGAGACCATCAACTACCGGCGCTTGCGTCCGGAAAAAGATGGTTTGTTCTGTGAGGCCATTTTCGGTCCTACCCGTGATTATCAATGTCACTGTGGAAAATACAAAAATATTCGTTATAAGGGTATCGTTTGCGATAAATGCGGTGTGGAAGTAACTCGCTCTGCAGTTCGCCGTGAACGAATGGGTCATATTGAACTGGCTGCCCCGGTTGCGCATTTATGGTTTTCCCGACGTATTCCCTCCATCCTCGGACGTTTGCTGGATATGTCGCGCAGGGACCTGGACAGAGTATTATATTTTGCCCAATATATCGTCACGTATGTAGATGAAGAAGGCCGTACCCGAGGCCTGGAACAGCTGGATACCCGTTTCACTTCGGGGGAAGGGGAAGTTGGGGCGGAATTCACCGAAGGGATAAAACTTAAAGAAATTGAACGGGAAGATCGATTGGCTGAATTGGACGCCAAACAAGATGAAATTAAAACCCGTTTTGATGAACAAATAGCAGCTGATTTGGAACCTGTGATTAAACAGGGACAACGCCTTGAAAAAACACTTCAAGGCAGCGTTGATGAAGCGGCCAAAGATGATTTGATTTTCCCCGAGACCAAGGTAGTGATTGTCAAAAAGGGTACAAAAATCAGCACAGCCCATATCGCCAATATTCAGGATGTAGTAAAACAGCGCTTAACTGATATTGAAGAAAGCCTTCAGGAAGCAAGAGATAATGAGCTGGAACATATCAAACTGGATGTGGCCCGGGTCAGAGCGGAAACTACCCAGGCAATCAGCCAGCTGAGAGATAATCTGGATTTAGCCATTGAATCTGCTCAATCTGAATATAAACGCCTCCGGTCGGAACTGCTGGACCTGCAGCCGCTGATATTCCTTGGTGAAGCAGAGTATCGAGAACTGCGTTCCCGTTGGGGACAAATCTTCCAGGCGGAAATGGGGGCAGAGGCTTTTTATGATATCCTCAAACGCCTTGACCTGGATGCGCTTTCTAAAGACCTCTGGAATGAAATTCGTACGACTGGAAGTAAACAGAAACGAAAAAAAGCCATTAAACGATTAAAAGTTGTGGATTCTTTCCAGAATACAAAAAATCAACCAGAATGGATGATCCTGACAGTGCTTCCGGTAATTCCGCCTGATTTGCGCCCGATGGTGCAGCTGGATGGCGGCCGATTTGCTACATCTGATTTGAATGACCTCTACCGCCGGGTGATTAACCGGAATAACCGGCTGAAACGACTGCTTGAATTGGGTGCGCCGGATGTTATTGTAAGAAATGAAAAACGTATGTTGCAGGAAGCTGTAGATTCCCTGATCGACAATTCCCAACGTGGAAAAGCTCTGTCTCGCCGTGGTCGTAGAGAATTAAAATCCCTCAGCGATATGTTAAAGGGAAAGAAAGGCCGTTTCCGCAGGAATTTGCTTGGTAAACGTGTTGATTATTCCGGCCGTTCAGTGATTGTTTCCGGGCCCAAACTGGAAATGTCTCAGTGCGGTTTACCCAAGAAGATGGCCTTGGAATTGTTCCGGCCCTTTGTAATTTCGATCCTGGAAAAACGCGGCTTTGCGACCAATGTTAAGGGAGCCAAGCGATTGATTGAACGCAACCGGCCAGAAGTTTGGGAAGCCTTGGAAGAAGCGATTAAAAGCCGCCCTGTTCTTCTCAACCGTGCGCCGACTTTGCACCGCCTTGGTATTCAAGCCTTCGAACCACAATTAATTGAAGGCAGCGCCATTCAGCTTCACCCCCTGGTTTGCCCGGCATTCAATGCTGACTTTGACGGTGACCAAATGGCTGTCCACGTGCCGCTTTCACAGAGGGCCGTTACAGAAGCCCGGGAGCTGATGCTCTCCACTAAAAACTTACTTAAGCCCGCTAATGGCGAGCCTATTATTGCGCCATCCAAAGATATGGTTTTGGGTGTATTTTTCTTGACCCGGGAAGATGAACGATCCTATCCGGGTGATGGACGGATTTTCTCTACAATGGATGAAGTGGAATTAGCCTACCACTTGGATCAGGTGAAAATACCGACCAAAATTAAACTACTCGCTGAAACCTGGTATGACGGTGATGGTGAACGCATGAATGCTCCCGAGGAGCGAGTAATTGATACCACTGTAGGCCGAGCTATCTTTAATCTTTCCCTTCCATACGAAGTCCAGTTTATGAATTGGGCGCTGGTGAAAGGTGACGTCAAAGATTTGATTACAGAAATTTACGAATATTGCGATAACGACACCACAACACGTGCAGCAGACAGTATTAAAAATCTGGGTTTCGAATTTGCAACCAAGTCTGGTTATTCAATCGCTGTGGCCGATTTGGAAATTCCACCAGAGAAAGAGGAAATTGTTGCTGAAGCACTTCAAAAAGTCAGCGTTGTGGAACGCAGTTTCCGCCGTGGATTATTGACAGCTCAGGAGCAGGATGATCGGGTAATAGATATTTGGCAAAAAACCACCGCAGTTGTTGGTGATGCTGTTAAAGCCAACATGGATCCACATGGCAACATGGCCGTGATGGCGCTTTCCGGCGCTACCAAAGGTGGATTTGGTCCAGTTTCTCAGTTGGCTGGTATGCGAGGATTGATGGCAGATCCCTCCGGTCAGATTATTCCGCTTCCGATCCGATCCAGCTTCCGCGAAGGGTTAACCGCGTTGGAATATTTCATTTCCAGCCATGGTGCCCGGAAAGGTTTGGCTGATACGGCTCTTAGAACAGCGGATGCCGGGTATTTGACCAGGCGCCTGGTAGATGTTTCCCAGGATGCGATTATTAATTCCGAAGATTGCGGTACTGACACTTCAATTCTTTTGTTACGCGCTGATGATATTGCCGGGCAAACCCTGCAAGACCGGGTTTTTAGCCGGGTGATTGCAGAACATGTGGTGGATGATGAAACTGGGGAAATCCTGGTAGAAAAAAACACCCTGGCTTCCCGGGAAATCGCTCGCATGATCCAGAAATCCAATGTAGAAAGTGTGCGGGTATTTTCACCGCTAACCTGTGAATCGGAATTTGGTTTATGCGCTAAGTGCTACGGTCTTGACCTTGGTCGAGGTCAACCAGTGGAGAAAGGCGCAACAGTGGGTATTGTTGCTGCCCAGTCTATTGGTGAGCCAGGCACTCAGCTTACATTGAGGACTTTCCATACCGGTGGTGTTGCTGCTGCAAGTGATATCACGACAGGTTTGCCCAGGATTGAAGAGTTATTTGAGGCTCGAAAGGCACCCAAAGGTGAAGCTGTCCTGACTGAAATAGCTGGTAATGTAAGCATTGAAAAATCCGATCGCTACAGTGATATGCGCGTGGTCCGGATTACTCACAGTGAAATGATCAGCGATGTTTATGCGTTAGAAAAACATTGGCGGAAACGTGTAAAAGACGAAGACAAGATTGAAGAAGGTGATGTTGTGGCCTCGCTGGATGCAGATAATAAACTAATAGCCAGGAATGGCGGCCGGGTTCGCATCGAGGGCAGAAGCATCATTGTTTCTTATGAAATCAATGAGGAAAAGTTTTACGAAATCCCCAGTAATGCCCGTTTGGCTGTAGTTGATGGTGAGGTGGTTGAACCAGCCCAGCGATTAACTGAGGGTTCCTTGAATACGCATGACATTCTCCGGATCAGTGGGCGTGAAGCCTGCCAGCAGTATATGATCACGGAAGTACAACGAGTATATCGTTCCCAGGGTCAGAATATCCATGACAAACACTTCGAAATTGTGATTGCCAAGATGATGTCACGGGTGAATGTGACAGACTCCGGGGATTCGGAAACCCTGCCGCGGGAATTAGCCAGTCGAATGGGAGTAATTGCAGAAAATGAGCAGCTTCTTCAAGAAGGCAAACTCCCTCTTAAATATGACGATATCCTGTTGGGTATTACAAAAGCTTCCCTGAGTACAGACTCCTTCCTGTCAGCTGCTTCCTTCCAGCATACAATCAAGATCCTGACCCAGGCTGCTGTTAACGGGGACGAAGATCCGCTATTTGGTCTGAAGGAAAATGTGATCATCGGTAAATTGATTCCAGCCGGGACAGGCTTTAGGGGAGGCCCGAGCGCACCTGAAGATGAACTTGCTGAAACAGAAGAAGCCGAAGCAGGTTCGGATGATGTTGATGCGAAAATTAAGCTTGATGAAATTGATGCGGATACTGTTATCGAAGACCTTGAGGTAGAAATCTCTGAAGAATAAAACAAAATCCCTTGTTATTTAGAATCAGGAAACGGTTAGCTGGATGAAACCGTTTCCTGATTTTTTTATATACCCCATCGGAGTAAGTTGAAAGAGTGCAGCTCTTTTCGTGTTATAATGCTCATCGGTTAAAATCCCTTAATAGTCTAAATGTGGAAAAAATTACGGAATACGAAATGTGAAGAACTAGACGCAATCATCGTATTCCGTGTTGTGTTGTAGTTGGAGGAAATATGGATATAGGATTGGTCCGATCGATAGATATTGATGATGAAATGCAGCAAGCATATCTGGATTATGCCATGAGCGTAATAATTTCTCGGGCGCTTCCAGATGCAAGGGATGGACTAAAACCCGTCCATCGCAGGATCCTGTACGCCATGCATGACATGAACATGGGCCCCGATGCTGTTTATAAGAAATCTGCCCGAATTGTGGGAGAGGTATTGGGTAAATATCACCCTCACGGCGATATGGCTGTGTATGAATCTATGGCCAGGATGGCCCAGGATTTTTCCATGCGTTATCCGCTGGTAGATGGACAGGGTAACTATGGCTCGATCGATGGCGACTCACCGGCAGCGATGAGGTATACAGAAGCCCGGATGGCTTCTCCGGCCACTTTGATGTTGAATGATCTCGAGAAAAGCACAGTTGAGTTCCGGGATAATTTTGACGGTACCTTGAAGGAACCCAGCGTGCTGCCAGGATCTTTCCCAAATTTACTGGTGAATGGCGTTACGGGTATCGCGGTGGGTATGTCCACCAGTATTCCTCCCCACAACCTGGGAGAGATTGTGGATGCGCTGGAATTTATGTTGAATAATTGGAAATCCATAGACAAGATCACCGTAGAGGAACTAACCCAATTTATTCAAGGGCCTGACTTCCCAACAGGTGGTGTGATCATAGAGGACCAAAGACGCAGTGGATTGAAAAGCGCTTATGGATCCGGTCGAGGAAAAGTTCGTGTCCGGGCAAAAGCTATTGTTGAAGAAATGTCACGGGGACGGAATCGGATTGTGGTTACTGAAATTCCCTATATGACCAAGAAGGTCACAGTTTTGGAGAGAATTGCCAAACTGGTCCGAGATGAAGAATTGGATGGTGTTGCTGACTTAAGAGACGAATCCGATCGACAGGGTATGCGCATCGTTATTGAATTGACGAAATCAGCTCAACCGGAAGAAGTATTAGAGACCCTTTTCAAGCGCACTACTTTAGAAAATACTTTTAGCATTATTATTTTGGCGTTGGTGAACGAGGAGCCTAAACTCCTTAACCTGAAAGGCGCCTTGCTGGTTTACCTGGAACACAGGCTGGATATTATTAAACGCAGAAGCCAGCATGATTTAAAGAAAGCCCAAGCCCGGGAACATTTCTTAACCGGGTTAACAATTGCGCTGGATAACCTGGATGCTGTAATTGACTTAATTAGGAAATCTCGCTCCGCTCAAACGGCAAAAAATAACTTGATGCGAGAATTATCTCTGACGGAAATTCAAGCTCAGGCTATTCTTGATATGCCCCTTCGCCGCCTTGCTGGATTAGAACGCAAGAAGATTGAAGATGAATTTAAACAAATCCAGAAGAAAATTAAAGAACTCAGAGCTCTGCTGAAATCACCCAAAAAGATGCGGGAAGTAGTTGCTTTAGCTCTTCAAGAAATTAAAGAGGAATTTAATGATGCCCGCAGGACCCAGATCGCCATGGTGGAAGGTGGTTTGGAGGCAGCTCCCATGCAGCTTACCCAGCTCACTCCATCTGAAAAAGTTTGGGTGATGATAAATCGGGATGGATTGGTGTCCCGCACTCCAGCGGATGATCCTCCTCGGCCAAGTGGATGGGATGTGCCTAATTGGCTGGTGAGAGTGAATACACGTGATACGCTTTTTCTTGTCTCCGAAACTGGCGAGACTGCTGCTATTCCTGCTCACACAGTGCCAGAAACGCCCAAGCCCAGCCAGGGGACCCACTTATCTAAATTAACCCCCTTTAATAATGAAGTCAAATTAAGTTCAGTATTTGGACTGCCGCCAAAAGAAAACCGTGATGAAAAGTGGCATGTCGTTACAATAACCGAACAAAGTATGTTAAAGAAAAGTGAAATCAGTGAATTGCCCGGACCATCCGCTCAACTTTTTACCCTGGTCAAAGTGAATGACAAAGACAAATTGATTTCTGTCCGTCTAAGTGATGGTACCAAGGATATATTCCTGGCAACAAACCAGGGGATGGCGATTCGATTTAAAGAAGGGGATATCCGTCCAATGGGTTTGCTGGCTGCCGGCGTTAATGGTATGAAATTGATGGAAGGAGATCGAATTATAGGTATGGAAACTCTTCCCAAAAAAGGGGAGCTATATTTTTTGACAGCATCAGGCAGAGCAAAACGGGTTAACCCGGAAGATTTCCCCTTGCAAGGCAGATATGGAAAAGGGGTTATAGCCTGGAAATTCCCGGAAGGAGATTCTCTGGCAGGCATGACAATTGGCAAAGGTACCATGCGGGTAACTGTGCATTTGGAAAAATTTGCGCCCAAATCTACCCGGTTGGATGATGCTCCTTTGCAAACCAGGGTCGCTCAAAAGGGTAGAGAAGTTGTGGAGATGCGTGAAGACGATCAGGTAACTCTATTAACCATCCCCTGGGAAATGGTACGTCCGGTATCTGAAGATTAATCCAGGGTACTAAACCGGGCTTATTTATTGACTGTAAATTCAGAGAAATGATAGGCAATTTTGCCGTCGATCAGGCCTATTGTGTCACTGCCGTTTTGCACATTACCTATAGCTGAACTTGCAGTCCAATTAATTTGCCTGGTGTTGCCCGTGCCGCTGAAACCTGCCAGGGTGAAGGTTGCATTAGGTAGAAGCTGTGAGAACATAGTGCTAAACCAGCTCTTGATAGCCTCCTTGCCCTGGACAGTTCTTTCACTTGTTATATGGACCGCATCTTCTCGGTAGAGGGCCAGTAATTGATCCGTGCTGTGAGCATTAAGCGCATCAATGATTTCTTCTGCGACATCTTTGGGCGGTGTTGGTCCGTCATCCCATGCAAAATCCCGTATTGTACGATAATATTCTGCTGGCAAGTAATTATGTAGATTGCCCCATTCCCAGAAATTAAATCCAGGTAAGTTAAGTTCTTTTGCTTTTTGCATAAATTCTTTTACTTCACCGATTGTAGGCGTCCACCCAAATTCAGTAAAAGAAGCGCCTGTGGGGAAAATCGGCGGGGTATATTTCATGTTCTTAAATTCTGCAATACACATTTTTAGCTGTGCGCCTGGATTATTAGCAAACATCCAGTATACCTGGGGCATGTTCAGGTCGCACTTCTTAAGGAACTCATTCCAGGGAAGTTGGGGATGCAGGGAAGGATACCGGTAAGAGCTTAGTGCGATAGGTATATCTTTAATAGATGCAGTTAGCTGGTCCATGAAAATGGTAGCAGAGTTGAATTTTCCCTTATAATGACCTTCTGCGTCCAATACATATCCATCCAGGCCTAATTGACGAGTGCGGCTGATAGCCTTTTGGGCTTCCAGTCCAGGCTGATCTCCAAATAGATAATGCCAACCCCACACCTGGATACCCTCACTTTTAAGGGCAGCGCTCAATGGGGGAACCAGATCAATACTCTTTTCCCAATCGTAGTTATAGCTGTAAATTCCATTGGCGACTTTAATTAGCACGTGGGTGTAATTTGATTTGACGGCTTTCCTGGTTATTTCACTCACGCTGCCTTCATGGCATTTCTGGATTTGCCAGATGAACATTCCTTTTCCAGTTAACATAATACGTCCTCACTCATCGTAATTTTGTTATCATCCAAATAATGATGATTATTTTGAAGTCTATGCAATTTCATGCTCCTAAACAGTATCCCACGGAGTGGTTCAAGGGGTGTTGAGGGCGTGGTTTAGTATATTCCGAATAATCTGAAAGTTAGGCAGCAATACCTGGGCGCCAGTAGGTGTAACCCAGTCGGTTACCGAGTCCTGGTTGATAAAATATTGAGTAATCCGGGATTTATCAGTCAATTTGGTTGCTGTTGGAATCAGGGAGAGGATAGTTGGTAGGTCCAGGTTTGTGGTCACATTATTCACATAGGTGTTATAAAGTTGAGGAATCCTCTCCAGAGTACCCAACGAGAAAAACCGATCCAGCATGGAGTTTAAAACTAGCTGACCTCGAAAACCGCGATCAAAATCATTGGTTGTGACCCGTGAACGCACATACCAGAGCGCTTCTTTGCCGTAAAAATGTTGGTTCCCTGGGTAGGTACAATGAGATAATCCATGACCCCATTTATCATCGCAGAGAGTTCGGGGAACATTCACGTAAACACCCCCCAGATCATTGACAATATATTCAAAAGCCCAGAGATTAATCAACATGTAATAATCTGGCTTAAATCCGAAATTATGCATCAAAGTGTCTTGCATGAGCTGAAAACCGCCATGCGCAAAAGCCGTATTGATGCGCTGATCAGTCCATCTGGGAATGTATATATACAGATCCCTTGGAAAAGAAGTGACAGTTATGGTGTCTTCTTCAGTGTTTATTGTCAGTAGAATGATAGAATCGGTTCGGCCTATAGATCCTTTAAATTTTTGATCTGATCCCAGTAATAAAATTGTAATTTGATGATCAGGCAGAACGATAGGATCAACCCCATTGGTATTGCTAACCGGTCTTATCTTTTGAGGTTTGGGTGTTATGGTTGGGGTTGGGGTAGGATATGCTGTGGGGAAATAGGTAGGTGTAGAAGCAAGTGGCTGGAAGGCGGTAGCAGTTGGCGAAGATCCAAAGGGTATATCATTGATTGCAACCCGAGTTGTTTGCCCTGAAGAAAAGGGTAATCTCCCGCTGAGCTGTAATCCAAGAAAAACCAGACCCATCAGGACAAAACCAATGATAAATATTAAATAGTTTTTATTTTTGAACATTTTGGGTAATTTCCAATACTGATAACTATCCAGCAATTTTCAGGGAATAAATTTCTCCGCTTTAACCCCTGAGTGGACCATTTATTTGGAAAAATTAATTTGGCCACTCCCTTCGGACAGGAGGAACGGGTTCTAGCCCGATCCATCTAACGATGTAGGTAGCAAGAACCGTACCAATTATGTCATTTCCTCAATGGATTTCCTAGAGAAATGCTAATAGCAAACTTACTGTAGTTCCTTCCCCTGGTTTACTTTCCACCCACATTCGTCCCCCTTCATTTTCAACCAGATTTTTTGTGACAAATAGATTTGTCATGACCTGGCTTAATTTGCCCTGTTGTTCTTTTGTTAGATGTTCATTTAACACCGCTGCAATTTCGTCCGGGAAATATCCTTGCCCCTGGTCACTAATCTTGATGTGTGCAAAGTGCTGGGTTTTGTCTTCTTCATAGAGCTGGGTCTGGATGATGACTTCTCCTCCAATATCGTTCTCCAAAATAGCGTTGGCGACCAAGAAAGAAAAGATTTCCTGGAATAAGGCATGGTTCATTTCCAGAAGGGGAATATCATCGGGTAACTCCACTTTCGTGAGGAGTTTCTTTTCCTCGATTTCTGATTTTGCATTTTCCAGGCAAGAGTTTATGGCCTCTTGTAACTCCGCCGGACGGATGCTGTCGGGGTCTGGATCAGCGGTTTTTACACTCGCTGTTTGTGGAGGAATGATTTTCTCTACCACTACTGGAGGTGGTTTATGATCTTTGATATCTTGAATTTCTTTGTCAATAACAGAAATATATTTTCTAAGCGCTTCTGTGGATTCTTTCTCGGATAAATCTATCAGCATGGCCAGATGGCGTTGAAGAGAATTGCCCCAGGTCATTAACTGGTTATGTTTTGCTTCTAATGCGTCCTGATCCAGAAGAAGATTCTGGTGGTTCCTGGACAAGACAGCCATTTCCTCTTTAAGCCCCTGTTTGTCCTGGGCTAATTGGGTTAACTTGGAGGATAATTCCCGAATGGTCTTTTTAACGTTTTCGGATTCGCTATCCTGAGACACAAGATGGTGGCTGAAGGCAGCTTCGAATAATTTACAGAGAATCTTGATGTAGTCCTGATCTTCTTTCGTCCAGGGTCGGTTTGAGAAAGGTGAAAATAAGACAACGCCTATGGTCTTGTTAGCGCCTGCGATATGAACTGGTGCTGCCAGCAGGTGACCAGGTTTGCTTAATTGAAGCATATTGGCAAGGTGGGATAAATCCCGGGAGGTGCTGCTGGCTGGAATATGAAGCATCTTTCCCCGTTGGATATAATTTGAAAGAAGAGGGATGCTTTTACTGTCCAGGGTAATCGCTTGCATAGGCTCTTCGCGAAGAGCCTATGCAAGCGATTACCCTGGACAGTAAAAGCATCCCTCTTCTTTCAAATTATATCCAACGGGGAAAGATGCTTCATATTCCAGCCAGCAGCACCTCCCGGGATTTATCCCACCTTGCCAATATGCTTCAATTAAGCAAACCTGGTCACCTGCTGGCAGCACCAGTTCATATCGCAGGCGCTAACAAGACCATAGGCGTTGTCTTATTTTCACCTTTCTCAAACCGACCCTGGACGAAAGAAGATCAGGACTACATCAAGATTCTCTGTAAATTATTCGAAGCTGCCTTCAGCCACCATCTTGTGTCTCAGGATAGCGAATCCGAAAACGTTAAAAAGACCATTCGGGAATTATCCTCCAAGTTAACCCAATTAGCCCAGGACAAACAGGGGCTTAAAGAGGAAATGGCTGTCTTGTCCAGGAACCACCAGAATCTTCTTCTGGATCAGGACGCATTAGAAGCAAAACATAACCAGTTAATGACCTGGGGCAATTCTCTTCAACGCCATCTGGCCATGCTGATAGATTTATCCGAGAAAGAATCCACAGAAGCGCTTAGAAAATATATTTCTGTTATTGACAAAGAAATTCAAGATATCAAAGATCATAAACCACCTCCAGTAGTGGTAGAGAAAATCATTCCTCCACAAACAGCGAGTGTAAAAACCGCTGATCCAGACCCCGACAGCATCCGTCCGGCGGAGTTACAAGAGGCCATAAACTCTTGCCTGGAAAATGCAAAATCAGAAATCGAGGAAAAGAAACTCCTCACGAAAGTGGAGTTACCCGATGATATTCCCCTTCTGGAAATGAACCATGCCTTATTCCAGGAAATCTTTTCTTTCTTGGTCGCCAACGCTATTTTGGAGAACGATATTGGAGGAGAAGTCATCATCCAGACCCAGCTCTATGAAGAAGACAAAACCCAGCATTTTGCACACATCAAGATTAGTGACCAGGGGCAAGGATATTTCCCGGACGAAATTGCAGCGGTGTTAAATGAACATCT
>CAXMRF010000004.1:0-58825 GCA_964195965.1 uncultured Nitrosomonadaceae bacterium
GGTGGGCAACCAGGAAATCCCCGCTACCTGGGGGAAAAATGGGGTATTTGATTTAAACGTTCCATCGCAATTTTTGGTCCAATTATCTGCGTACAGCGACCAGACCCCATCTCCGTCGTTAGGTTTTCGATCCACAACTACATTATTATCAATTGTAAAAATTGAGATCGTAATATCATCTGTCGCAGGATCCAGGGTAATATCCTGGTTAAAATTTGTGCCGATAATCACGCAAGCTGAATCCAGATAATAATGCAAAGCATCATCCTCGCAGGCGCTGATGGGATAGTTGCTCATGTCCCCGGTCAGAACTTCTGGGTCCCGGTCAGCCGCAAATCTGGCAGCCTCCCTGACCACATCCAACAAGGACAGGTAGTTATACATAATCGCCCCAACTTCCACAAAAGCAATCAACAAAAACAATAATAAGGGCAGCACTATCGCCAATTCGACGAAGCTCTGCCCTGTATTTTTGCCCGAAGAGCCCTTAAGTTTGCTTTTCATTTTTCTTTCCCAGTTTAATATCTTTATTATATCGATAGAAAGTTCCAGCGTCAAACTTAAATCTCTATCTAACAAAATTGCAAAGAATGTTGTTATTTTTAGATAACAACAGAGAACGCCATTCTTTACTCCCTCAATTATATAGTGATTTGCAACTTCTGGTGTTGATAATTTTGTTAGATAAAATAGGCTGAAATTATCCTTTCCTGGTGAAATTTTAACTACCTCTTCTGTAAATTCTTCATAAGACCTATACAATTAATGGTCAAAACATCCCTGAATCAGGTAAAATATCCTTATGCAATATCGGTTAAAAGGGTGGTGTTTTTTATGAAATCAATCACACTGAACGTTCAACCCACTGTTGAGGCTCTCAGGGATCAATCCATCCTGGAGGAAAATGGAATCCGGGCTGTGGTTGTTCCTTATCACAAAGCACCTTCATTTTATGTTGGAGATAACCTGATTTCAGAGCTGCGGGTCATGGACGATCAGGAAAAACAAGCCCGGGAAATTTTGAATCTGCCGGATGATCCTGCAGATTAGCTCCCACCCCTGTTCTTAATCACAAAGCTCTACTAAAAAACCTCAAATTTATTGAGGTTTTTTAGCGCATGATTCGGATCGCCTCATTAGGGCATTCACTGATACATTCTGTACATCCCAGGCACATAGCGGGATATAAATCAGGCATCTCACCTGGTTTTTCCTGTTTAAGGACATTTTTCTTGCAAACCAGGGCTGCTGCACAAACACCCTCTTCGCAGCAGGAAGGATCGCAGCGCTGATAATCCAGGGCGACCTTAGTCTGAGGCACGAGATTCGTTCTCCTCATCCAGCTGGAGTTGTTCCAGTTTCTCTTCCAACTCTTCCAGTTCTAATAACATGGCGGCTGGAATTGAGTGTGCGGGCAAGGATTTTTTAATTTCCTCAATCTCCTGCTCAATTTCTTCCAACCGCCAATTTTCATTCGTTTTCAAATTAAATGATCCCTACTAATAAATTAAAACCTGGATTACTTCGGACGCCTTCGTGCGGCCTTCTTCGCTTCTGCTTCCGCTTTGATCTGTAGTTCCAAAGCATAATTGACTGGCCGAATCTCAGCATAATAGGAAGCTGGTTTTAATAACCTCTCCAGTTTGTGGATATTGCTTTCCATACGCTCATAACCAGCAAGTTCATAATCATGATCCATTTTTATCGCGTCAAACGGACAATATTCCGCGCAATAGCCACAGTTCATGCATAAATCAATATCTATGGCAAATTCAGCAGGCGTCTTGATGGGTTTCCCGGTTTCCGGATCTTCCGCCCGGGTAATCCAAATACACTGGGAGGGGCACACTTTGCTGCAGATGCCGCAAGCAGTACAGCGGGGCACTTTTTCGCCATCCACCTCGTCATAAACTAGGAAAGGCACATATCGGAAAGCCTCAGCTGTTGGCAATTTTTCTTCAGGATAGTTCACCGTGAAAATGCCTTTTGTATCCGGGGTCATTCGCTGACGAACACCCTCTTCTGTGTAATAGCGCTTCCGACCTGCCCTGATGTCTTCTGCGTAGGTATCATAAATATGTTTAAGGGTGACACCCAATCCCTTGATAATCCCAAATCCTTTCATAAATCTCTCCAGAGGTGATGCACTGAGTTAACGGTCTACTTCTCCGAGCACGATATCAATGGAACCAAGGATGGCAACCAGGTCGGCCACTTTTTCTCCCAGGCTCATTTCACGCAATCCTGTCAGGTTGATAAATGATGGCGCCCGGACGTGATAACGCCAGGGGTTATCTGTTCCATCAGAAACAACATAAAATCCTAATTCACCTTTGGGCCCTTCTACACGCCCATACGCCTCGCCTTTAGGCATTCGGAACTTATAGGCTGCTTTGTTAGCCAGGAAATCTCCATCTGGTAACCCGTCAATCGCCTGCTGCAAAATGCGGATGCTCTGCCGTATTTCATCAAAACGGATCAAGAAACGATCATATACATCACCATGGTATCGAACTGCAACATCAAAATCAAAGCGGTCATAAATACTATAAGGCTCGGCCCTGCGGATGTCATAAGGCACCCCTGAGGCCCGGAGCACAGGCCCCACGGCGGATAAACCAATGGCCTGTTCAGGAGTTAGAACACCAACACCTGCACTCCTGGAAACAACAATTTCATTTTCCACCAGGTAGCGATCCAATTCATCGATCTGCCTGGGGAGACGATCGTAGACCAATTTACGAATATGGTCTTCCATCCCTTCCGGCAAATCACGGACCACGCCGCCAAATCGGAAGTAATTACACATCATTCTGGATCCTGCTACAGCTTCAAAAATATCCAGGATCAGTTCCCGTTCCTTAATGGTATAAAGCGCCGGGGTGAAGTAAGCGCCCAGGTCATTTAAGAAAAAGCCGATGGCCATAAAATGGTTCAAAACTCTGGTCAGTTCTGCCATAATAACCCGGATATATTCAGCCCTTTCCGGAGGCCGGTATTTTTCACCCAAGAGTTTTTCAACAGTCAGCGCATAGCCGAAGTTGTTGCTCATGGAACAGAAATAGTCCAGTCGATCCGTATAGGGCATATTCATCGCATAGGTGTTGCGTTCGCCTATCTTCTCATGATTGCGGTGCAAATAACCCATCACCGGCTCCAGATCGACAACCGTCTCCCCTTCCAGGGTGGCTACCATCCGAAAAACACCATGCGTGGAAGGGTGCTGGGGACCCAGGTTTACCACCAATTGTTCTGTTTCAATGCCAGGGTCATCCTGCACAAGGGGCAGGGAACCTTGAAATAGCAGCTCTTCTCCATCAGGAATCCAGGTTTCCGGATTAAATCCCTTGGGATAAGCAATGTTTTCTTGATAGGGATTCTGGTCCTCAATTTTGGAAACCTTGCCTTCCGGCCAACGATCTTCGTAAGGTTTAAATTCACCCTCATAAAATACTTCCTGCCAGTCTTTCCTCAAAGGATGTCCTGCAAATCCTTCCCACATCAAAATACGTTTTAGATTGGGATGTCCTTCAAATCGAATACCCAGCAAATCCCAGGCTTCCCGTTCTTGAAAATCCGCTCCAGGAAATAAGCCTACCAGGGATGGGACTACAGGATTGGACCGAGGAAGCTGAACCTTAATTTCTAAAATTGGGCCTCCGGTGGATTTAAACAGATGGTAAACCACTTCCATTTGTTCTTCCTGCAGGTAATCCACACCGGTAACCGAGGTCAGGTGATCATAACCAAATTCATCACGTAGGGATTCCATCATGGCAAGTAAATTTTTCTGATCGACCAACAAGCCCTGGAATCCTTCCCTTTGATCCACTTCTGCCCAATCAGGAAACCGCGTTAACACTTCCTGTTCATACGATTTAATTTCTTTAATTTGTTCGTTCATACCTGGTTTTCCTTGTCCTGGATTTTCTTCATCAGTTCTGGATAATCTCTTACATCAATCAGGTCTGGACCAAGGATGGGAACAGGAATACCTTCGTCATCCCCCTTCTGATACCAACTGACCTCTTTGATTGATTGGTTGTCTATCTTTTCCTGAATTTTGATCAAACCGTACAGCAAGGCTTGGGGAGTGGGAGGGCATCCGGGAACATAAACATCAACTGGTATATATTTATCAACCCCCGCAATCACGTTATACCCGCGCTTAAATGGTCCGCCGCCTGATGCACAGGCACCCATGGATAAAACGTATTTAGGTTCTGGCATCTGGTTATACAATCTGACAACCTGCGGAATCATCTTTTTGGTCACTGTCCCTGAAACAATCATCAAATCACACTGGCGGGGACTCGGACGCATAATTTCCATTCCGAACCGGGCCATATCAAATCGGGCACCAGCAGTGGCTATCATTTCAATTGCGCAGCACGCCAACCCAAAAAACATGGGCCAAACAGAATACCGCCGGCCCCAGTTATAAATTCGATCCAGGGTGGTGATGGCAACAGTCCCCTCTAATTCAGGGGGAATGCTGTATTCAGGTTTATTCAATTCACTCGACATGAATAACGCTCCTCGTAACGAACAAGGTGGGTGTTGATTAAGTTCTTTCCTATTATATTGCCCCTCACCATTCCTTGTCAATAATTTTTAAAACAAAATTATTTTTGTTTTATTACCCGGCCATGATATACTGTTTTTATGCAAGTTACCCGACAAAAAATATTAGCCTACCTGAAAACCCATCCCAGCTCATCTGCAGTAGAAATCAGCCGGTTTCTGGAGATGACCCCGGCCAATATCCGGTATCACTTGGAAATTCTAGGTAATAAAGGGACAATTCAGATAACTGGAAATCGACCAGTTATTGGCTCAGGACGGCCAATTTTGCTTTATAATCTCAGCTCTCAGGCTTTGGGTGAAAATACAATCCCCCTGCTTCGGGGGATTTTAGATGTGCTAGCAGATCACGAAGATCGCGATCTGCTTATCCAAGATATTGCAGATCAATTAGTAAACCATAAACAGGAAATTTCAAAAAACCGGATTACACGATTTAATGAAGCTGTGGTGCATCTAAATAAGAACAACTACCACGCCAGCTGGAGGGCAACCCCTGATGGGCCCCAGGTTGAATTGAGGCACTGCCCCTATCAAAATTTAGCTCAAACCCATCCTCATCTTTGCCAGCTGGATGAGCAAATTCTATCGGCGTTATTTCAAACACCTCTGGGATTGATTCACAAGCGTACCTTTGCAAACAATCCCTTCTCCCCCTGCATTTTTAAACCAACTGATCATCATTAAGAAACGGATTAATCCGCTGTTCTTCTCTTAGTGATTATGTCCCTGACCGTGCTGGTGATCTCCATGGCCATGAGCTTCACTCTCTGCACAAGATGATGCTCCCCGCAGTTCTCCATCTAAAAAGCAGGTTACTGCTTCCTGGACAGTACCACTGGCACCTGTTGCTGTATCAATTCCAAATTGGTTAAAGAATTGAATTGCCCTGCCTCCCATCCCGCCACTGAGCATTACATCCGCGTTTTGTTCCTTGATAAATCCAGGGACCTGACCGGGTTCGTGGCCAGCAAAAAATGGATTTTCAATCACTTTAACAGATTGAATTTCTTTTCCCTCCACTTCAACAAGCCCAAAAAATGGACAGCGGCCAAAATGGTGGGCCACCAGGCTGTCTAGTCCCTGATTTGTTTCAATCGAAACTGCTATACGCATAATTTTTTCTCCTCATTAATATAAACTATTCCAGTTCTCAGGGTCAAAATAATCCTTTTTCCCATGATAACTGCTTTGCCTTTCCAACTCTGAGAACCTCAGCGGTTGATCAGGAATGTTAATTGTTCTGCGCCGACATAATTTGATATTTTTATCTCTTGGGCTGTTACGCCCGGCACTTGTGAAACAGCAACCTTAATTTGTTGCGCTAATGATACCGCAATTGGACAAACAGGTGAAGAAGGACGAAAAGTATATTTTACCTGACCTTCTTCATTAACTTGCAAATCTTCAATTAATCGCATCCGAATCACATCTGCCCGGGTCTCCGGGTCTATTACCAAACTCAAACGGGCCAGGATTAATGCTTCCAATTTGTCAGATTTATTTTGAGTCATTTTTCCATTTCCTGCAATACTTTCATCACCTCTTCCCAGACCCAACGAATAGAAACGCTGGCAGCTGATTCTTTTTGATACTCTGTTACCGGTTTCCCCAGAACGATTGATTCAGGGACTGCTGTATCATAAGGAATTTTCCCCACAACCCTGATTCCTTCCTGCTGGCAGAATTCTTCAATTTCATTTGTACCCTGAGGATAGATATCCGCTTTATTAATACAAACCAGCGCCTGTACACCAAAATGTGCAGTCGTTTTAAGGACCCTATGCATATCATGCACCCCAGAGGCAGTTGGTTCCGCCACAATTAGGGCCAAATCAGCTCCTGAAACCGCAGATATCACCGGGCATCCAATGCCAGGTGGACCATCTACAAGAACAAGATCATAGGCTTCATCAAGGGCTAAAAGCCGCGCTTGCTGTTTGACAATAGTAACAAGCTTGCCTGAATTTTCCTGGGCCGGGAACAACATCGCATGGAATAAAGGACCATATTTGCTATCGGATTGATACCATTCCCCTGCCATTTCTTCTTTCATCTGAATAGCTTTTTCAGGACATTGATAAACACAGGCAGCACAACCTTCACAAGCAATCGGATCTATGGAATAAATACCCTCTTTGATATTGACTGCGTCAAACCGGCAAACCTCCGCGCAAATGCCGCACGCAGTACAATCCTCGGGGGCTATTTCTGCTATTGAGCCCCCCCAAAATTCCTCTCTGCTTACGGAAGAAGGGGAAAGAACCAGCTCCAAATTTGCCGCATCAACATCAGCATCTGAGATAACAGTTTTAAATGGGGTATTTTGTTGAGAAAGTAGGTGTGCGAACGATGCAGCCACACTGGTTTTTCCAGTGCCACCTTTCCCACTGAGAATCACTAATTGTTTCATATTTGGTCTACACCTGGTAGAGCATCTTTAATCTTGAGATAGAGCTGCTGGAATGGAATTTCATATTCAGGGTTAATTTCTAGAAGTGTTTTTCCCCGTGCGATTCCCTGGCCGATCTTGCGCTCAATCGGGATTCGCATCAATATATCTAATCCTTCCTCTTTGCAATACTGTTCCACACCTGAATCGCCAATGCCATCCCGGTTGATGATAACCCCCGCAGGGATTCCCAGCTCCCGGGTAACGCCATAAGCCTGCCTTAAATCATGCAATCCAAACGGGGTAGGCTCTGTGACCAGGATTGTATAATCTGTTCCCCGGAGGGACTCCACAACAGGACAGGATGTTCCTGGAGGAGAATCAATAATAACAATTTCCTCCTCATTCAAACCCTGCCACTTCTTCAGGGTCCTGATTACCGGAACGGCCATCGGTTCACCAATATCAAGTATTCCATGTCCAAATTTAATCCCCTCTGAAGATAGCCCTCCTTCTAATTGACCAATCTTGTTTGGGATTTCAGTAATGGCTTTTTCAGGACATTCCAGCGTGCAGCTGCCACAACCATGGCACATTTCTGGGAATACCAGAGTTTGTCCGCCCACCACAACAATAGCGTGATATTGGCATACTTCCGCACAACGACCGCAGCCATTACAAAGCTCGGCGTTGACACTGGGAATCCAGATATTTACATCCTCGAACTGATTTAATTCAGGCTTGATGAAGATATGTGAATTAGGCGCTTCTACATCACAATCTAATAACGATACTGAATACTTGGCCCTCGAGAGAACTTGAGCAAAAGCAGTTGCGATTGTTGTTTTACCTGTTCCACCTTTTCCGCTGGCGATTGAAATTTTCATAAGCAATCGCTCTTAATGATGCATTTCCGGGCCGGTTGCGGATTTAACTTCTTCCAGGGTTCCCGAATTGAACCGGTTCAACAGATCCTCAGGGGAGCCTGCGTCGGCAATGAAGGCCCGGATACCTGCGGCTTCCAGTGTCTTATACGCGTTAGGGCCATAACGCCCTGTAATCGTTGCCTCGATCTCGGATTTTGCGAGAAACTCGACTGCCTGTGGTCCTGCACCTCCACGAGCGCTCAAAGCAGGGTTAGGTTTAGATTCCCATGCTCCTGTATCCGTATCAATAAATATAAAATACTGGCAGCGGCCAAATCGGGGGCTGAATTCTGTATTGAATTTGCCATCGGGTGAAGATACTGCAATTTTCATGTTGATTCCTTATCTTTAAATATTCCAGAAACGACTGGAAAGTTATTTAATATATTAACTAAACTATTCTCTGTTTAAAGCGGTCCCGCAGGTGGGGCACTTTATTTCATAACAAGGTTTTCCTGCCTTGTGGATTTCCTTATGATCACATGTAGGACAGACGCAATTACCACCTGATCTACCTCCACCTAAATTTCGTCCCCGGCCTCCCCTCCTCCCACGGCCAGCCCCGCGCCCAAAACCAGGTTCCTGTTCAGAAACACTTTTTTGATTATCCTCAGTCATGGTTAATCTCCTTCTTTTCTTTCTTATTTGATTTGAATTTTTGGATCAGTTGATTGATCTGTTCTGCCACAGTACCCAGGGATGCCATCCACTCTTCCAGGCAAATTAATCCTACATCTGTGATCCTATAAACCCGACGTTTGGGTCCTTTACTATCATCATCCCAATACGATTCAATCAAACCTGTTGCTTCCATATCTCTTAAGTCACGGTAGACAATACTGGAATCCAGGCGTCCAGAATCAAACCCAAATGAACCCAGCCGATCTAATAAATCATAACCATGAGATTCATTTTCAGCTAGCATTAAAAGCAAACTAGGACGAAGGATTAAACGCATTCCCCGTCTCTGCCTTTGGCGGCAAGAACCGGGTTTTCCCTGTCTACGTCCTGGCATATCTACCTCCTGGACTTCCATTTAATTAGAAGTTTGAGGTAGTATAACCAACTAACTGCATTTTGTCAATAGATGTTTGTTCTATAGATATTTTTCACCAGATCCTGCTAATTATCCCCCGTTGGCAGGCTAGGCATGGATGGACCTTCTTTTCCCATCAGATCAGCCAGGACTGATAGTGCAGCAGTTCTGTCATCCCAAGGATATTCTGTTTTACCAAAACACATAGATTGTTCGTGGCCTTTCCCAAAAATCATCACCACATCCCCCGGGTCTGCCTGTCCTAAAGCAAACCGGATTGCACTTCCCCTGTCTGGCATGCGCCAGAATGTTTTATCCTCAATACCGCCTTTGGATAACACACCCTGGGCCATCTCTTCCAGAATGCCATCCAGGGATTCTGTTCTCGGATCTTCAGCGGTTAAGACCGTCAGGTCTGCCATTTCCGCAGATATACCTGCCATCAGGCGTCTTTTTTCTCGATCCCTTAACCCCGCAGAACCAAAAACGGTAATCACTCGCTTTGCGGTTAACGACCTGGCTGCGGAGATTGCCACCTGCAAGGCGTTGGGAGTATGTGCAAAATCCACAATGACCAGAAATTTCTGACCCAGATCAAGACGCTGCATTCTACCCGGGATACCCTCCAGATTAAGAATCCCTTGTTGGACAACTTCCCAACTTAATCCCAATCCTTCAATACAAGCACTAGCGGCGGCCAGGCAATTGGAGACGTTGTACTCTCCAAGCAAGGAAGACTTAATTGGAATCCGTTCTCCAGCCCGATGGATAACAAATCTAATTCCATCCGGTTCCTGCTGAAAGTCACCCGCCTTAAATAACGGCTGATCATTTAGGCCTTTAACTTCATTTGCAGGAGAATTTTCTTCCTTACCATAATCGACCCAGGCTACACCAATCTCAGATATTATATTTAATAAAGGGAGGAATGACTGATCATCCCGATTCAATATTGCCAGTTTCTGCTTCAGGCCAGTTTTCTCTTTTGAGTTGGCAACTATTCTGAGCAATTCGGCCTTGGCATCCAGGTAACCCTGAAAATCACCATGGTAATCCAGGTGTTCGTGGGAAATATTAGTAATCACACCAATATCAAATTCAACAGCAGCGACACGTTTTTGCGTCAAACCGTGGGAAGTTGTTTCCAGAACTACATGGGTGATACCAGCCTTAACCATCTCCGCCAGATAACTCTGAACATCCATGGCCTCCGGTGTGGTAACGTGAAAACCTGTATCAAGGATTCGATCTCCAATCACTGCATTAACAGTGGAAATCAAACCCGCTTTTAATCCAGCAGTCAATAATATTTGATGGAGTAGATTTACCGTTGTGGTCTTCCCGTCCGTGCCTGTAACCCCGATCACAATTAATTGCCTGGCTGGATATTCATGCCAGGCGGCTGCCAGGTGAGAGAGGGCTTCCCGGGTGTCCTCTACCTGGAAATAAGGTATGGGGAGGTCCTGATACCCCTGCCAGGGGTTTGATCCCACCACCGCAGCTGCGCCTTGCGAAACCGCAGCATCGATAAATTCATGGCCATCTACCTGGGTACCTGGAATTGCGAGGTATAAATAATCCGCCTGGATTTTCCGCGAATCAATGGCAATACCTCTAATAGGAAAGGTATTTTCAGGTAATGGATTTTTGGTAGTTACTTCCTGAAACAATTCTCCAAGATCCTTATTTCCTGCTGCCACTTTGTGTTTCCTCCATAATCGTATCCTGATGAAAAAAACGCCCTGATTTAGTAATCCGGGCGTTTTTATTGTACACTAGAAAACCGCAGTGCAATTAGTTGAACAAAGATCGCATACCTGATAACTGAGAAAAAACTGAATGATCATACATGGTGTCATCAATTCGAACTGTCAATCCACCTAAAAGGTCTGTATCCACCTTAAAAGTAACTTCAGGCTTACCAGAAGTTCGTTCTTGGATATCTTTTTCAATCACCTTCATTTCTTTGTTGCTCAGCGGCAACGCGCTGGTTACAACTGCTGTTTTTCCTTCAAATTTATCTCCCTCAAGGACCATAACCTTGCCATCCTTGACATTGGAGAAAAACTCATCCACCAAATCTTTTTGACGGGATTCATCCAGGGCAGTGCCCAGTAATTTTTGGGTTGCTGCGATAGCCAAAACTGCAACCTGGTCGCGCACACCTTTCAGCAGATGTCCTTCTTCTTCCTTGGCATCTTCCTGCGCTTTTATAATTATCTTCTTGGCTTCTTCCGAGGCATCAGTTTTTATTGACTCTACCCGGTCATGAGCTTGAGCCACAATCTTTTCCGCCTCTTTTTTAGCCTCTACCAATACAGCTTCCCGTTCCAGGCCAATCTTTTCCCGCTCTTCTGCAGCAGCTTCAGTATCTTCGACCTGTTTCTGCAGCATCGCCTGACGTTCGTCCAGGCGTTTCCTGGCAGGTTTCCAGAGTAATACGGTCAGCAGACCGAACATCACCAGGAAATTTACAATTTGGGAAATTAAAAAAGGGCCATTGATTCCCATGGCTGATAATGCGTCACCCACAGTATCCTCCTTAGTGTACGACCAGGGGTGTAACAGGCACGAACTTAATTGCCAGTGCTACAACCAGGGCATAAATTGCGATTGCTTCAGCAAATGCAATGGCCAGGATCATGTTAGTTAGAACATCGCCTGAGGCTTCAGGGTTTCGTCCTACAGCTTCCATGGCTTTGGCAGCCAATAAACCAATTCCGATACCAGGACCCAAGGATCCCAATCCGATTGCTAGGGCTGCAGCTATTTGAGTTGCGGCTTCATACGACATGCAGTTTTCTCCTTTAAGAAATCAACCTTATTGATTAATGATGCTGAGTTGCCATCTGATAGAAAATCAGGGACAACATTGAAAAAATCAGTGCCTGGATGGCACCTACAAATAATTCTAAAGCGATAAACACATCCACAACCAGGAATGCTGTCAGGAAACTGATCACCATCAAAAGCACTTCTCCGGCAAAAACGTTACCAAATAACCGGAAGCCAAACGAAAGCACTTTAATAAATTCGCTTATGAGTTCAAGGATTCCGGCAAATCCGTTAGAAAATGAGAGAACAGGTTTTAGCGCCCCACTATCGGGGTCCGCGCTGAAGTTGAAAAATTTCTTTAGATATTTTCTACCTTGAAATTTAAATCCGTAATATTGGGCCATTACCTGAGTAATTATTGCCAGCCCAAGGGTAGTGCTGAGATCAGCAGTTGGGGATCGGAAAATTGGAATCATGGCAGCCTGGCCGTGATGTACTCCCTCAATCAAAATTGATCCCATACCCGGCAGTAAACCTGACCAATTGGAAAACAGGATAAAAAAGAAAAACGATCCAATTATGGGGAAAAACAAGGTTGCCTTTTCTTTGCCAACCGTTGTCTCGACAAATGAAAACACACCTTCATAAATCGCATCCACAGTAATTAGGAATCTGCTTTCTTTTCCAATCCGCTCTGCTTTTTTGACTGCCCGATGATATGAAAAAGCAATCAATATTAAAAACAACGCTGTTAACATTGCGGTTGGCAATGTATTAGGGATGCCTTTTTCAAATCCCGGGATAGGTAAATGCCAGGGAATGAGTTCAGCCGCAAGACTGATTGTCGGGAGTTCTTTTCCCGGCATAATCAGGCCATATCCTGTAAGTGCCAGCGCTGCCAAGCCAATTAGAAGTTTGACTAAACAACCACTATTTTTTTTCTTTTCCTGTTCCATACGGATTTAATCTTCCTTTTTCTTGTCTTCAAGACGTTTATGAACAGTAGTTTTTACCCAACGAAAAACAAGGAAAGCTCCACCAGCAAATCCAATCATGGAGAGAAAAACTGTAAATAATATGATGGTATTAAACTGGCGATCCAGAAATAATCCTGCAGCCATTCCCAGTAATACCGGGAAGGCAATTAAAAAACCTGCCTGACCTGCAACAGACATTACCCAGATCCGATCTTGCCAAACTGTTCCCTGTTTAGTCTCTTCAGTGCCAGAATTCAATTAATACTCCTCAAGAAAAACATGTGCCTGCTGTATTCTACTCACAAGCCAAAAAGCTGTCAACCTGACAGGTTTTCCAAATATTTTTTTATCCAGTTAAGCTATACAATCCAAACTGTTTTAATTGCTCAGGAAATGACAAAACCCAAAGAATCCTGAACAAATTGAATAAAGGGTTGCGCTAAAATACCCATCAGTAAAGTAAAAACACAGGCCAGGATAATCACAGTTGTAAGCGATCCTGGCAGCTGGATTTTTTCCCGGGGAGCTTCGTCTAAGGGTTGGAAGAACATATACCGGATGATATTCAAATAATAAAAACCGGCGATTACACTATTTATGATTGCAACCAGAGCCAGGAAATAATATTCGGCCCGCAGCGCTGAACCAAAGACCAGCAGCTTGCCTACAAATCCACCAGTGCCCGGAATTCCAATCAAGGAAAGCATAAACACCACCATGGTGCCAGCCATAAGCGGAGAACGCTGAATCAAACCTGCATAGTCTTCAATCTGGTTAGATCCAACTTTATGCTCAAAAGCAATCACCACTGCAAAAGCACCGAGATTAGCCGCCAGGTAAACCAGCAAATAAACCAACACTCCGCTGATTCCGTCGAACACAGTATTCAATACCCCGCTTTCCCAGGAAACCAGGCCGATCATAATATACCCGGCATGAGCAATACCCGAATAAGCCAACATGCGTTTAATATTCTTCTGGCTCAGGGCAACCATATTGCCAAGAGTCATACTAATAATAGCTAAGCCTGTTAACAAGGCCGTAAAATTCATTTGAAAGTCCGGCAATGCAGTTAGCATGACCCGTGCAAAAATTGCAAAGCCTGCACCGATTGATCCCACTGCCAAAAAAGCAGTCACAGGTGTCGGCGCACCTTCGTAAGCATCTGGCGACCATTGATGGAAAGGGGCTGTAGCTGTTTTAAAGCCAAATCCAACCACCAGCAACACAATGGCTGGATACACGACCCATCGCAGTCCTGGCTCGATAACTGCAAGACTCTGAGCGATGTGAACAAGATTGGTGGAGGCAGTAGCGCCATAAAGCAAGGACATGCCGTATAACATCATGGCTGAAGCCAAAGATCCATAAAGAAAATACTTAATGGACGCCTCGCTGCTTTTAGGATCCTTGCGTAAAAATCCCGTCAGGATATAGGAAGAAATACTCAACAATTCAAAAGCGATGAAGATCATCACCAGATCAGCCGAGAGTGCCAGGAGTGAGATTGAAAAACTCGCCAGTAGAATAAAGCTGTAATATTCTCCCTGGTACGGAGATTTCAATTCCATGTACGCCATGGATAGCAGGATGATGAATACTGCTACCAGGGACGCAAAGATCTGGAAGAAGAGGGAAAACGAATCCATTGCGATCATGCCGCCCAGGACTGATTCCTCCCCAATATCTGCCCAACCATAAAGGTAAAGGGATGTACCCAGAGAGATGACTGCACCTGTAAGTGCGAGGTAAGGCAGCCATTTTTTTTCTTTGGATCCCACCAGATCAATGCCAAAAACCAGCACCACGGTCAAGAAAAGGACCAGCTGGGGGAGTAAAAATAGGAAAATTTGCACGGTTATTGCCTCTCTTTATATCGCGTTTAGAAGTTGCTGAACATTGTTGTTGATACAGCGTTCAATAAACGAACTATCAGGGAGGGATATAAACCAATCAGCACCATAAGAATGACCAGCGGCCACATGGTAACCTTTTCAAAAGTAGCCAGATCAGTCAATTTTGCATTGTGTGTGGCAGCGTCCCATTTCGCCTGGTCAAAATCTCCCAGGAAGACATGCTGTACAACCTTCCAAAGGATATATGCAGCAGTGAAAATAATCCCCAGCACACCGATGATGGCAAAGGTGGGAATGATCGCGAAGGCTCCCCGGAAGACAAAGAATTCACTCCAGAAACCTGCCAGCCCCGGTAAACCCAGGGAAGCAAATCCTGTGAGAAGCATAATCCCGTAATAATAAGGCACTTTTGCTCCCAGACCGCCAAAATCTTTTAAATCGCGGGTGTGGGCTCGATCATAAATCATGCCAACCAGGAAAAACAACCCACCGGTTATGATACCGTGAGTAAATAGCTGCAGTGCAGCACCATTTAAGCCGATTATGGCGCTGGTTGTCGCCTGCTCCCCGCCGTTAATTGCCAGGCTGGCCGCGGCAGCGCTTATGCCAAGGGTGACATAACCCATGTGGCTGACAGAGGAATAAGCAATCAGTCGCTTTAGATCCCATTGGGCCATACATACCAGGGCGCCATACACGATACTGATTACCGCCAGGATTGGTATGATGGGCACATTGTAGGAGAAGTAAGCAAATTGAGCAGGGAATAAAGGCAGAACTATCCGGATCAAACCATAGGCACCTAATTTAAGCAATACACCGGCAAGGATGACACTGCCCGTTGTGGGCGCTTCTGTGTGGGCATCCGGGAGCCAGGTATGGAATGGGAATATGGGCACTTTGATTGCAAAACCGATAAAGAAAGCCCAAAAAGCCACCGCCGCAACTGTAAAGTTCCCGGCAAATGGCTGCGCAGCTGCCGCTTCAAGAATATTAAATGTTCCGGTATTCAGATAAACAGCGATAATCGCCAGCAACATGGCCATGCTTCCTGCCAGGGTGTAGAGGAAGAATTTGATGGAAGCATAAATTCGTCGTTTGCCGCCCCAAACACCAATCAACAGGTACATGGGCACAAGTCCAATTTCCCAGAAAACATAAAAGAAAATAAAGTCCAGGGAAACAAATACACCTGACATACCGAGTTGAAGCAAGAGGAACAGGAAATAATATTCCTTCACCCGATCCTTGACTGTGTAGATAGAGTAGTAATAACACAGTGTAGATAACAGGGTGGTTAATATCAACATCACGGCACTGAGCCCATCAACACCCATACGGTAATAAACGTCAATGGAAGGGATCCAGGAGTACTCTTCCATTAACTGCATGGTACCCGGGTCAGCCTGGACCACAATATAAATATATATAGATAAAGCCAGGGGGATCAGGCTGAGAATAGTAGCAACCCAGCGGATCAAGTTTTCTTTTGATTTCGGAATGACCAAAATGATCAGGGCAATCAACAGGGGGGTAAAGGTGATCAAGCTCAAAACTGGAAAATTCATCATGTTCTCCTCGTAAATCGTTTTGGTCTAGTAGACCAGGTAAATGCCAATAATTGCCAGCATGGATATTAATAAAATCAACAGGTAGTTCTGGGCTTTGCCAGTCTGAATTGGACGAAGAACTTTTTCACCAATCCATCCAGTAACATCCGCAACGCCATTGACAAATCCGTCTACTACCTTGAGGTCGGTAATACCTCCCAGTTCTGCCAATTTTACTCCCGATAGTCCTGTGATATTCACCAGGGCATCCACAACTTTTTCATCAAATTTGTTAGAGAATTCTGAAATACCCCTCACGATGCGGGCAACCAGATTAACAATTGGATCAATAACCCAATGGTAGTCAAAGTCATATAAGATATCAGCTAATTTTACGGATCCATCAATAAAGGTCGCCCGATAAATTTCATCAAAATAGAACCGGTTTTGCATGGCTTTGTATAACCAGCCCAGCCGTATTTTGTTCATCCCTTTTTCCACGGGATCCATCTGTCCCTGAACCAGGGGTTTGCGGCCGTACACCCACCAGCCCAATCCCAATCCGCCCAGCGCCAACCCGGAAGATAACAACATCACAGTTACAGAGAGCGGTGTGGCTGCGTATTCATGTCCAATAAAATTATGGAACCAGTTATTGCCAAGTCCAACAATTTCCTCAGGAATACCCACAAAACCAAGGGTCAGGGCAAAAAATGCCAGTATTATTAGCGGGGTTGTCATTGTAGCGGGGGTTTCATGTGCATGTTCAGCATGATGGCTCCGCGGTTTTCCCAGGAAAGTCAGGGAAATTTGTCTCGCAGTATAAAAAGCTGTCAGAAATGCCGCGATGGTTAACAACAGCCAAACAAAAAATGGCCAGGAAGCTGTCCCTTCGAGCATGAACTCGTGCCAGGCATGGGCCAGGATTTCATCTTTGCTCCAGAAACCAGCCGTAATAATCGGGAATCCAGACAGGGCAAAACCACCAGCCACAAAGGTCCAGAATGTTTTAGGCATTTTCTTTCTCAGGCCGCCCAATTCCATCATATCCTGTTCGTGATGGCAGCCAATTATCACCGAACCGGATCCCATAAATAAGAGAGCTTTGAAAAAAGCATGGGTGATCAGGTGGAAAGTGGCTGCTACATAGGCCCCGATGCCTAAGGCGGCAATCATATATCCTAGCTGACTTATGGTAGAAAAAGCCAATACACCTTTAATATCGTTCTGTCCAATGGCTATAATAGCCGCAAATATTGCTGTGAAAGCCCCAATAAAAGCGATGATTCCCATCGTGGGATTATGGAGTTCCAATTCAACTACGATATTTAAGAGAGGGAAAATTCTGGCAACCAGGAAAACACCCGCCGAAACCATAGTTGCAGCATGAATCAATGCGCTTACCGGCGTAGGACCTTCCATCGCATCCGGCAGCCAGATATGGAGCGGGAACTGAGCAGACTTACCAACAGCACCGCCAAAAATCAGGAGTGCAATTGCTGAGGCAGCTGACCAACCGCCAAAGATTGGCAGGGCTGGTGTTTCAGCCAGGTGAACCAAAAACTCATGATTAAAAAGAGTATCTGCGTAACTAAGGGTACCGGCCTGTGAATATAGGTAGATAATACCCAGCATCAAAAACAAATCACCCACTTTAGTGACCAGGAAGGCCTTTAAACCTGCCTGCCGTGGGGTAATTTTATCGGGATCATCATAGTTCTTCTGGAACCAGAAACCAATCAACAGATAAGAACACAGTCCCATAATCTCCCAGGACATAAACAGGGTCAGTAAATTTTCAGAAATTACCAGTCCCAGCATGCCGGTTGCAAAAAGGGCAATATAACCAAAAAAGCGGGCATAATTTGGATCAACTTCATCGGTACCGTATCCCATATAACCGACTGAGTAGATAAAAATCATCAAGCAGACAAAGGGAACCATAAAGAGAGCCGCCGCCATCAAAGGGTCAACCCAGAAACCAATACCAAAGGTTGATGTTCCGGTTTCAAACCAGGGTATGACTTTCTGAATTGGATGTTCTCCCAAATGTGGAGTGCCGATGGCACTGAAAACCACGCCCCACCCTACCAGCCAGGACAAAACCATTGAGCCAATGCTCAAGCTATGGCTGAGTTTATTATTATTCTGAGTAAACAGGATAATAATCAGAAAAGCCAGGAAGGGGAAAACCGGGATCAACCAGGTTATGTTGATGAAAAAATCTTGTATCATTTTCCTCTCACTTATTCTTTCAATAAATCGATCTCTTCCACAACAACAGTATCGCGATTGCGGTAGATCGCTATCACCAAGGCTAACCCTACTGCAACCTCAGCGGCTGCAACAGTGAAGACAAAAAGTGCAAAAACTTGTCCGGTCAAACGACCCGGATCCATGAATCGCCAAAAAGCTACCAGATTAATATTTACCGCGTTGAGCATCAATTCAATGCCCATCAAGATCCCGATCGCATTCCTGCGGGATAAAACACCGTAAATTCCGATGCTGAATAAAGCAGCAGCAAGGACTAAATACCAATTAAGAGGAATACTCATTCTGCACTCCTTGAATCTTGTTCTCTTTCCCTTCCAATCACAATTGATCCTACCAGGGCTGCTAAAAGCAGCACTGAGGCGATTTCAAAGGGAACCACATAGGTAGTTAATAATTCCTGGCCCAACAAGGCAATAGGATCATCAGGCACTGCCCCCTGCACCACCGGCCAATTAGCGCTGTACACTATCCAGCCCAGAACCCCAAACAAAATAAGGGCGCCCAGCGCGGACCAGATCCATTGTGCGTTTCGCTGCTCAATATCTTTGCTCATTATCCTGCGGGTGAGCATGATAGCAAATACGATCAAAATCGCAATGGCACCGATATAAACCAGGACCTGGACAACCGCGATAAAGGGCGCTTCCAACAGCACATAAATACTGGCAATACCCACAAATGCCAGCACAAGGTAAAAAGCGCTGTGGAGAATATTTTTATTGGTCACTACTGCGACTGCTGCACCAAGGGTGACAATACTGACCGCTGCAAAAACAATTACGGGTACCATAAATCTATCCTTTTACACCAATTACTTACTTTCCGTACCCGGAGGTACTGCCACGGGTCGGGGAGGGAATGTTTCCCTTTCCACTGTCGGTTTACTCTTCCCGGAGAGGTATAGAGAAACCAACAGAATGAAGATATTCAAACTAAACATAACCAAAACATACATCCACTGCTTCAGGTCTAAATCCATCATAATCCGGTCAGCAATGGCCACAGCCACAAGGTTAATAAAAGAAACTGGAATTAGGAATTTCCAGTTCAGATTTAACATTTCATCAATACGAATGCGGGGCAGGGAAAGGCGTATCCAGGAAATCACCAGGTAAACCAGGAATGACTTTCCATAGAAATAAACCACACCCAGAATTGGCCACTGAACAGCCAGTGGGCCGGCCCATCCTCCCAGGAAGAAAATTGTAATTAAAGCGCCAACCGTATATTGATGAAGGAACTCTGCCACGTAAAACATGCCGAATTTCATACCGGAATACTCTGTATGGTATCCAGCCACTAATTCAGATTCAGCCTCGAGCAAATCAAAAGGAGCTTTTCCAATTTCAGCCATCGAGGAAATCAGGAAAATCAGGGCAGAGAGGGGTGCAACGACAAGATACCACCAGGGCTGCTGCGCTTCAATAATGGTGGATAATTTCATCGAATGGGCCAATAAAACCGGGACTAAAAGAGAAACCACCATGGGAATTTCATAGGAAATCAACATAGCCACAGATCGAGATGCGCCTAACAAAGCGTAGCGGTTATTGGATGACCAGCCGGCCATCAAAATGGCCAGAATGCCAAATGCACCCACAGCTACGATATATAAAACACCTACATTAACATCCGCGCCAATCACGTTGACCGCAATAGGAAATACTGCCCAGATTGCCAGAACAGACGCCATGGCAAGCACTGGTGCGATGTTAAATAGACCTTTATCCGCACCTTTCGGTGTGATGTACTCTTTAGTGAATATTTTAATGATGTCTGCAAAAGACTGGAATATCCCGTAAGGACCAGCCCGGTTGGGGCCAAAACGATCCTGGATGCGTCCTGCCAGTTTTCGTTCAACCCAGATTAGCGCGATCACAATCAAAAAACAAATTATGATCACCAGCACACTGCCGAGGGCCTGGAGAATAAAGAGAGCCAATGGTTCTCCTGCCCCCCAACCCAACAGCAAGTTTTTCAGCCAGTTTTCAATCACATTAATTAAATCAGCCATGAATAAATTCTCCTGCATCCCATAGGCATGGATCTATGACCAGACCAGGGCACCTTTTCGCGACGCATAAATCAGGCCCGCAAATAGAATAGCGATAAATACTACACCTTCAAATACTGCAAATAGGGGAAGTTTTCCCAGGGAGACTGCCCAAGGAAAGAGAAAAATAATTTCAATATCAAAGACCAGGAATATCAGCGCATAAATATAGTATTGGGATTTCAACTGAACCCGGATATTTCCTTTGGTTTCGATCCCGCATTCATATACTTCTTCTTTGCGCTTACTGGGTTTTTTGGGAGAAATCAGCATCGGCAGAGTAACTGCAACAATGGGTACAACAACGGCTACAACCAGGAAAATACCTATATAAACCCAATAGGAAAGCATCTGTTCTCCTTGCTAAAAAACAGGTTATCAAATCAGTTTTTGAAACTTCTTATCAACAGCAAATTTTACCATACTACTCTTAGTATTTCCTTGTCCAAAAACAAGCTCATAATTGGATTTCTTTATCGATCCTTTTGATAATCTTGATCTGAAAAAATATTTTATCCAATCCCTAGTTGACCAGGTCTCTTCGGATGCCACAAATTTATTTAAGAGATTTCCAGGGATAAATTAATCCAGCAGATTGGACTGATAATAAATTAAATATTTGGCAAATATTGATCTGCAAACAAGGCTGGAGTGCCTCCGGTGTGCCAGTACAAAACCCGTTCGCCTCGTTTAAAAAACCCGGATCCTATAAGATCAATTAATCCCGCAGCTGCCCTTCCCGTATAGACAGGATCCAATAATATCCCTTCTGTCTCTGCAAAAAGATGAATTGCCTCCAGGTCCCGGTCATTCATAATCCCATATCCCGCACCGGTATAATCAGCGTTTACCAGAATATTTCCCTCTTCCACTATTGAATTTCTCCCCATTTTTTGCTGCAGTTCCCGGGCTATATTCAATACAATCCCCTTCAGGGCATCAGCAGAATTGTCAACGCTGATACCGAGAATCTTGGTTTCACCAGACTCTCCCCCCCCGATGGAAAGTCCCGCCTGGGTGCCGCCGGATGAGGAAGCAAAAACGATCCAATCCGGCATAGCATTTTTCAACTGCTCTTCAATCTCAGCATACGCTTGATAATATGCATAAGCGCCAACAGCATTGGACCCGCCATATGGGATTAGATAAGGGTTTTTTCCATTTTTCCTCGCTTCCTGAAAAGCGCTCTCCAGGGTTTGGTCCCGCCCATTTTTATCTGCCCAAACAATTTTAGCCCCTAAAAGTTGATCCAAAAATAAATTTGCGGAAGGTTTTTCAGGTGCTGATCCCGCCAATACTAACGTGCAATCCAAGCCGCAGCGCGCTGCCGCAGCAGCAGTCTGGCGGCAGTGATTGGACTGGGCTGCACCTGCGGTCAGCACCATGCCAGCATTTTCACCCAAAGCCGCGGCCATTAAATATTCCAATTTCCGGGTTTTGTTTCCCCCAAAAGCAAGGCCGGTTTGATCATCCCGCTTGATCAGCAATTCCGGTCCGTTTAATAATTTAGATAATCTGGGCAGGGATTCAATTCGAGTTGGCAGATGGGCAAAATTTTCTTTTGGAAGCATTCCGCCTCCTTTATTTATCAAACTTTATTAGGGTCTTCTGTTGTGATTTGACGGGTCTGACGATTTCCAAACCAACGCATAATATTCAGCAAGCGGGGCACCCAACGAGTATAAATAGTATAGTAAAACGGCCGAACCGGGAAATCCCAGGCGCCAACCGTGTGAACAACTTCTCCATTATAGCCGCGCTTAAAACGGTAGACTCCCCACATCGGGTCAGTTTCATCAAAACGATCCGGAGCGCCCCACATATCATAGGTGCTGCATCCTTGATTTTTTGCCCAACGGATGGCTTCCCATTGAATTAAATGCGGGGCCATCTTATCACTGTGTGCAGGCAAAGACATACCATGTAAATACCAGGAGTGTTCACCAAATTTAAATATCACAGCACCAGCAACCGGATCACCATCCAATTCAGCAATTAGTGGCTGAGCAACAGGGTCCTGGTCTGTATCCAAATCCTCCCCCATAAATGATTTCCAGAGAGATAAGTAATATTCCTCTCCCCTGATAGTAAAACTGCCTCTTACAGATGTATTTGCATACATCCGATACAGTGAAGCCAAATCGGATTGATCTCCCTGACGAACGGTAATGCCTTTTCTACTGGAAAGCCTGATATTGTAGCGGGTTTTTGATTTCATTCTGGCCAGAAGCTGGTCTTCCTCTTCCTTTAAATCAATCAAAATGGTATTCCGAAATTGAATTTGTTCCGGAGAAAAGTGCCACCCGTGTTTGCTAAATTGATCCTGGATCGCCAAACCTTCGGACATTTCAGCGAATCCTTCTTCGCCAGGCACTCCCCGCCCGACAATCACATCTGGATCAATCTTAAGTTGAAGAGCCCCATTTTTTTTGGCAAAATTTTCTAAATCATAAAGCACCTGGTCTCGTAAATTGTGATCACTCCAATCTCCCAACAAGGGTCCTTTTGGAACATACAAAACCGAAAATCCGGGGAGTATTTTCCGTTCCAGGACCAACGCAGCGGCAGCAGGTTTATTATTTTGAAATTCTCCATTGAGAGAGACAATCAGTTCAAATTGTCCGGCTTCAAAAAACCAGGCCAGGTAATGGGGTATCCATCCATACCGACTTTTACCAGCTGCCCATTGAGTTGTCTGCAGAAGATGGGGGTTTTCAATCGTATTTATAATTTGATTCCAGGAAAACAAAGCCATTCAATCAACCTTTTTCATGATTTTAATCTTGCCCGGACAGTATACAGGAAATACAAACCAGGCAAATATACCCTGTCCTGGGAATTAAGGGTTCTCTTAAGGTCGCCACCAAATCCCCGTTTAAATCTATACACACCCCAAAGTCCATCATGTCGTTGTGTAAAGTTCTCTTCCAAAATCTCCTGATCCTGATCCGGCACTCCCCAAAGGTCATAACTCAGACTGCCCTGGCTCTTAGCCCACGACATAGCTTCCCATTGGATCAAATAAGTAGGCATCCGATCCCGGTGCAAATTCGAAGAAGCGCCATAAAAATACCAGCTGCGCCTTCCGCGTATAAATACCATAATGCTGGCCAGCGGCGTACCTTCGTATTCAGCCAGGAATATTTTACACGCACCGGATTCCTCAAAAAGTTCAAAGGCTTTCCGATAATAGTCCAAAGTGTGGATGCCAAAATCTGCCCGATCTGAGGTACCTTCCAACAAGCTGTAAAACGGCTCCACATCATCCAGTTGACGAACAGTGACTCCTTTTTTACCAGCCAGGCGAATGTTATAGCGCGTTTTAGATTTCATGCGGGCTAAAATCTCTTCTTCCGATTCTTTTAGGCTGACCAGGATGGTTCGAGGTGGCTGAATATTGTGCGGGCTGGGCTTGTAAATATCCTGAGGAAGACTCCCTTCTCCGTTTTCACCTTCCCAGCTATCCAGTTCAATTTTTAGAAAGACTGTCTTTCTCTGCCGACAAAGTTTATCCAGCTCTTCCTGAAATCCGTCCCAATCGGGATGTTCTATCACCGAACCAGATCTCGAAACTGGACCACGCGGGATATAAGCGATCTGGTATCCAAAAGGTATTTGTTGGAACAAAATCTGAGCTCCAAGACCACCATGGATTAACCAGCAGGTCTCCCAACCAAATTGGGATTTCAGCTCACCCCAGTCTGAGGTTTGCAACACATGGGCATCAGGGCAGGTCGAAATAAATTCTTTCCATTCCTGGAGGGATACAATAGACATAAATAAATCCTAAAAAAGAGGGACTGGACAAGGTTAGTTGGATGAAGATCCTTTCATCCAGGCTGCTGTTTGTTTTAGACCTTCCTTAAAACTTGTACTGGGTGTAAATTCGAGCAGTTCTTTCGCCCGGCCAGGATCACCTAAAGAGCGGTATATATCACCTGCCCTGGCTTCTTCAAAACTGGGTTGAATTTCTCTTCCATAAATATTACCAAGCAACTTGATCAAATCCAACAAATTGATCTCTTCGCCTGAACAAATATTGATCACCTGACCCGGGGCTTGGCTGGATTCAGCAGCCAATAAATTCGCCCTGACAAGATCCGAAACAAAAATAAAATCACGGCTTTGCAACCCATCACCAAAGATCATAGGATCTTCTTCATTTTCAAGTGTTTCGATAAAGATTGGAATTACAGCAGCATAATCTGAACCCGGGTTTTGGCGGGGTCCAAACACATTAAAATAACGCAATGCCACCACATCCAATCCAAATTGCCGGGTATATAGACTGGTATATATCTCTCCAATATATTTGGAAGCAGCATAAGGAGATAATGGATCTGCTGTTTCATCTTCCTTAAGTGGAACTGAGGAATTATTCCCATAAACCGCAGCACTCGAAGCTAAAACCACCCGCTTGACCCCTGCACTCCGGGCAGCGGATAACAACCGGGTTGTACCAGCCACGTTGATATCAAAACAAGTATCTGGCTCTTCCATGGACAAGGGAACTGAAACAAAGGCAGCTTGATGAAAAATTGTATCCACTCCCCTGACCGCATTTTCCAGATCAACCGGATCGCGCAAATCCCCCTTAATCAAATCAATTTGATCCTTAACATGGGCTAAATTTTCCAATTTTCCGGTTGAAAAATTGTCCAACACCCGGACAGCATCCCCCCGCTTAATTAAGGCATCCACCAGGTGCGAGCCTATAAAACCGGCGCCTCCGGTAACTAGTGAGACTGGCATAGGGCTATTTTCCTTTTAATCCAAAGATTGTTGCGGGTGTACCCAGGATAATGCGGAGATCTAATAAAACAGTTCGGTTCTTAATGTAATAAAGATCGTATTCCAATTTATCGATAGTTTCTTCCACTGTTTCCGGGTAGCCATAATTGATTTGAGCCCAACCGGTCACGCCGGGTTTAACCAGAAGCCTGGCCCGGTAAAATGGCACATCTTTCTGGAGCTTGTTAATCAAGCTGGGTCTCTCAGACCGAGGACCAACCAGACTCATTTCACCCTTAAGGACATTAATAAATTGGGGAAATTCATCCAGGTGAGTTTTACGCAGGAACCTGCCAATTCTAGTGATTCTCTGATCCCCATCACTGGCCCATTGGGCTTGACCATCTTTTTCAGCGTCTTTTATCATGGTTCGGAATTTTATGATCTTGTAAGGCTTGGCACCCTGCCCCGAACGTTCCTGGCGATAAAAGATAGGTAAGCCATTGTCCACGAAAATCAAAAACCCAACTGGCAGCAGCAGAATTAAAAATATAATTACCCCAATTAATCCACCGATTAAATCCATTATCCTTTTGGCTATATGATACATTCCGCTCACTCCGGTATCATCCACAAAGGAACGCAAAAGCCAATCAGTTTCAAGAATTCGGATAGGTACTTGATGATTCAATTCTTCGTAAGCTACGGGCATGCGAGTGATATCCACCCCGACTTCCTGGGCATCCAGTAAAGCCTGGAAGGTGCCACCCTTGATTACCCCTGTGATGGCCACAATCATATCGGATATTCTTTCTTTCTCAATGACATCCAACAAATCCTGACCGGAGCCGAGTACTTTATAACCTTCAATTTCCTGCCCAAGTTTTTCAGGATCGTCATCAATGATCCCAATCAAATAATAGGGTTTGGGCTCTATCTCATTGAATGATTTTAATAATATCTTTCCCGATACACCCCCGCCAACAAGAAGAACGCGAGGTAAAAATAATTCCGAAGTCAGAACCCGAATATAAAAAAGTCGCCACAACAATGTAAAAACAAATGATCCCAATATGAATATTCCTACAGCTGTCCGCGGTAAGGATTCCGGGGGTGAGGTAAAGTAAACACCCAGATAGAGAAAAGAACCGATTAATGCCGCGGTTGCCACACCTTGCAAAGTCTTGCTCCAACTGGATGCTTTCCTGATTTCATACAGTTCAATGATAAGGAAAAACCAGAAAAAAGGCAGTAAATAAAACCAGGTGGGTACTTGTTCCAGGATAAAGGTAAAGGAGAACCCTTCAGGTTGGGCCTGGTTTCCCCAGATCAGTAACGATAAAACAAGCACCAGTACTTCAGCTAAAATATCACCAACAAACAGCATTATCCTCCGCTCAACAAAACGGAAGCGGAAGCGGCGTTCTTTTTGAGGATCAAATGATTTGTTCATAATTTATTTCTCAATACTCAATTCTTATCTATTTTATCAAAAGAAGTGGAAATCAGGCTCCACAAAAACCCACTTCCCCAGGAAAAATGCATTGTGCTGATTGCCAGAGGCAATCCAATTACCAAATAGGGTTTCTTATGACCTACTGCTGCCTGAATACCAGAGAATAATAATGCCGATCCATAAATAATTGCCTCTAGCAGAAGCAACCAGCGGGCTATGGCAAACCAGATACTCAGGAATCCCAGACCCAACCAGCTGAGCACAAACAAACCGGACAGCTGCCGGAACCGGATTGTTTCAGGGTAACGGAGCAGCATCCGCAACTTCCAAAAACCGTACCGCCAATATTGAACTGCCAAAGTTCTTATTGAAGGTCTGGCGATATAAGCTGCGGAAATCTCCGGGTTCAACCAGATCACGCCGCCAGCTTTTCTGACCCGGACATTAAATTCATAATCTTCATTGGCTAGCAGGCTTTCGTCATAACCACCAATCCGATCAATTAGTTCAGCTTTATAGGCTCCAAAAGCAACCGTATCCACTTCTCTTGCCTCTGAACCCGTCCGGTATTTCGCATCACCTACACCCAGAGGGTGTCCGGCTGCCAGCGCAATTGAGATCGCTATCCAGCTTTCATTTGCCGGTTGAATATTAATCACCCCGCCCACATTATCCCCTTTCCCGGCTTCCAAATCCTGAACGCTGTATTTTATATAATTTGGATGGGGATGGGAATGGGCATCCATACGCAGGATAATCTCTCCCCGTGCGGCTTCCAGCGCTTGATTTAATCCGGAGGGAATTGTACGTTTAGGATTATCAATTACCCGCACATTTAATTCTGGTACTCCATCAGTAAACTCTCGAATTTTATTTCGAGTGTTATCCGTGGACATCCCATCTGAGATAATCACTTCCAGATCACTTAACGGGTAATTTTGCTCACAAAAAGCTGCCAGCAAATCCTGTATGGAGCCTTCCTCATTATAACAAGGGATGATCACAGAAACTTTCATGACGGTTTTTGATCCCCCTTATTCGCTATCACAGTGAGGTCATCTGCTTTTACAACGGGAATTCTAACATCAAAAGCAGAACCTTCCCCCATAACACTGCGAACAGTTATGCTGCCATCATGGGCCTGCACTATCTGTTGGGCGATAGCCAAACCCAATCCTGTTCCCGGTTTTGTTTCTTTTTTTCGAGATCCATCAATTTTATAGAACCGTTCAAAAATCCGGACTAGCTGTTCTTCTGGTATACCGGTCCCACTGTCAATAACTTCAATATGGGCTACGCCTTTTTCACTTCTGGCATTAAGATGTACAAATCCATTTTCGGGTGTATGCTTTATGGCATTTTCCACCAGATTGGTGAAAACCTGGGCAAGGCGATCCTGATCACCTACACAAGTTGGCAAGGGATCTACAGCGAGGGTTAATTTAACCCTGGCATGCAAAGCCTGGGGGATTAACTGATTGATTACCCGGGTAAGCAACTTGCTTAAATCTACTTCTTTCCTGTCTAAAATTACAGTACCAGCATCAAAACGTGCCAGATCCAGCAGATCCACAACCAAACGGTACATGCGATCTGCTTCAGTTTTAATAATTCCGGCTGCTTTCTGCAAACCGGCACCCGAGTCGACAGTACCATCAAGGATTGCCTGGGAAAAACCTTGAATGGAAGTTAAAGGTGTTTTCAATTCATGGGAAACGTTGGCAACAAAATCCCTTTGAGATTGCTGGGAAAATTGGACCTGATTGACCATTTCGTTATAGGCGCCTGCCAGAGCTTTAACTTCGTCCGGTCCTTTTCTGGGGATCTCTTGATAGTCCCCCTGAGAAACAGATCGAGAAGCTTGCTCAATTTTCTGCAGAGGACCGGCTATCCAGCTTCCCATCCAGATAGCAAAAATCACCGCCAGGATAAAAGCCACCAAACCCGCTCTTAAGAAAGATGGTAGAAAATCCTGCCGCAAAGTTTCTCTAAGCTGGGGATTACTCAGGAGCTGCAGTCCACCCTGTCGCGGCAGGGTCAGGACCAATGTATCACCTTCAGGCATGACCCATGAGGTATACAACCATTTTTTCCCATCCAGATCATCGATGGTTCCCCGGGGAGTGGGATTGTTATCTGCTGAGGACCAGTCAATAGCGGTACTTTCAGGATCTGAATCCAGGAGAATTTTTCTCTCCGGTGTGAAGATAATCAAACGCATAGCTAAAGATTCACTGATCCGTTCAAAAAAAATCTGGTTATCCCTATTCGTATTGGTACGATCATTAAATTGGCGTCGAATCATGATCAATGTTGCTTCAAGCCTGGCAATAGCCTGGCGGTCAATGATTGGATTGCGGATTATATATATAAAAGTACTGATCCCAAGGATACTTAAGATCAGGATAATAATAATCGCATAGGTTAACCAGAGACGAGCACGCAAAGAAGTAAACATTATTTTTTAACAATCAACTCAGCTTGTTTGAATCAGCTTATAACCAATACCAGTGACCGTATCTATTTTAACTTGAGATTCAGCTAGTTTTTTTCGTAAATGTCCAATATGGACATCTACTGTTCTAGTATTACCGTAATAATCATATCCCCAGGCCAGGTCCAGTAATTTATCCCTGCTAAGAACAATTCCAGGATGCTGCACCAGGGTGTATAACAAATCAAATTCCTGGGTACGTAATTCTACTAATTGATCGTTCACACGCACTTCACGGCGCAGGGCATCAATTTGGACATCACCGATTTGCAGAGGTTCATCCTGATTTAAATCCTCGCTAGATTTACTCCGGCGTAAAACAGCTTTTACCCGGGCTACAAGCTCTCTGGGATTAAAGGGCTTGGTAAGATAATCATCTGCACCTAATTCAAGACCCAGGATTTTATCAATATCCTCGTCCCTGGCAGTTAACATCAAAATGGAAACTGCATCTTTTTTCCCTCTTAACGTGCGGCAAACCTCCAAACCATCCATTTCAGGAAGCATTAAATCCAAAACTACTAAATCTGGCTTGTGCTGTTCCACAGCCGCCAATGCAGCTATGCCGTCAGAAGCGGAAATAATACGATAACCCTCTCGCTCCAGATAAAGCTGGGCAAGTTCAACAATGTTGGGTTCGTCATCCACCAGGAGTATCAGGTCGCTGGTCATTTTTTAGAATAATGGTTTTTCAATAGATTGATTAATCGATAAACGCAACCGCTTCAATTTCCACAGCTCCATCTATAGGCAATCTTGCAACCTGTACTGCTGAACGGGCTGGAAATTTTTCAGTAAAAAACTGTCCATAGACACCATTCATGGCAGTAAATTCATCCATATCCCGCAGGAATACTGTTGTTTTGATAACGTTTTCCAGGGAACTGCCTGCTGCTTCCAAAACATTTTTCAGGTTCTCTAACGCTTGACGGGTTTCCCCTTCAATTCCTCCAGGTGCAAATTCACCAGTTCCGGGATCCAGTCCCAGCTGTCCGGCAGTGTAAACCAGGTTGCCTGCCTTAACCGCAACAGAATATGGACCTAATGCCTTGGGAGCTTTTTCAGAAACAATGATTTCTTTTTTCATACCTTTTTGAGATCTCCTTTGCGGATTAATGGATAAATTTAAATTTTAAGCAATCCGCCCCTAGTATACCGCATTCTAGTGACCGAACATTCCTGCTTGACCCTTCCTATTACTACAACCCATGTGGCTATACGCAAAGAAAGGCTGTGTTTCTTTCATTTCACAGCCTTTCTTTTTATGATCGGGTTATACCTGGAAAACTATTAACCAGAAATACAACTTGTTTTATCTAGATCCCTGTTCATCCATCAAATAACAATATTTACCAGCCTTCCTGGCACGATGATCACTTTACGGACCTCCTGGCCTTCCAGGAAAGGAGCAGCTCCCGGACTGGCGAGTGCTGTCTTTTCAGCGTCTTCTTTGCTAATATCCACTGGCACAACGATCCTGTCCCGCAGCTTTCCGTTCACCTGGACAATCAGGGTTATTTCATCGGTTTTCATCATTTCCTGATCTGCTTCCGGCCATTTCTGGTTGTGAATGGAATAGGGTTTCCCCAGTACTTCGCTCCACAATTCTTCTGCAATATGCGGTACGGACGGCGCTATCATTAGCAGGTAAATTTCCAATATCTCTGCCCAATCTTTCGTATTGGCAGCGCCTTTCTTCTTGGCTTCCACCAGCACATTCATCAGCTCCATCGACGTGGATATGATGGTATTAAATTCAACCTTTTCATAATCCTGGGTAACTCGATCCAGCGCTGTGTGCAGCGCCCGTTTAACATCCTTAATCAAGCCCTCGGGCGGTTTTCCTCCCATAGGAGGTTCTGTGAACAGGGACCAGGTCCGTGACAACCAACGTTCGGTGCCGGTAATGCCCTGGCTATTCCAGGGACCACCCAGATCCCAGCGGGCAAAAAACATCAGGTAGCCCCGCACGGTATCAGCCCCATATTTTGCCACCAGATCATCTGGAGAAACCACGTTGCCGCGGCTTTTTGACATTTTTTCGCCGTCCTCCCCCAGAACCATACCCTGGTTGCGCAGCTGCATCATCGGTTCATGGCCTTCAACTATGCCCATATCCCGTAAAGCTTTATGGAAAAAGCGGGTATAGATCAAATGCATATTGGCGTGTTCTATACCGCCGGTATAAATATCAATCGGCATCCAGTAATCATATTCGTTCTGATCAAACGGACCCTGTTCAAAATCCGGGCTCAGGTAGCGCAAGTGATACCAGGATGAACACATGAAAGTATCCATGGTATCTGTTTCCCGGGTGGCGGCCTTGCCGCAGCTGGGACAGCTTGTATCTTTCCAGGTGGGATGCAATTTTAATGGGCTTTCGCCAGTCGGAAGCCATTCGACATCATCCGGCAGCAGTACAGGCAGCTCCTCTTCCGGGACAGGATTCCAGCCACAATCATCACAATAAACCATGGGAATGGGCGCGCCCCAATAGCGCTGGCGAGAAATCAGCCAATCGCGCAGTTTATAGCTGACCGCTTCCTTTCCCAAACCTTCTCCATCAAGCCAGTCAATCACTTTGGCAATGCCTGGGTTTTTCCGGCCTTTGTCATCCGTGACTGCAACGCCATCAAACTGGGCGCTGTTAATCATCAGTCCGGGTCCGATATAAGATTCAGACATTGTTTTCCCGTCAAAATTCTCTCCCTCAGGTTGAATAACAGGGATAATTTCAAGATCAAATTGGCGAGCAAAATCAAAATCGCGTTCATCATGGGCTGGAACAGCCATAATGGCCCCAAAACCGTAACCCATCATCACGTAGTCCGCAATCCAGATGGGAATCCGGGCACCGTTTACAGGATTGATTGCAAAACCTCCTGTGAACACACCGGATTTTTCCTTATCAACCGATGCGCGCTGGATCTCGGTTTTTTGTTCCGCTTCATGTTTGTAAATCTTAACGGCTTCTGTCTGCTCAGGCGAAGTGAGTTTTTCTACCAGCGGATGCTCCGGAGCCAAAACCATAAAGGTGGCGCCCCAGAGTGTATCTGGACGAGTGGTGAAAACAGTTAAATCATCACCAGCTTCTGTTTTAAAAATAACATCTGCGCCTTCCGAACGCCCCACCCAATTGGTCTGCAGGGTTTTAACCCTGTCCGGCCAATCAATCAGTGAAAAATCGATCAATTCATCCGCATAGTTGGTGGTTTTAAAGAACCACTGCTCCAGATCTTTTTTGGTTACTTGTGTACCGCAGCGTTCACAATGGCGATCCTCTCCATGGACCTGCTCCCGGGCCAGGGTGGTGTTGCATTGAGGGCACCAATCCACAGGAGAATATTTCCGGTAAGCCAGATCATTTTTATAGAGTTGAATAAAAAACCATTGGGTCCAGTGATAATATTTTGGATCCGCGGAGATCATTTCCCGGCGCCAGTCAACCATTGGGCCCATACTTTTTATTTGAGAGCGCATATGCTCAATATTCTTATAAGTCCATTCTTTAGGGTGCATGCCCCTGGAAATGGCAGCATTTTCCGCCGGCAGGCCAAAAGCGTCAAAACCTATCGGGAACATCACGTTATACCCTTGCATGCGTTTAAAACGAGCCCGGGCATCAGAAGGCGCTATGGCATACCAATGACCGATATGCAGGTCTCCAGATGGATAGGGAAGCATGGTCATGGCATAAAACTTTTCTTTACTCTCATCAACATTTGCTTCGTAAAGTCCGTCCGCATCCCATTTTTTCTGCCATTTGGATTCAATTTTCCGCGGTTGATAAGCTCGGCTCATTGTCTTTTCTCCTGGCCTTTATTCGATATAAAGGCATTAAATAAAAAACCCTCCAGCGCCAGGGACGAAGGAAGGGATCTCCGTGGTACCACCCTGCTTGTGATGCCGGGGCACCACCACTTGGGGCTGCTCTATCGGGCAGAACCGTTGTTCCTTACTGGTTTTCAGGAAACAAAATCACGCGGGTTTGCGTGCCGGGCGAGTTCGATTTTATTCGTGTTCTGCAGACACAATTGGTGAAATTTTCAGCAACTTATTTCACCTCTCTGGCAGATAATCTACTACTCCCGAAGGATAAATATGCAGACACTTCCTTTCTGGAAATGTCGTTTTTTGTGGACCCAGTGGGATTCGAACCCACGACCTCCTCAATGCCATTGAGGCGCGCTCCCAACTGCGCCATGGGCCCTAGTGTACAGGGAAATATTTTACTCGCTTTAGGGTAGTACGTCAACCTGAATGGACCTGGCGGGATTCGAACCCGCGACCTCATCAGTGCGATTGATGCGCGCTCCCAACTGCGCTACAGGCCCTCATTTTTTTGCCTCAACATTGTAGTTGAGCGTGAAAAGGATGTCAAGGAAACAAAAGGGCAGCTCCCTAACGAGAGCTGCCCTTGAATGGTCGTTAATTGAAATTTACTTTACTAATTTTTTCCCATTCCCTGGGAGTTTGCATTCATCCCGCGGCTTCCCCCTCCACCCATTGCGGCACTGTCTGCCATCATCTCATCAAAAGCCTCTTGACTGAGATACTGGGGTTGATAAGTCTCACCGGTCTGACGTTCATAAGTTTGCACAAAGGCCTGCAAATGATTGATCGATCCGAAGAGTAAATTCTGGTAGACCGCAATTACTGCAGAATTGGTTGTCTCAGACAGGTAGGTTTGTAAGTCCAGAATATCTATCTCTTCAATTGCACCACCGACGAGCAGGGCCTGGTTCTGGCTTTGGCTGCCCTGATCAATCAACTGATCATATAAATCTTGTAAATCCTGATTTTCAAATACTCCTTGTTCAGCGTCTCCTACAGGATCCTCTGCTCCGACATCATTAATTAATACCAGGACCGCATCCATATGAGATTGTTCACTCCTTGCGATATTGGTGAAAATATTGAAATTCCAGACATCATACATTTGCAGATAGACATCCCGGGCCAGCTTTTCTTCTTCCCTCATAAATAACAATCCGGCAATTTCAGAATCTGACAAATCAGTATCTGATAAAGCGGTGATTGTTTCCTGTTGGTTATCAACAATCGGAGCTGCAGCGGGTTCCTCTGATACTATTAATTCATCAGTTTCACCTTGAACTTGATCTTCTGTGACAATGTCAGGTGTCGAAACTGCACATGCCGAAAGGGCTAAAACAAATATGGTTATTAAAATCAATCGGTTTTTCATAGTTACTCCTTATTAAACGGATAATGATCTCAGGATAACTTACCCGGATTAGGAAGTTATTTAGAGATTGTCAAGAAAACATTAAGAAGAAATCTATCAGCGGTTGTTATTAAGCTCTGGAAAAAGGAATCAATCCTGTACAGCATATTTGGATAAGAAATCCAGCAAAACAGGTTGGATAACCTCAGGCTTTTCATAATGGGGAAGATGACCTGCCTGATCCACATATAAAGTTTCCAGATCGGGAAGGATTTCCTGGAGAATGGTTATTTGATCTAAACCTATGGTTTGATCCTCCAATCCCCAGATTAATAACACAGGCAAATTCGTCTCCTTCAATAATTTATATCCAGCTTCAGGATCAAGGGTCACTAGTTCTCGAATAGTGGACAATAAAGCCCGGCCCGTTCCTCTAAACTGCATCTGAACTTTGTATAACTCCTCCCACGCCGGATAATTATCTGGATTATAAAAATCAGCAGGTTGGAGTTTTGGCAGGACAATCGGCCCCATCACGGCTGCCATCAAGTATTCCCCCACGCCAGGAAGATTTAAAGGAAAGATATCCCTATTTGTGGTCTGTAAAACTTCAGGAGCGATTAAGATAACTCCTGAAACCTGCTCAGGATGAAGGACTGCAAAACGAGAAACTATCGGACCGCCCATGGAAAGACCGACCAAGGTTATTGGATCACTCTGCTCCAGCGCAGAGAGCAGCTCAGTCAATTGAGAGGTGAACAAATCCAGATCATAAACCACATCAGGCCGATCTGAATATCCCCTTCCATAAAGGTCATAACTGAGAACTTGGTATCCAGCTTCTTTGAGGGTCTCTAGCGTGGGTTCCCAAACGTAAGCAGGGACAGAAAAACCCGGTACAAAAACAACTAGCGGAGCATCTTCAATACCTCCGAGGTGGAAATTTACCAAACCATGGGATAGCTGGATAAATTCTCCGCTGACCTCAAACCTCGCTTTCTGATCCAGATTACGATTCTCACCCCGCATCAATAAATAGAAACTAACCAGGAGTAGGGTCAAAACCAGTAAAACCCACCCTAACCATTTCCCACAGCCTTTTTTCCAATTCATATTTTATCTCCGTGACCTGAGTACCTTGTAAACTAATTATAATAGTCTCTGCAGAAATTTTGATACCATTGATATTAACTGAATAATAAATTCTATATTCCTCAAAATCAGTCCAGAGAAATTACAGGAACCTTTATTCTTGTTTTTCCGTCTATACTACATACACTAACAAGGAGAATTCCTGTGCAAAAACATTTCCTGCTTCCATTATTTGTAGTCCTGATTTTTCTCTCTGGGTGCACTGTACTGCCCGGTAACTCCCAATCTGATTTATCCGGCACTGGCTGGACATTGATCAATTTTGAAGGTGGATCGCTGCTAGAAAATACTGCAATGACCGCATTTTTTGAGGATGGAAATCTGAGCGGCTCCGCCAGCTGCAATCATTATTTTGGTTCCTATACAATTCAAGGGAAACAGATCCAGATTGAAGGTTTGGGTTGGACAGAAATGGCGTGTATGAACCCGGAAGGCATAATGGATCAGGAGTTTCAGATCATGAACCTGCTCTCACAGGCCGACAGTTATTCCGTTCAGGGAGACATGCTGCAGGTTAATACTGAGAATAGAGAATTACTGATTTTTCAAGTTTTTGAAGACCTGGATTAAGTAAACCTAACAGTAGCATTATTTTCTCAATCAATATCTATCCAAATAATCCACGACGGCATTCAATTTTCATTCGTTTCAAAAGTTAATAGTTTATTTAAGACATAGTTAACGAAGTTCTCCAATAAATACTACTATCATTAAATTATTCCAACGCACCGGACAAATAAAATAAGTTATCATAAATATAAATATTTAAATTTGAAAGATTATAATTTTTTCTACAAAAACCCTGGAGTCTCTATGACTGGAAATGTATACCAAAAACGCCAGATAAAATTACAATCTCTCCTCAAAGAACAAAATCTTCAAGCCGTTGGCTTGAATCCAGGTCCAAATCTGTCTTATTTAACGGGACTTGATTTTCATCTCATGGAACGACCTGTTATGGTGATCTTTCCTGAAAAGGGTTCGCCAGTAATGATTCTTCCAGAATTGGAAAGCGCAAAAATTTCTGGACTTCCCTACCAAGTTAAATCTTTTTTATTTAATGAAGACCCATCCACATGGTCCGGGGTATTCCAGACTGCACTCCTGGAAGCCGGTGTTTCTTCGGGCAAATTGGGAGTGATCCCCCGCAGATTGAGGATGTTGGAAATTGATTTCTTACAAGAAGGCTCCCCAGAGCTGCAGCTTGTATCCGCTCAACCCATTTTGACACAAATGAGAACGATTAAAGGAGAAGCTGAAATTTCCCACATGCAGGAAGCTGCCCGTATTGCAGAGTGCGCGCTGGAAGCTACTCTTAGAGCCATCAAACCCGGCGTGACTGAAAAAGAAATTGCTTCCCAATTAGTTAGCTGGCTGCTGCAGCAGGGATCTGATCCTGAACTGCCTTTTTTTCCCATTGTGTCCTTTGGTGAAAACGCTGCCAACCCGCACGCAACGCCAACGGATCGCTTTCTCAAAAATGGTGATTTGATACTGATCGATTGGGGGGCCAGTTTTAAAGGATATTTTTCCGATATCACACGTGTATTCTCAATGGGAGATCTGCAACCCGAACTGGAGGAAGTTGGAAAATTTGTTAAGCAAGCCAATCAAGCTGGCCATGCTGCAGTAAAACCGGGAGTTCTGGCCAGTGAGGTTGATCAAGCTGTTCGCCAGGTAATCGTAGATGCTGGCTATGGTGAGTATTTTATCCATCGAACCGGACATGGTTTGGGCCTGGAAGCCCACGAGGAACCCTATATCAGCTCGTTTGACCAGACAATCCTCAAACCCGGTATGACCTTCACCATCGAACCAGGTGTTTACCTGCCAAACCGGGGCGGCGTCCGAATCGAAGATGATCTGCTTGTTACCGAAAACGGAGGCCTCTCATTAACCCAGCTTCCCAGGAATTTAATCCAGTTAATGGAAGAATAATGACATGGTCTATCCATTAAAGAACATCTGCGAGAAATGAAGGGAAACAAATGATCGTAAAAAATGCAGAACCATTTTATTTCCCCGGAAATGATACGGGGTGTTTGTTAATCCATGGTTTTACAGGAGCACCCACAGAAATGCGGCCGCTCGGTGAATTTCTAGCCGGGTTCGGCTACAGCGTGTTGGGAATCCGATTGTCTGGCCACGGTACCGACCTCACTGATTTGAACCGTATGTTATGGAAAGATTGGTCTGCATCCGTCCTGGATGGTTGGCATTTACTACAATCCACCACAAAAAATATATTTTTGATAGGTTTGTCCATGGGCGGGGCATTGGCGCTTTATCATGCCTCATTTTTACCCATAACAGGAGTGGTGGGACTATCGTCTCCTTACCAGATCGAACCTAAACCCCAACTCGCGATGCTGCGGTTGTTTTCCTGGTTGAAACCTTATGTTGCCAAGGGAAAATCAGACTGGCAGGATCCTGATGCGGTGGAAGATCACTTCTCTTATGCCCAGTATCCAAGTAAGGCGATTCTGCAGCTCGATCAATTACTTGGAGAGTTGAGGTCTGCCCTTCCCAAAGTAACTGCCCCGGCATTATTAATCCACGCCAAAAAAGACACCGGCGTATTACCAAAAAACATGGATCTTATTTATAATGCTCTTGGCACACCAGATAGCATGAAGTCCAAAATTTGGCTTGAAAACAGCGGCCACGTTGTTACCAGGGATCTGGACAAGGAAATCGTATTTAAGAACACCCAATCATTTATTCAGCAAACGCTGTCATCATAATATGAAAAAAGATTATATTTTAGTTACTATCAGCCTGGCCATCTGGGGCGTTGGAGAAGGCGCTTTTATGTATTTCCAACCACTTTACCTGCAGGAGTTAGGGGCCTCTCCACTGGTAATTGGCGGCATATTGGGCGCTGTTGGATTAGCGATGACTCTATTCCATATACCCGCAGGCTTCCTGGCAGATCGAATCGGACGCAGGCAATTTATGTGGGCAGCCTGGGGGATGGGCATCATCACCACCGGTATTATGGCAGCCGCAAAGAATCTGGCTGTATTTTCAATTGGAATCATTCTCTACTCTGTAACAGTTTTTGTAATGGCCCCCCTCAATAGCTACGTCACTGCCGCCAGGCATAAACTAACAGTCGAGCAAGCTTTGACCACAACTTCAGCAGCCTTTTTTCTGGGTGGGATTGCCGGACCATTAATTGGAGGTTACCTGGCAGATCACCTGGGTATCCGGTCAATTTATTTTTTTTCATTTGTTACATTTATAATCTCCACTCTGATCATCCTGTTTATCAAACCACAACCCACCGAAACTCGGCTCAAATCTACAGCTGGAGATTTATTTAAGAACAGGAAATTCGTATTTTTCTTGCCAGTTATGTTCCTGGTGTATTTTGCCCTTTTTTTTCCGCAGCCCCTCGCTCCAAATTTTCTAAAAAACGAGCGGTTAATTTCTTTGCAAACCATTGGTATCCTGGGCTCAGTTACTAATTTGGGCAATGTGCTTCTGAACTTGAGTTTTGGACTGCTTCCTGCCAAAATAGGATTGATTGTGGGCCAGGTCTTTGTAGGCATATTTGCTGTTTTGGTGTGGCAATTCACACAAATGCCTATTCTTGTTGCAGCATATTTTCTATTGGGCGGTTACAGGGCAACTCGTTCCTTGTTAGTTGCCCAGGTGGAAAAACTTGTTCAACCCGCCAATCTAGGTTTAGCTTACGGAATAGCTGAAACCGTAGCCGGGCTCTCCTTAGTCGCTGCCCCTCCTATCGCGGGCTTACTATACGCAAAACAGCCTACAGCTATCTTCAGCATTACCCTATTATTAATTATTCCAGCCCTATTCTTTACTATTCTTTGGAGGAAAATTCCATGGAAATCCTGACTCAATTATTTCTACCCCTATGAATTTGGTTTCAAAGTTTCCCAAACTGGTTCACAACAATTTTTCAAGGCATTACTTTCCTGGGAGAAACAGAATTCTATTTGATAATCATGCCAGCGCTCTTCTGGTGCATTGATACTACCCTGGGCATGCGAATTGGAATTATGCTGTTAGTCAGCGGAGGATTTAACAGCCTCCTGAAATTCAGTTTCCAATGGCCGCGTCCTTTCTGGGTAACTTCAAAAGTAAATAACCTTGTTGAAGCGACAGGTTTTGGCTTCCCCTCTGGACATGCCCAAAACGCGGCTGGAATTTGGGGACTTCTGGCTGTTTCCACATCAAGGAATTGGATTAAATGGACAGCAATAAGTGCCATACCTTTAATCGGGATCTCGAGAATAATACTGGGTGTTCATTTCACCCATGATGTTCTGGCAGGTTGGATTGTCGGCGCCTTACTGCTACTGGCTTTCCTCAAATTGGAAAAACCAATTACAAACTGGTTCAAGAACAATAACCTGGTATGGCAGATTGTAGCGCTTGTTCTTATTACAAGCTTATTTATCCTGCCAGCTCTTCTACTCGTCCCCCCATTTAATCCACCCGTTATCCCACAAAGCTGGATCGAGGGAGCCGGAGAAATGATCAACCCTTATCATTATGACAGCCTGCTCACCACAGCTGGATCCTTCCTGGGTTTAGGATTGGGTATCCTTTTACTTTATCAGACCGGAATGTACTCCGCGAAAGGAAAACTCTGGCAGCGGATTATTCGCTACCCTGTAGGTATCATCGGTGTACTTGTTTTATATCTGGGATTGGGATCCATTTTTCCTGATGACATTTCCTTGGCCTCATACTCGTTGCGGTTCTTACGCTATTTCCTGATCGGTTTGTGGATCTCATTTGGCGCTCCCAGAGTTTTTGCCTGGTTTAAATTGACAGATAATAACCCATCCTAACGAATTAAGTAATTTATTAAACATAAAACCTCTGCGTTTTCAAACCGCAGAGGTTTTTGTTACTGGTTTTATCAAAAATTCTATTCTTCTTCTTTGACGTTTTTAGCAATAATTTCTTCAGCAATATGAGCAGGAAGCTGCTGATAATGGGAAAACTCCATTTCAAATACTCCCCGTCCACCGGTCATCGATCGCAGATCTGTGGTATAGCGCTGCATCTCGGCTAAAGGTACCTGAGCAGAAACCACTGAACGACCACCATTGGTATCCATGCCCTGCACCCGGGCCCGCCTGGTATTGAAATCACCCAGGATATCACCCATATTTTCTTCCGGTACAGTTACCTTGGCCTCCACAATCGGCTCTAATAAAACACCGCCTGCTTCCCTAAAGGCCATTTTGAAGACCTGTCGGGCGCAAATTTCAAAAGCCACCGGTTTGGAATCTACGGCATGTTCTTTACCATCATAAACAGCGACTTTCACATTCACCACTGGATAACCAGCCAGAACGCCTTCTTCCATAACGGTTTTGACACCTTTCTCAATAGCCGGCATGTAATTTTTGGAAATTGACCCGCCGAAGACCTCATTTTTAAATTCAAATCTCTCATCGGGTAGAGGATCCAAGCGCATATGCACTTCGGCAAACTGTCCCGATCCACCAGATTGTTTCTTATGGCGATATTGGGCAGAACCTGTTTTTCTGATCGTTTCCTGAAACGGCACCTTGGGAATCTGGATATTAATTTCAGTTTGGAAAATATCCTTGGCCTTGCGGATGGCTACATCAATGTGCTGTCCGCCCATGCCTTCCAAAATTGTTTCTTTGGTAGTTGTATCCTGCTTCCAGGACAGGGTCATATCTTCTTCACACAACCGACTTAATGTCGGGGTGAGTTTAGCAGAGTCAGCCTGGGTAACCGGAATTACTGCCACCGGGTAAAGAGCTTTAGGATACATTGGAACAGGCAGCTTAAGGGGGTGGCCTTCATCGCCAAGGGTGTGTCCTGTGGATGTCACATTCAATTTCGGCACCGCTACAATATCACCGGCGTGCACATTTTTAATGTCTTCCTGATGTTTACCTCTCATCACAGAGATATTTCCGAAACGTTCTTCTTCACCTTCTTGATTATTCCAAACTTTGCTATCAGAACTTACCGTGCCGGAATAGACCCGGAAATAAGTGATCTTGCCAACATATGGATCAGCAGTGGTTTTCCAAACATAACCTGCAAATGGTCCTGCGTCAGTTGCAGCAAGATCTTCATCACCTTTTGCGCCTTCCGCAGTTACCGGAGGAACTTCATCTGGTGCAGGCATTAATTTAATAATTGAATTTAACAACGGAGCCATACCTATCCCTGCGGTTCCTGAACTCACCATCACTGGAGCAAAGGAACGGGCCATCACGGCATTCTTCAATCCGCTGAAAATTTCATCCTCGGACAAAGTTTCACCTTCGAGGTATTTCATCAACAAATCATCATTACCTTCTGCAGCTGCTTCAATGATTTCCATGCGAAGTTCGTCTACCTGGTCCTGGTACTCTGCTGGGATGTCTGCTGTTTCTTTGCCATCTCCCAGATAGACTTTGTTATCCAAAATATCAATAACACCACTAAATTCGGCTTTTTCTCCCAATGGAAGCTGGAGAGGAAGCAAGCGCATAGATGTCATTGAACGAACTGATTCCAACGCTCTCTGGAAATTGGCATTGTCGCGATCCATCATGTTGATGATCACAAATCGAGGCAAATTATAATCATCTGCAATATCCCAGGCCAATTCAGTTCCAACTTCAGCACCGGCCACAGAGTCAACAGGAATTATTACACCATCCACAACGCGCAAGGAGGAAATAACCTCCCCTACAAAATCGGTGTATCCCGGAGTGTCCAATAAATTAATTTTATAATTTTGGTACTCAACCGGCAAGACTGAAGTGGAAATGGAAATACCGCGCCTTTGTTCCTCATCCTGGAAATCGGAAGCTGTTGTTCCAGCATTGATTTCACCAAGCCGGGTAATTGATCCAGAAAAATATAATAACGACTCAGCCAGCATTGTTTTTCCGGATCCACTATGGGATGCCAAAGCGATATTGCGAATGTTTTGGGTTGAATATTCTTTCATTGAGTAAACCTTCCTAAGAAAATAAGAATGCTTGTCGAATCCTGCTCTTTGCAACGGGTGATTCTGTTTTATACTTGTAGTTCATTACAGTCCAGTCTTTTATCGACTACACGATTTTATGACATGATAGCGTCCTTGTCAAAGCAAAACAGGGTGATTTTTGTTCTGAATTCCAATCCATGATATTAAACGTTTTCCACTTCTTCCATTTAATATTAATATTCTCTCATTTTCGACTATGACAACACTGACAATTAAGAATCTAATCAAACGAACCACTATTATTCAGGAGATGATGACATTATCTCTGATCCAGGCAGCCAGTCGTTCCCAGGAAACCTTCCAGGTTTATCTTAATGACCTCAAAACGAACCTGTTTGAATCTGCAAATTCAATAGATAGAATTCTTCAGGATCGGGAAAAATCACCTGCCGATTTGTCTATCCGTTCCCGCCGAGCTTATCAATGGATTAAACATTTATCAAATGATGTTAACCTTAGAGAACACCTGGATGCGCTCCAACGAATAAACCTTTTTCTTCCCCAGATAAAAAAACCCGGCCTCTTTAAAAAACACAGAGTAGATTTTGTTTTTTTTCACCTGGGTTCCCTTTACAAAATACAAAGGAAGAATTCATCGCTGGAAATCACTGCCCAGGAGTGTTTTATCACAGCGCCTGACAATGTATTGATAGCTTTATTAAAAGTCGCTCTGGAAAAAAAAGATTCAAACTCACTTCAGGACATCAGAAATTACACTTTTTCTCCAACGTATCAAGCTGCCAGGGAATCTCTGGAATATCTGGATATTCCCCCTGATAGTTATGCAGTGGGCAGCGAGTTTAACCTGTTGGACAGTTATTCCCGGGTCAATGAAATCTACTTTCAGGGAGATCTGGACAAACCTCACCTGGTCTGGAGTAATCGTTTGACCTTTAGGAAATTTGGGCATTATCAATGGGATACAAACACGGTGATGATCAGCCGTACACTAGATCAACCCCGGATGCCAGCATATGTATTGGACTATGTGATGTTTCATGAACTGCTTCATAAAAAAATGGGTTTGAAGTTAGTTAATCAACACCGCTTCGCCCACACCCATGCATTTCGAGTTGAAGAGAGAAAATTCAAGCAGTTTAAAGAAGCCCAGCAAAAATTAAATAAGATAACAAAAAAAGCCTGACCCATAAAGTCTGCAGGGTCAGGCTTTTAACTTCCTTCCTGGAGCAGCTTCCCTAACCCCCGGCTTCTTCCTTGTGTACCCTGACCAATTCCCTTCTCAACAATTTTCCAACATGAGTTTTTGGTAATTCATCTCTAAATTCAATTTCCGTTGGAATTTTATATCTTGCCAGATGATCAGCGCACCAGGTTTTCAGTTCAGCATGGTCCAGGCTGAAACCTTCGTTTAATACAATCCAGGCTTTTACCGTTTCTCCGCGTTTGGGATCCATAACACCGGCTACTCCTACATCCTGGATGGCAGGATGATCCTGAAGAACCTCTTCTACTTCTCGCGGCCAAACCTGGAATCCACCCGGTTTAATGAGTTCCTTTTTCCGGTCGACAATATAGAAATATCCCTCATCATCCATCCGGGCAATATCCCCGGTGTAGAGCCAACCGTCCCGGAGCGAATTGCGTGTTTCAGTTGGCATATTATGATATCCCTTAAAAACCTGGGGGGCTTTGATAATTAATTCGCCAATTTCACCAGCTGGCAGCACAGTAACCTCATCATCCAGATCTATAATCTTGGCGTCAACATCCGGGAAGGGCAGCCCAATCGATCCTGTTTTGTTTTTACCTAAGTTAGGATTACAATGAGTCGCGGTGGGCGTTTCAGACAAGCCATATCCCTCAAAAAGAGCACCACCGGTTAACTTTTCAAAAGTCTCTTTTGTTTCCCGTAATAATGCCGCGGATCCTGAAATACAAGCTTTTATAGCGCTGAGGTCATACTTCCCCGCTTTCACATCAGCATTATTATTGATGGCATTATATAGTGCTGGAACAGCCGGGAAGATAGTGGTCTTGTATTTTTGCATATTTCCGAGCAGATCCTTCAGATCCCGCGGATCCGGGACCATTACCAGGCTTGCGCCGGCAGCCAGTCCATAATTCATTCCAGCCACCATGCCATACACATGATAGAGGGGAATAGCCATCATTACCACCTCTTCTCCCATCACACTGGTTCTAATCCAGCTCAACATTTGAATCGTATTAGCAACCAGGTTGCGATGCAGTCCGATGGCAGCTTTGGGTATACCTGTTGTACCGCCGCTGTATTGGAAAATAGCCGTGTCATCAGGTCCAATATCGACCTGGGGGGATTGATGACCTGCAAACTTTTGAATTAGATCCTGCATCCAGATATCATTATCTCTCAAACTCACCCGGAAGCCGCCTTTCTTTTCCTTGGCAAGAGTAAATAAGATCCCCAATAAGGGAGGCAGAGTTTCTTTAATATTTGTACAGATTATTTGTTTTATTTTTGTTTCCCCTTGAATACTTTTTACCAGCTCATAATAATTGCTCATCAATATCATCAGTTCCATTCCAGAATCATTGGCCTGATGTTTGATCTCTCTGCCTGTATATTGAGGATTGGTTGCTACCACCACCCCACCGGCCTTGAGTACAGCAAAATATGCCATAACAAATTGAGGTGTATTGGGAATCAAAATCCCAACTCGATCTCCTTTCTTTACTCCCAAATCCACCAATGCGGCAGCCAATTCATTTGTGATCTGGCTCATCTCCCGGTAAGAAATCTCAGCCCCTTTAAAGATCGTACAGGGCTTCTCGGGATATTTTTTTGCTGAATCTTCTAGAAATTGGAAAATGGGGACTGCAGGGTACGAGAGACTGGTAGGAATACCTTCATCGTAATAATCATGCCAGGGTCGGTGCTCCATCGGATAACTCCTCCTTAGACAAGGTTATTGATTGGCTATCTATCAGTATAACAAATTTAGGACAAAAATTGTTGAATCTCTAGTGTAATTTGGTCAAGAGGATTTTCTGAAGCAGAAAACCATTTTATTTCCGGATCGTCTTGCCGGAACCAATTTGCCTGTTGTCGAATATATTTCCTGGTTTTACTCTTAATCTGGCGGACAGCTTCTTCTAATGTGTTTTGTCCAGCTATATATTCGGCAATTTGTTTGTATCCTATAGCGGACATTGAAGATGATTCGGGTTTATAACCAGACTTTAATAAAGACTGAACCTCTGCTACCAACCCTGCCTCAAGCATTTGGTCAACCCGACAGTCAACTCGTTTATAAAGTTCATCTCGGGGTCGGATTAATCCAATTTGCAGAACCTTGAATAGTGCTCCCGATTTGTTTTTTTGCTCGGAGAATTTATGACCAGAGGATAATATAACTTCCAGGGCCCGGACAATTCTGCGCAAATTGGGACCATCAATCCCGGAGGCTGCTTCTGGGTCAAGTACCGCCAATCTAGCGCGCATTCCCTCTGCTCCGATCTCTTCGGCCCAGAGGTTTAATGCACCTCGAAGATTAGCATCCGGTCTGGTTTTTGGCAAATCCCATCCCTGAATTACCGCCTGAATATATTGACCGGTTCCTCCCACAAGGAATGGAAGGCGTCCTCTTTCTTGAATATCTTGAATTAACGCATACGCGCTGGGTAAATACAGGGCCAAACTCCACTCTTGATCCGGCAATGCCACATCAATTAGATGATGAGGCACCTGGTTAAGCTCGTCTTTTGAAGGTTTCGCAGTCCCGATATCCATGCCGCGATAAAACAAGCGGGAATCTGCTGAAACAATTTCTCCCTGGAATTGTTTAGCAAGTTGGATGGATATATCTGTTTTCCCGACAGCTGTCGGCCCAAGGATTACAATGAGGGGATTTTTATTCTGAATCATCAGTCATCACAATATTTTCAAAATGTTGAATATCCGGTGGTTCTGATTTAGCATATCGCAAGATCGCAATTACATCCACCTGCCAGTTATCCCCATAGGTTGGCTGCTGTTGAAGAAAATTATCAATAGCACCGCGCATATGTTTCCATTTCTTCTTCGTAAAAGACTCTTCTGGATAACCAAAACGATCACTGGTGCGGGTTTTTACCTCTACAAAGACCAGAATTTCCTCACCATCTTCTTCCCATAAGGCAATCAAATCAATTTCACCGACGGGAGTAAAAAAATTCCTATCTACAATCAAATAGCCTTTTCCTTCTAGAAATTCAGCTGCAATTTCCTCACCCCAACGGCCAATTTTTTGATTATAGTTCTTCATTTTGAACTGGATGAAATGGACCCAGCTCCCTTATTTAGTTTAACACAAAGCAACCTGATAAAAAGCAACCCTCAAAAGAAAACTTCAAGGTAGAATGAGACTATGAATGATATCAAGAACCAGTTGCCAGATCTTAATCGACTCAGCATTCTGGTTTCAACCATTCTTCTGGCATATACACTGACCCATTTTGTTTCCATTCCTACACAGGAGATTAATTTTTCATTATTGGGAATTTTTTTCACTATCCAAATTAATTTTTCTACTCTTGTTTCTTTATTAGTCACAGGTTTAACCGCATCGGGTTCTGCCTGGCTGCTGCAAGACCATCCAGCTCGTATGGAATCAGAGGAAACCGTAATCCACTGGATACTGCCTTCCCTAACTTCTCTAGTGCTCATGTTAGCAATCAATCAGCTGCCTTTTGGCAGTATTTGGTGGCTGGCAGCAGCTGCCAGTGGCATCAGCCTTATGTTAGTATTGGTTGCTGAATATATAGTTCTGGACCCAAACAACAGATTTTTTTCTCCAGCAGAAATGGGAATCACAGCCCTTTCAATAGTTTTATTCCTAATTCTGGCTATCTCCCTGCATGCGGCAGAGATCCGATTGTTTTATCGGGTACCATTCCTCTCTGTTGCTGCCCTCCTGGTCTATCTGCGAGTCATCCATCTTCGGGAAAAAGGAGTTTGGGCATTTACCAAGGGTTCGGTATCTTTCCTGTTAATCGGTGAATTCGCTGCTGGATTACATTACCTGCCCATAGGATCGATTGGATTTGGGATAGCTTTGGCTGGACCTCTTTATGCATTGATCGAGATTAGTGACCTTAAAACTGAAGAAAATTTGACATTTCAGCTTGGTGATATTTTCTGGCCTTTAATAATATTAATCCTTTCATGGGGAATCGCATTTTTTATCTAAACGTTTCTTCCTGGATTAAACCGTGTTAATGATTATGTCCTTCTCTACCTAAATATTTCAGGGAGTTTTAGCTATGATTGTGTTTTTACAAATCGGCGTTCTTGTATTAGCTTACGTGCTAGGTTCAATCCCCTTTGGATTTATCCTGGTTAAGGTATTTACAGGTAAAGATGTCCGAAAAATTGAAAGCGGTCGTACGGGCGGCACCAATTCTATGCGTGCAGCAGGATTCCCGATTGGTTTAGCGACTTCCATTCTTGATATCCTAAAAAGCGCTCTTGCCGTCTCCATTGCCAGATATTTCTTTCTTGATGGATTCTGGCTCCATGTAATTGCAGGTTTTTTTGCGGTGATTGGTCATAATTTTTCCATTTTCATGATCTCAAAAGATGCCAATGGGAAGATCAAAGTGGGCGGAGGTGCTGGTGGAACCCCTGCTGCAGGTGCGATAGTTGGATTGTGGTGGCCCAGCTTCTTTATCCTTGTCCCCGTAGGATATTTGATGGTGATGGTCGTTGGTTATGCTTCCCTGGCAACATTGAGCTTACCGTTAATTGGAAGCCTGATTTTCTTAATCAGATTTATAAGAATAGACGAACCCTGGGAATATATTTTCTCAGGTTTGTTATCAGAAATATTAATCGTTTGGGCATTAAGGCCAAATATAAAACGGCTGCTTAATGGCACAGAACGTATCGTTGGATTTCGCGCTAAAAGAAAATCCAAACAAACCTAAACAAGGCAAACTTAAAGGTCCTGGCGATATCCCACCAGGACCTTTATTTTATAATCTTCTCTAATAATTTTCAGGAATCAAAATCTTCAGGCTCATTCTCATGGATTTTACGGTAAAGGTGCCGCAAATTCTGCTGGTGGATTTCTTCCGCCGCTCCCCCGAGCAAGATCCGGCTTTTACCACAAACTTCAATTGTTTTCTCTTTAAGATATTCCGCGGGAAATTCAACCTGGGAAGCATCTTGAACTATCTTCTCAATTTTATCCAGGTACTCAATCCTATCTTGTATACATGAATGTACCTCTCCGCGGAGAATGACCTCACCATGTCCCTGGACCACATTTTCAAGGGTCAAAGAGTCAATTTTATTCAGGGAATTCCTCATAATATCCGCATCCCCATCAACAATATGTGGAATAGGCATCCAGACATCTCCAGCAAATAATACTTCATCTTCAACAACATAGACGCCAATACCATCAGGGCTATGTCCGGGAAGTTCAATGATTCTTAAAGTTTTCTCTCCAACAATTAATTCCAGCACACCAGTATCCAGTGTCAAATGAGGTAGGACAAGCTGGGTTTTCTGAAACATTTTATCCATTTCTAGCGCAGCATTAAGGGATGCCTGCCCATAATTCTCCATATATTCCCTGCAAAGGCCATGACTGAGGACATAAGCACCTGGAAAGAAACAATTTCCCCAGCTGTGATCTGCATGATAATGGGTATTGATCACATAACGGACCTTCCGCTTTAAATCCTCCTCAATGAACTCCCGAATGGCAAGGGATTCTTCCGGAAATGCCAGCGTATCAATCACAACCGCCCATTCCTGACCGATTATAGCGCCTGCATTAACTTGCGCGTAAACATCACTCTGGAATGTATATACATCATCAGCCACTCGTTCACGATGAATCATATAATCTGATGCCCTCCCTATCGTTTTTCAATGAAAAATGCAGTTTTTCTCGCCTGTCAATAACCCAAAGAATAGCATATTTCAAGGGTGAAAGTCAAGAAATTTTAAGGTTTCATCGATGGTCACTCTCTAAACAAGCCCCAGGTTATCGATTAACAAAGATTTTTCACCCAGATATACACCTGCCCGGTTGACTTGGGCAGTTTCTACAGGTATAATGCTGAAAATTGAAAATTGACCCATAACCGGGTAGAGTACAAGGAAAAGCACTGGTAGAGATGGGAGGTCACAGGCTGAAAACCCCCTCAGTGAATCCCCTGGAATGTCCCCCGGCTGGTTTGTCGAAGAAATTTGTAATTTGCAAAGAGTAGAACGACACGGGTGAGCCCGTTACAGCGAAATCCTGTGGATTTTCCCAGGAACCGAGTGTGTGTCTTGAAAAACACAAACTGAGGTGGTACCGCGGAAGGAAGTTAAAACCCTTTTCGTCCTCATTGGATGAAAGGGTTTTTTTATTTAACTTAAGCTAACAACCGGATTCACCAAGATTCATTGTTCTTATAGCTTATCGGATGGAGAATATTATGTTGCCAAAAACCTACGATTTTAAAGCCGCAGAAGCACGTTTATATCAATTCTGGGAGGAAAATGGATATTTTAAACCCAGCAATGATCCTAACCTGCCAGAACATGATCCGACTAAAAAACCTTATGTGATCAGCATTCCCCCACCCAATGTGACTGGCATCCTGCATTTAGGCCATGTCCTGTTTGTAACTCTGGAAGACCTGATGATCCGGCACCAACGCATGAAGGGAGTACCCACTCTCTGGGTTCCTGGAACAGATCACGCTGGGATAGCTACCCAGCTTCAGGTAGAGATGAAGCTTAAGGACCAAGGCACAAGCCGGGAAGAAGTTGGCCGAGAAAAATTTCTGGAAGAAACCTGGCAATGGAAAAAAGAACATGGCGGCGTAATTGTCGAACAAATCCGCCGATTGGGCGCATCCTGCGATTGGAGCCGGGAGCGGTTCACCCTGGATGAAGGACTCTCCAGAGCAGTCCGGGAAGCTTTTGTACATTTATACGAAAAGGGATTGATTTACCGCGGTCCCCGCTTGATAAACTGGTCACCCTCCCTGCAAACTGCTGTTTCTGATTTGGAAGTTGAGCATTCGGAAGAAAATGGGAAACTGTACTACTTTAAATATCAATTGGCTGAAAATCCTGAGGTTTTTATTCCAATTGCCACAACTAGACCAGAAACTATTTTGGCAGATACTGCTGTTGCTGTCCATCCAGATGATGATCGTTACAAACATTTCATCGGTAAGAAGGTGTTGGTACCAATCCTTGGACGTGAAATTCCCGTAATTGGAGACGAATATGTCAGTGTGGAATTTGGAACCGGCGCATTAAAAATCACGCCAGGCCACGATCCAAATGACTACGAAATTGGATTAAGACATAACCTTGATCTGCTCTCGATGCTGGACAAAAAAGCCCGGGTGACTGAAGTTGGAGGACCGTACCAGGGACAGGATCGTTTTGAGGCCAGAAAAAATCTTTGGCAGGATATGAAAACTGCTGGACTGGTGATAAAAGAGGAAGATTATCTCCACCAGGTGCCCAGGGCGCAACGCGGGGGAGAAATTATTGAACCGATGATTTCCACCCAATGGTTTGTGGAGATCGCCCCACTGGCTGAAAAAGCCCTTAAAGCGGTCAAAGAAGAAGATATCGAGATTATCCCTGAACGGTTTAAGAAAGTCTATTACAACTGGATGGAAAACATTCATGATTGGTGCATCAGCCGCCAATTGTGGTGGGGCCACCGTATCCCTGTCTGGTATTGTGATGACTGCAGCGAATTAACTGTTGCCCGGGAAGATCCTTCATCTTGCCAGGCTTGCGGCAGTAATAATATCCACCAGGATCCTGATGTACTTGATACCTGGTTCTCTTCTGCATTGTGGCCTTTTTCAACTCTGGGTTGGCCGGACGAAACTCCAGACTTAAAATACTTCTTCCCCACGACCATGATGGAAACGGGTTATGATATTTTGTTTTTCTGGGTCGCACGGATGATCATGTTCAGCCTGGAACTGACCGGGATAGCACCATTTAATATCATCTATCTGCACGGTTTGGTATTGGATGAACACGGCCAGAAAATGAGCAAATCCAAAGGCAACGTAATTAATCCCATAGATGTAATGAATGATATGGGTACCGATGCAGTCCGGTTTACTATGTTAGTTGGCTCAACTCCCGGCGTGAATACGAATCTTAGTTTGCAAAAAGTGGAAGCAAATCGCAATTTTGCCAACAAAATCTGGAATGCCGGGAGGTTTGTTCTGGGCAACCTCGAGAAAGCTCCTGCTGCTCCTGAAAATGACCCGGATTGGACCCTGGCAGATTCCTGGATCTGGTCCAGAATGCAGGATCTTGTACGCAATGTGGATAGGCTTTTTAACAATCATCAATATGGCGAAGCAGGACGTTACATCTATGATTTCTTCTGGGGCGAATACGCGGATTGGTATCTGGAAGCCGCCAAACAGCAAATAATTGAGGGTGGTGATCGAGCATTTTATACGATCGAAACCTTGATTAAGATTTTTGATTTAAGTATGCGCCTCCTGCATCCTTTCACACCTTTCGTAACTGAGGAGCTCTGGCAGCACCTTAAAGAAGCAGTCCAAATTTCTCCCTTTAAAACCCGCATCCCGGATTGGCCTGAGGCATTGATGATATCCTCCTGGCCCGAACCCAGGCCTATTGAAAACTGGGAAAAAGACAAGGTCAAGAGTTTTGAGCTTATTCAGGACATAGTCCGCTCCATTCGGAATTTGCGGGCAGAAAAAAATATCAAGCCCGGCAAGTTAATCCCGGCAAATCTGGTTGCAGGCGATTTCACGTCCATGCTGAAAGAAGAACTTGGCAGCCTGGCAACATTAGCCCAGTTAGATTCCGATCAAGTCACAATTGTTGCCAAATTAGACGAGATACCCCAGGGACAGATTGGCCTTGTGGCAGGACCGATTGAGATTTATCTCCCCCTCAGTGGGCTGGTAGACCTCAAAGAAGAAAGAAAACGGCTGTCTACCGAACTAGAAGAACTTAAAGGACAAATCAAAAGACTGGAGGATTTGCTGGCAAGTCCTTTTGCGCAAAAAGCGCCTGAGGCGGTCGTCAACAAAGAAAAAGAGAAGCTGGCCAACTATCAGGAAACAGCAGGCACACTCCAGGTACAGATAAATAACCTCGAAGAAATAACTTGATAAATAAGGAAACTTCCTGGAGCGTAACTCAACGGCAAAAGAAGATATGGGGCGATTAATGATATTCAAAAAGATATCTGAATGGATCCATCAAATAACAACCGCTTGGGTGATGTCAATCAGCCTGGTAATTATGGTTTTGTTTATGATTTTTGTACTGCCGAATCAGGCAAAATCTTCACTCATGGAGACAGGAAGCAGTCAATCACCAGACACTACTTTCTTTTACACGCCGGGTGAGTTATATCAAATAGCAATAGATTATGGAGAAGATGGCAGGCAGGCTTATGTTGTGACCCGATGGACTTTTGATCTGATCTATCCATTAGTATATACAGGATTCTTAGTATTTGGGATCAGCTGGTTTACCCAAAAACTAACCAATTGGCCTGCAATATGGAAATTAGGAAATCTTATTCCTCTTTTGGCTGGAATTTTCGATTTTCTGGAAAATTCGATGACCTCGCTTGTGATGATTTTATTCCCCACCCGGATAGAAGGGATTCTAATCCTGGCAACCACCTTCACACCGATCAAATGGATTTTGGTCAGTGGAAGTTTTATCCTCTATTTCATCGTTGGCACCGCAGCTCTATTTGGCTGGATCAATTCCAGAAAGAACAGCTAACGGACTGGCTTATTTCCTCCTCTCGATCAAGAATAGATATCAACTCATCATCTTAATTAAAAAGGATGCCGCATCCCGTTAATCTAGGATGCGGCATCCAATACTTTTACGATTTCACAGCCTTTTAATTATTCAATGCAATCAATTTGATCCCCGCCTGCGATAGAAAATCCAGTGAGCGATCATCCTGGTATTCTTTGGCATAGACAATTTCTGATATCCCAGCATTTATAATTGTTTTAGCACAGTTAAAACAGGGCTGGTGGGTGACATAAATAGTTGCTGCCTCGGTGATCACACCATGAAGCGCAGCCTGGATAATCGCATTTTGTTCGGCGTGAAGGGTGCGCACACAATGCCCGTTATCCATTAAACATCCCACCTCTAAACAATGCGGCAACCCGCGAGGACTGCCATTATATCCTGTAGTCAGGATGCGTTTTTCCCGAACTATCACTGCCCCCACCTGGGCTCTTTCACAAGTGCTGCGTTTGGCCACTTCAAGGGCAATATTCATAAAATATTCATTCCACGAAGGACGGTTTCCATTATTACTCATACCGTATCTCCTTATCCATTGGGAGGATTATCTTTAATTTTATTCCGGCTTATTTAATTAAGAATCCAGACTGAATGATAGTATCCCGTAAATGCGGCCTGGAGGGTTTACTGGACCTTCTAGCAGTATGTTCCATCCAGCCATAGAGAGCTGGATCCTGATCCTGTTTATCCACCTGGCGTCCCCCGTAAATACCTGTCTCAATCATCGCCTGGTCATATTCCAACAAATATTGCAGATCGTCTTCCTGGTACGATTCCCGGTGCATTACAGCGCCCAGCGGAAGCCGGGGACGGAGCATTGGGGTTTCCTCAGGCCATCCAAGGGTCATGCCACAGACGGGGTAGACCAATTGAGGTAAATCAAAAAGCTCGATCACCTCATTGGGTTGATTGCGCAGCGCGCCGATAAAACAAAAACCCAAACCGAGTGATTCTGCTGCCAGGGCGGCATTTTGCATGGCAATGGCAGCATCCACAGCAGCCATCAAAAAGTTTTCCATGTATCCGGCATCCAATGTGTACCCCTGGTGTGAACAGACCCGCTGCAAGCGGCTAAAATCCGCACACCACAACAGAAAAACTGGCGCCTGTGATATATGAACTTGTCCTCCACTTATTTCCTGAAGTTTTTCTTTTTTTTCCGGGTCGGTTGTGATAACCACGCTGTAGGTTTGTAAATTTGAGGAACTGGATGCTCTCTGGGCAGAGGCAACTACCTGTTCGACCCATTCTTCAGGCACAGCTTCCGCTGTATAGTTCCTGACAGATCCATGCTGATTAATTAAATCAATCGTCGGGGTACTCATTCTAATCCTCCATGGATTAGCACCAGTTTGCTGTTTATGGATATATTGGAATTCCGAAAAGAATCAGTTCAGCATTCGCTGTAGCCGCAGGAATAACATTTCCGGCAGCCTTCTTCATTTACCAGGGCTGCTTGTCCGCATTCTGGACAAAGATCTCCAACTTCCAGCCAACTTTCAGGTTGCCTGATCTCGTCGGTAGCTTCAATTTCCTCTGGGGATAATTCCTGGAACTTCCAACCTGTATTTTCCAAGTATTCCTGGAGCGCTTGGGCAATGCCGTCTGGCAGAGACCTGACCCTGTTTGGGCCAAAGCCAGTTGGGCGCCGGCCTCCTATCCCAGAAAATTGTTGGTAGAGATAATCCAATCTTTGCCTGGGAGGTATGGGGGAAGACATCCGCAGGATGTAAGATAGCGATCGTCCAATCGCTTCAGACACGGCAGCTGTATCTGATCCAGCTTTTGCAGTATTGATAAAGACTTCAAATGGTTGCTGATCGCCATTTTCATTAATGGTCACATAGGTTTTCCCTAAAGGCGTTTGGATACTGTATGTATATCCCGTGAGGTGACGGGGGCGGGGTTTTTTCGCAACTTGCCATTTCTGAAGTTGAGTCTGGACTTCTTGCTGGGCGAACTCCTCTACTACAGTGCCAGTCTCCAGAACCACCTTGTCCCTTGATCCGGTCACATAAACTGTGATCCCTTTACATCCAGATTCCCAGGCCAGAATATAGGCTTGGGAGACATCCTCCGGTTGAGCGGAGGATGAAAAATTTATTGTTTTGGAAATACTATTATCCACAAATGCCTGTAATGCAGCTTGAACCAGGATATGCTCCTCCGCAGTAATATCTCCGGAAACAACGAAAGTATTGCTGATGCTTTCAGGAAGAGAATCAATATCCTGGCAAGTCCCTTTTTCGAGGATAATATTGATTACACGTTCTTTGGCTTCAGGGGACATTTCTGATTTATTGAGAGCTTCCTCAAAAAGCGGACTTGTATAGATCAAATCAAGCTCTCCATCACTTTCAATCACATGACGCGTATATGCTAAAGCGAATACGGGTTCACAGCCATATCCTTCACAACCCGATACGGTAGCGATTGTTCCCGTTGGTGCAACTGTGGTTTGGGCAGCGTTGCGGATTCCGTGTTTTTTAATTCCTTTGACCACTTTATCCCAATCCAAAGTTGGCCTTCCCCAATCATTTTGATATTCTATGATGGATTGGGGTATTTCCCAATTTAAATTATTAGGATCATATCGGCTGCCTTCAATACCCGGGAAAGGTCCACGCTTTTCCGCTAAATGAATACTTGTTAACATGGCGTGGTAGCGAATAAACTCCATAATCTGGGCAGCAAATTCCTGTCCGCCAGGGGAACCATAACGGACTCCTGCCCTGTACATTAAATCTGCCAAGCCCATGATCCCCAATCCGATCCGTCTGGCCCGGAAAGCAGCTTCTTTAAGTCGGGGGACAGCAGGTACATAAGCATTCGCATCTACAACATCATCCAGGAATTGGGTCGCGATCTTGATACTCTTCTTAAGTGCTTCCCAGTCTGGTGTGCCATCTTCCATACAATGCTGGCTAAGATTAATGGAGCCTAAGCAGCAATTTTCATATGGGCCAAGGTACTGCTCACCGCAGGGATTGGTTGCTTCTAAATCGTATAAATGAGGAATTGGATTGTCCCGATTGGCATGATCGAGAAACAACAAACCTGGTTCGCCATTGTGATGCGAATGGTAAACAATCTTGTTAAATAAATCCCGCGCCCGGATTGTGTCATGAACGAGGATGGGTATTCCAGCGGCTTCAGCTTGTTCCAGGGTGCCATTAAACGATCGGTAGGGAGGATACTTTACGTCAGGAAATTTGAGTTCCCAGGTATCGTCATTTACAACCGCTTCCATAAAAGCATCTGTAATTCCTACGGAGATATTAAAATTTGTGATTGTGTTTTCATCTGATTTACAAGTGATAAAACTTTCAATATCGGGGTGATCAACCCGCAGCACCGCCATATTTGCACCTCTGCGTGTTCCCCCCTGGGCAATCTCACCAAAAGCTTTGTCATACACCTTTAAGAAACCAACCGGTCCAGTTGCATGTCCCGAGGAGGCTTTGATCAATGATTTAGTGGGTCGCAGCCGGGAGAATGAAAACCCATTCCCTCCTCCGGTTTGTTGAATTAATGCCGCATCACGCAGGGTTTGGAAAATTCCATCACTCCACTTTCCCATATCGTCGCTGATAGGAAGAACAAAACAAGCGGCCAGTTGGCCGAGTGGAGTTCCTGCCCCTGTAAAAGTGGGAGAATTAGGAAGAAACCGTTTTGTTGCCAGCAATGTGAAGAATTCCTTGGCGGTTTTTTCAACATCGCCGCCCCATTTTTCTTCTTCAGCAGCAATATTGTAGGCCACACGCCAAAACGTGCCTTCCTTGGTCTCGACTGGCTGGCCATCGGCACCTTTTCTAATATAGCGTCGTGTGAAAACTTCAAGCGAATTATCAGTCAGCTCAACTTCCGGCAAACCTGCAGGCAGCGGTGGGATAGAGTTAACTGCAAATTCCTTCGCTTGGAGATCGACGTTTTTTCCCATATCATAGACTCCTGCATTGATTGATTAAGATAAAATAACTCAAAAAGTGACCACAATTCCAGTTCTGAAAACACCCCCAGATGTGTGGGTAGAGAGTACGTATTCCCTTGTATATCAGGTTGAGTGGTCGTATTCTAGCATAAGGAAACTGATATCGCAACCCACAGGAAGCCTTTAAACCTTAAACTTTTCTCACCTTATATTTTGTTAAGATTGCCAATCTCCTGATCAGGATTTTCCATATACTTTAATTATTAACTTCTGGAATATTCAATCCAAAGATTCATGGAGTAAATTGGAGTGAGTTCAACACATCTCCGACAAGAAATGTTAAAATAGATTACTAATAATTTATCGCAGGAAATTATTTATGCCCAATTCATCTAAAGTATTCACTCTCGACTTGAATTTCCAGAACTGCCGGAATGCGATTGCAAGCTACCTAATTCCCCACCAGGAAGGTCTTATCCTGATTGAGAGCGGGCCAGGGTCAACACAGGAAGAATTGAAAAAAAATATCCTCGGACTTGATTTTGCCCTGGAAGATATCACCCATATTCTTTTAACTCACATCCACCTGGATCATGCTGGCGCTGCTGGATGGCTGGCTGCCCAGACCGGCGCACGAGTCTTTGTACATGAACGAGGTGCGCCCCATTTATTGGATCCATCCCGCTTGTTAGCCAGCGCCACCCGAATATACCAGGATAAGATGGATACTCTCTGGGGAGATTTTCTTCCCGTGCCAGCTGATCAGCTGGTTGTGGTAAAAGATCAGGAAGAAATCCAGGTAGGTTCCTTAACAATCAGGGCATTGGATACACCCGGACACGCGAATCATCACCTGGCTTATTTACTGGATGATCTCTGCTTTAGCGGTGATGTCGGCGGTGTCCGGATTAATTTCGGCGGCAGCAGAAATTTAAGAATCCCCATGCCCCCACCTGAATTTCATCCCCCAAGGTGGAGAGAGTCTATCGCTAAACTAAAAAAGGAAAATATATCAAAGATTGCCCCTACTCATTTTGGTTTTTTTGATGATGCAGAGTGGCATCTGGATGCAGTACTATCCGAATTGGACGAGGTTGAAAAATGGATGCAGCGCATCTTACCCAGGGATTTACCCATTGAAGAATTACGAAGTGAATTTGTGAACTGGACTAAAGAATGTTCACTCCAGCATGATGTTAATGAAACCTCGCTGGATGCATTCGAAAAAGCCAATCCATCCGCTATGTCAGCTGATGGCATCAAACGGTATTGGGAAAAATATATCCTTAAAATTTAGCTGGAGTTTGGAAGTGATTTCTTGGGCATATTGATTACCCGCCATTCTGGTGAATGGCGGGTAGGTTTTTTAATAGATGAAAAGAACCTATCCATGCAACTTTTGGACAAGACTCACGTATATTTTACTGAAGAATTTCTCTCCGGAGAAAATTAAATTATTTAGGAGTATATATGTCCACAAAAAGAAAAGTTTTATTAATATTTATCCCTCTCTTCCTGGTTTTCACGATAGGGTTTGGTTTTGCAACTACCGCAAAAGCTGTTGAGTTTGATGAGGATGGAATCATTGAGGCTGGCGAAATCATCGATGACGATTTATTCATCGGAAATGACACAGTCGAAATCAATGGCACAATTAATGG
>CAXMRF010000005.1:0-45356 GCA_964195965.1 uncultured Nitrosomonadaceae bacterium
TAAAGAAGCAAAGAAAAAGCGGTTATTGATATCCCAGCTGCCAGGAGCTGATTTAAGGTCTGGATAACACTTAAAAGGTTCATATGAATGAGGAAAAGAAAATTGCAATTTCCTGATCACGATAATATTGGTCGTTATATCCTGAAAATTCAAAACCCAGGTGATAAGAAAATTGGATGGCTGGGTAGTTTTTTGGCTGCATTTCCATCGTTATCCGGTGGATACCTTTTCTTCCACACCAATCCTGGGCCGCCAGAACCAGTGCACTGCCAATACCGTTTTTCCGATGGACTCGGTCAACTGCCAGGTCTTCTATCCAGGCACTGTCTGGCGCCAGACCCAGCTGAACACTGATATACCCCCGGACAGCCTCGCCTTGTTCGGCCAACAGGAGCAAATTCCGTTTTGTCCAATTATCCATTATCTTCCGGGAATTCCGGGGATAGTTTACGTGAACTTCCCGCGGCAATCTGACTTCCCGGAAAGTAACCTGGGTTTGAATTTCTGTCAAATCCAAAGTCATTTGCCAAACATGCCCGGTTGCATAGTTATGATCCAGGGAGACTATCTTGGAAATATCTGTAGACATCGCAGGACGGATATTTATTTTAGCCATAAGGTTTTCCCAATTTACTCATCCACCCTCTCAACATATACATCTACAGCACAGGGCTCTTGCTGAATGCCCTGGTTATCAATCACAATCAACCGCAGGGAATAATTACCAGATTCCAGTTGAGTAGTATCCCAGAACCCTAACATCTCCTCATTTTTAGGAGAATCGCCTGCCTGGATTGTCAACCAATTACCAGAGTTAGCCTGTGAAATTTCAAATTTATAAAAACCAAAGTCTGCAATATTCACAGTGCCTTCAATTTCAACAATACCCCGCACTACTTCATTATTTTCGGGATATGTAATCAATAACTCACCAGGTACACATCCTATTGATACAACTTCTGTGCCTGGCAGCGGGGTTTCCTGTCCTGTTGCTAATTCAGTTTCTGATAAAGGGGCAATTGTCGTTGTGGGAGAGGCCAGTAAATCAATTGTTGCCGTTGGCAGCGGATTCACATTGGGCATAGATGGAATAATATACGCCACCAGTCCGAATTCTGCGGTTCCCAAAAACAACAGTACCACCAGCAACGCCGCGGATCGGTTGAGAAGCAGCTGGGCACTCTCTTTTTCCAAACCAAAAGCTGCTGCTTTTAATTCATCCCAGGCAATAGTAAACTTCCAGATTTGCCAGATAGTCATTGATCCAATAATGATATAGATCAAATACTCATATTCTTTCAGGAATCTTAATATTTCATTCATTAATTATTCAAGTGACAATTTAGGGGACAAAAATGGCAGGAGACAAGGCCCGGCAGATCTATTCCCGATTGTTAATGATGTTTACAGCGCTCGTAAAACGCCCCTGATCAATTTCATCATTTTCGGAGCCAGAACCAAACCCGTTTCAATGACCTCTTCGTGAGTAGTTTCTGCTTCCCCGTACAAATTCGAGCTGTTAGTAATACCAGAAATCCCCAAAACCCGCTGACCACCATGATTGGCAATAATTACCTCTGGCACAGTAGACATACCCACTGCATCCACACCGGCCCCTAGTAAAAAGCGTAAATCAGCAGGGGTTTCAAAGGTGGGACCAGCCAGGCAGACATATATTCCCTCGTACAAAGTGATGTCCAATTCCCTGGCTACTCTCCGGGCAAGCTCAGTTAATTCCTTATCATATGCCTGGCTCATATCAGGGAAACGGGTGCCAAACTCTTCCATATTTGGGCCCCGCAAAGGATTTATACCAGCCATACCCAGTAGGTTTAAATGATCTGTGATTAACATAGGATTGCCAGGCACAAAATCCTGGTTAACACCGCCGGCCGCATTTGTAACTAGCAGAATTTTAATGCCAAGACGCTGCATAACACGTATCGGCAGGGTGACCTGGCTCATTTCATAACCTTCATAGAAATGAATCCGGCCGTTCATCACCAGCACATCCTGATCTTCAAGTTTACCAATCACCAGCTCACCTGCATGTCCCTCCACAGTCGATAATGGCCAACCGGGAAGGTCATGATAAGGGATGATCGTTGGGTCTTCAATAGCTTCCGATAACGGGCCTAAACCAGATCCTAAAATCAATCCAATTTCGGGTTGAACGGATATCCTGGAGCGAATTTCGTCAGCTATCCGATCCATATCCTCAATAGTATATTTGGTCTTCATTGATTTTATTTTCCCTTTGTGAAACTAGCAAAAAGAACGATCTTATTATAACATCAGGCAGGCAACGACCTTCTTGCACCAGGCAAGAGCAGGAATCGAATACACCTCAGGCTAGAATATCTTTAAAAACTTGAATAACTTCCTCAACATCATTGTCAGTGACCCAAAGATGTAAGACCAGCCTAAACTGCCTTTCTCCAGTTATACCCACCAGGATTTCCCGTTCTTTTAGACTCGCATAAACTTGTTCAGCATTGAGATGGAGCTGGGGATCCAGATTTAGATAAACCATATTGGAGGGTGGTTTCTGATCTTCCAAGTTCAGTCCATTGATCTCCCCCAATCCATGAGCCAATTTTAATGCCCGAAGATGATCTTCCTTCAACAACGGTAAGTGATTTTGCAAAGCGAATAATCCGGCGGCAGCGATCATACCTGCTTGTCTCATGCCTCCACCCAGCATTTTCCGGGTTTTTCTGGCTCGTCGGACGAACTCCCTATCTCCACATAATATTGAGCCTACTGGAGCGCCCAGGCCCTTGCTCAGGCAAAACATTACGGAATCCACCGGTTCCACCAGCACGGCTGGGGCTACATCCAGGGTAGCTGCGGCGTTAAAGAGCCTGGCACCATCAAGGTGGAATTTTAATTGATTTTCCCGGGCAATTGCTGCAACAGCCCGGGTATATTCCACAGACAGAGCAACCCCGCCACAACGATTATGGGTGTTTTCCAGCGTAATAAGCCTGGTTGGCGGATCATGAATATCATCCTTTCGAATCGCGCCCTTGATATCTTCAATTTTCAAGGTGCCATCTTTTTGATTAGGAAGAATATGGGAGTGAATTCCCCCCAGGGCGGCAATTCCGCCAACTTCGTATAAAAATGTATGGGCTTTGTTCCCCAGGATAATTTCACTGCCGCGGCCACAATGCGTCAAAACAGCTGCTAAGTTTCCCATGGTGCCTGATGGGACAAATAAACCAGCCTCTTTCCCCAGCAATCTGGCTGATTCTTCTTCAAGTTTATTTACCGAGGGATCTTCTCCATAAACATCATCTCCAACCTCCGCTTTGGCAATTACATCCCACATCTCTGGAGTTGGTTTAGTGACGGTATCGGATCGCAGATCAATCATTTTCAATGACTCCTGGCTCATTGGATTCAAGAATTTTCAACAGCTGATCCAAATCCTCTGCCAGGGGAGCTTCAAAGGTTCGTTTCTCTGTTTCACCCGGGATTTTGATTGAGAGTTGGAAAGCATGTAAAAATTGTCTGTCTACTGGTAGAGATGGGTTATTTCTTCCATACACCGTATCACCTACAACTGAACAACCCAAGAATTTCAGGTGGATGCGAATCTGGTGAGTTCGGCCGGTAAGTATTTTGACCTTTAACAAAGTGTGTTTAGGAAATTCCTTTAGGGTGAAAAACTCACTGATGGCTTCTTTTCCATCTTTTTCTAATACCGGAGCCATGCGCTGCCGATATTTTGGATCCCGCCCAACGGCAACTTCCACCCGTCCTTGTGGTGAGGGCGGACGGCCATCTACCAACGCCAGATATATTTTTTCAACCAGTCGATCCTGAAACTGGTCCTGGAGAAAGTGGTGGGCGTGGTCATTTTTAGCCAGGAGAATAACACCCGAAGTATCCTGGTCCAATCGGTGTACAAGCCCGGGTCTTTTCACGCCCCCTACTCCCTCAATTTCCGGCGCGTAACCCAAAACTGCTTGAACCAGAGTACCAGTAGAATGTCCCAGTCCTGGATGAACTACCATTCCAGCTGGTTTATTTACCGCAAGGAGATCCTCATTTTCAAATAGGATATCCAGGGGAATATCTTCTGGCAGGAGCGTTGTTTCCTCAGCTTGAGGCATAATGACCTCAACCTCCCTGCCCGGCAAAATAATTTCAGACTTCTTGTAAACGGGAATACCTTCTACAGACACGCCCCCTGCGGAGATGATTTTTTGGATATAGGAACGGGAAAAGCCTTCCAGGCTTTGCGCTAAAAATTTGTCGAGCCTGATCTCATTTTCACTTTGATTAAAAAGGACAATCGGTTCTTCATTCATCTTGTGGTTTTCTCTCCTCGACCCACATTCCGATCAATAAAACAACAACACCTAAAGTAATACAGGAATCAGCCACATTAAAAACAGGGAATTTTCCAATAGAGATAAAATCTGTCACATAACCACGATACAAACGATCAATTAAATTCCCCGCCGCACCTGCTATCTGAAAACTCAGCGCCAGCCGGAAATAAATATCAACATCCGGTATCATGGGAAAATAAATCAAGATCAAGCCAATAATAACAAATGCCAGGACAATAAACACACTGTTCATTCCCTGGAAAATGCCAAATGCTGCCCCTGTATTTTGCCAATTGACCACCCTTGCATAAGGGGCCAACCACTCGAAAGGCATCCAAAGTTCGTTAAATGCCAGGTTGGTCCTCACCCATGATTTTGTCAACTGATCAAGAGCCACCAGGAATAGTGAGATGGGAAGCAAAAAAGCGTAGGCATTAAAATATTTCTTCAAACTTTCCTCCACAACAAAATAACTATCCCATTTTACCGTACAATTCGCCCAGAACTCAATCTCATCCTGAGATTAATGGGGGGTGGTCCAAGAGCGAAGCCAGGAGGTTTTATAGGCTACTGGGCAGAGAACCCTTGAGGATACAGGAAATACCATGCTATAATTTTCGAATATAAATTAGAGATGAATGAACCAGTTTTAGTCCTCAATGGCAATTACGCACCGATTAATGTTTGCACCACTAGAAGTGCGATGTGCCTGATACTGATTGGAAAAGCCAACATGGTCATGGATGGCCGTGGTGTGGTGAGAACTATTACCAGATCTTATCCAAAACCTTCCATCATTCGATTGCGCCATATGATCAAACGCCCACGACAAAATGTGAAGCTGTCCAAACAAGAGATATTCAGAAGAGATCAATTCAAGTGCCAATACTGCGGACAGAAATCCAAAGAGCTTACAGTTGATCACGTTCTCCCTCAGCACATGGGGGGAGAATCCACCTGGTCAAACCTGGTGACGGCCTGTACGTCCTGCAATCATAAAAAGGGAGGATTTACTCTGAAACAAGCCGGATTAAAACTTCAAAAAATACCCGCTCAACCACCAGGATCCGCCTCATACCTGTTCAGAAAATATCTCAACCGATATCAAGATTGGGAGCCTTTTGTCCAGGGCTGGTGATGAGAATTTAATCCTTTTTGAACTCAATTTCCATTAAATCTTCTGCCAGAACAACCTTCCCCGGGAAGGTTGTTTTTGCGTCACTGAGCATTGATTCGGGCGTGATGTCATCATAAAACCCGTAGTGAACCAAATAAAGAGATTTCGCATTAGCTTTCTTAGCGATTTCTCCTGCTTGAGAAGCAGTAGAATGATGATATACCGATCCGGTTGCTTCATGAATCAATACATCAGCATCGGCGGCCAACCTGGCAGTCTGGGGAACAGGTTTGGTATCAGATGAATAAGCGAGAATAAATTTATCACCCTGGTATTCAATCCTCAGTCCGAGAGTTGGAATCATATGTTCCACAGGGGATGTGAGAATCCTGAATTCAGGGGAATTAATCACCGGTGTTAATTCCTCCAGGGGCACGGTGTGGAAATGGATCGGGTAGATACCTTTCCACTCCTGCAAGTCAAATAATTCCATCATTTTTTGTGCCCTGGATATAGCGTGTTCACATCCATGGATATGGAATTCCTTTTCCCTGCCCATCAGCCACATATCCATCAGTAAATTAGGCAATCCGGAAACATGATCAGGATGAAAATGGGTGATGATCAAATCACTAAGTTCATTAAAAGAAACACCCGCTTCCTTCAAGCGCTGGACTGGTTTGGCAGCGCAGTCTACAAGGATCGAAGATTGATCTCCTTGAATGACCAGGAATGTATTTTCATGCCCATCGTACGCAAGCACATAGGCGGTACCCAAAAAAATCAATTTTGCCATGTCTCAAACCTCCCTCTCCTCACCCGTTGAAAAGTGCCAGGGCAACCCTGGGCGTAATATAGACTTCAAAAAATGCGGCAATCACCAAGAGCGGAATCACCAGAAATATTATCAACCGGGTCCAATCAGCGAGTGTTCTGATCCAGGCTTCGCCAATTGTGTAATTATCGTTAGGTATCACCAGGGTCATTCCCAATCGGATAATCAAAGCACCCGTCAGAATGATAGCTGGAATTTCAAAGATACCGTGCGGAAGGACAAACCCCACTAAAAACATCCAGGCAGAACGACCTGTTTGGCCAACAATAGCTGTGAAATATCCAATAATGCTGAAAGGCAGGACCAAAGTTATGATACCCAGCACCCCAAATGAAAATATACCCAGTAAACTATTTATGGCTATCGCCCGTAGATTATGCAGGAATATTAATCCGATACCCTGGATAGAGAAAAAACGAATCGGTCCAAACTCTTCAATCCCCGTTACCAGGCCTTCATCCAAATTTTCCCAATCCAGCAAACTTGGCGGAATGGAGAAGATCTCCGCCTGCGCTTGACCTACAAATACAGCACCAACAGAAATAATTAATACCAGCAGGAGAGCCCATTTTAATTCTTTGACAATCCCCCAAACGTTGACACGCCACCAGGTCCAGGCTGTTCCTCTCACCCCAATAAATGCATCTTTAAATACAGACCAGGCCCACTTAAGATCCAGGGTATCCAATTGCTGTCCGAGCAATTCCTCTCGATTAAAATGGGCGATGCCGGTCCGGATTAATAACCAGGCAATAATAGCCTGACCAATAATTGCCCACCAAAGCACATGGTAGCGGGCCCAGAACATGATCATACTCTCCCCCACCAACAGCATAGCCATCGGGATGATAATAAACGAGGCCAACAAATTTGCCGCCCGGACAGAAGTAGTTTGGGAAGATATCACCACAGCGCCGCTGACCATCACCAGGGATTGGACGGCTGCGAGGGCGATTACCTGAATTAACAAGGTTAGATTTGGTACCCAGCCAACCTGGCGGTAAACACCGACCAGGTAAACAGCAATTCCCAGGAAGCTGGCAATCAGGGGAGGGAAAATAACAGCCATTAACTTGCCCAGATACAGCTGCACATCAGATAAAGGGCTGCTCAATAAGGGTTCGATGCTTCTGCGCTCTTTCTCCCCCACAAAACTTTCCAGTGCAATCACCAGGGAAACAGATATAGGAAAGAAGCCCACAACCATCAATAAAAATGGTATCAATCGATCAGCAATAATTGGCGCACCATATTTGGCAACAAAATCAACCGCCTGCTGGGCAGTAAAATTCATCAATCCTGGGAAAAAAACTGTCAGAATAATAATCGGGATCATGATTCGCCAATCGCGGAATTGATCCCTGACTTCCCGGCGGGTGATTATGAAAGCTTTTTTAAAATCAGTCCACATGGAAATCATCCTCTACAGGTCCCTGGTTGACAGCTTGTAAATAAACAGATTCCAGGCTGCGTTTAATTTCTTCCAGCGTTACCACGTCAAATCCCGCTTTAATCAGGTTTTTTAATACCTGGGGGTTTGTATTCCTCTCCCCGTCAACCCTGAATTTAAACCAGTCCGGACCCTGTTCGGTAATCTCTATCCCGGGGAGCACAGGCAGGCTGCGATCCTTCAGGGAATCAGCCAGCTGAATCTGATATTCTCCCGGTCCCAGCAGATGTTCTTTCAATTGGGCCGCCGTCCCATTTGCTATGATTTTTCCTGAGTGGATAATTGCAATTGTGTCCGCCAATTCTTCTGCTTCAGCCAGATTATGGGTGCAGATTATGATAGCCCGATCTTCCGATCGCAAGGTCTTAATTGAATCCCTTACCAATCTGGCGCTAGCAGGATCCATAGCAGAGGTAGGTTCGTCCAGCAGTAAAACAGGAGGGGAATGGAGCAGGGATCTGGCAAGAGATAGTTTTTGCCTCATGCCTTTTGAAAACTTGCCAATTCTACGATTCCTGGCATCCAATAAATCAAACTTATCCAACAAATAGTGAATGCGGTCCTTCCTCTTCCGGGTGGGCATATCGTAAATTTGACCAAAAAAATCCAGGTACTCTTCCATATGCATTCGATCATATAATCCGTGATCTTCCGTCAATACACCTACGGCCGCTCTCACATCCCCGGGGTGCGTGCGCACATCATATCCTGCTATCCGGGCAGTGCCGCTGCTGGGACGCAGCACAGTTGTCAGCATGCGAACGGTGGTAGTTTTGCCAGCACCATTAGGTCCCAATAAAGCGAGAACTTGACCCGCTTTGATATGCAGGCTTACCTCGTCTACCGCCCGAAGGTCCTTAAAGTTTTTAGTGAGATTCTCAGTTACGATCATTTCTGTTCGGGTGCTCCGTCTTTTGTTTTCTTGCCAGGTATCAGCAATAAACTTGCACTAACAACCACGATAATCATGGCAGCCTGATTGAGATTAACTCCCCGATATGAGGAAATATCCAGGCGCAAAAATTCCAAACCAATTCTTCCCACGCCGTAGAAAATCAGGTAATAAAGGAAAAGGCTGCCTTCTTTCAATTTTCCCAGGTACTTTTTTCCAATCAGGAGCAGAAAAACCATATTCAGCAGGCTCCAAATAGATTCATATAAGAACAGCGGGTGGTAGGTTGAAAATTGGGCATAAGCTGACAGTCTGTATTGGGGATCAATAGTTATCGCCCAGGGTAATTCTGAGGGCAAACCATACACTTCCTGATTAATAAAATTTCCCCAGCGCCCAAAAGCCTGGGCCAAAGCCAGGCCCGGAGCTATAATATCCAGCCATTCAGCCGCAGAAACGTTCTTTTTCCTGGCATATAACCATAATGTAAACGATCCTCCCAAAATAGCACCAATAATCCCAATGCCGCCCTTCCAAATTGCAATCGCTTCCAGAAGGTGAGTCAGGTAATACCGGGTAGTTATGCCGCGAGATACCATGGATTCAGCAGGCGTGAAGATATGCCAGATCCTGGCCCCTATAACAGTTCCGACAAAAATCCAGGGAAGGGCGTCTAATAAAAAATCAAGGGTTTTTCCGCGACTGGCAGCCAGCCTTGATGTGAGTGTAATCGCAATAAAAACTCCCACTAGAATCACAAGCGAATAATAGTGAATAGTAAAAGGCCCTATCTGAAAACCTGTTGCCATTAATTTTCCTTAATTTTGGATGGGTAACTGGAAATTCGTTGCTTTTCCCCGGTTTACTAATTTTATCCAAATTCTTCATCGGATGCGATAAATACTTCCCGCTCAATTCCACTTCCCCTGGACGGCCCCACATAACCCAGCGCTGATAATTCATCCATTAAGCGAGCTGCCCGGGGATAACCTATCCGAAGCTTGCGTTGGATCAAAGAAGTGGATGCCCGTTGAGAATCGCGGACAATCCTGAAGGCATCCTTAATCAAATCGTCATACTCATCCAATTCCGCTTTTTCATCAATAACTTTTTCCCAAGGTGGCAAGACGAGTTCTTCTGGTTCAATATCAGATATCTCTTTCCAGGCTTTAATTACACGATCCAATTCTTCCGGTGTCACCAAACAGCCCTGGGCGCGAATGGGGCTGCTCGCCTCCGGTGACAGGAAGAGCATATCACCATTGCCTAAAAGGGATTCGGCGCCGTTCATATCCAATACCACCCGGGAATCCACGGAGGAAGCAACCGCAAAGGACATTCGGGCTGGGAAATTTGCTTTTATCAAACCGGTAACCACATCAGTGCTGGGCCGCTGAGTCGCTACAACCAAATGAATTCCTGTTGCTCTGGCCATCTGGGCCAGGCGCACCAGGCTGAACTCAGTTTGCGCCGGGGCCATCATCATCAAATCCGCTAATTCATCAATCATCACCACAATACGCGGCATGATTTTTCCATCTTTTTTCCGGCTGATTTTATTATTATAGGTATCTATATTCCTTGATCGGGTTTCGTCCAGAACCTGGTAGCGTCGATCCATCTCAGCGACTACCCACTGCAATACGCCCAAAATGCGATCCAGGTCAGTCTCAACCTGGCCATACAGATGAGGCAGGCCATTAAACCTGATCAACTCGACCATTTTCGGGTCAATCATCACCAGTTTCAACTGCTCCGGTGTATTATTCATCACCAGGCAGGTAGTAATGGAAGTAATACAAACCGACTTCCCTGAACCGGTTGTTCCCGCAATTAACAAATGAGGCATACTGGCCAGATCTGCTGCAACAGGCTCACCAGACACATCACTGCCCAGCGCGATAGCCAGCGGAGAATCAATTTTATAAAACGCGTCGGACTCCATCACAGACCTTAAAGTAACCATGAATGATTTTTGGTTGGGCACTTCAATGCCAACATATGATCTTCCTGGTACCGGCGCTTCAATCCGGAGCCGGGTAGCGGATAATGCCAGCGCAAGGTCTTTTTTAAGCGAGGTAATTCGTGATACCCTGACCCGTTTTCTTTCATCATCGGCGTCATCTTCCGGACCGTTTAAGTATCCGGGCTTAACCGCAAACTGGGTCACGGTTGGGCCAACTTGAAATCCAATCACCTGGGAAGGGATGCCGAATTCAGCCAGGGTTTTTTCGATCAGCCCGGCAGAAGTGTTGATATGTTTTTGATTGGGACGGAAGGATTTGCCAGCAGTTAATAGATCAAGCGTTGGCAGGGTATTATCTCTGGGAGGTGAATTAAGGGGTTTTTCTTCCTTAACATCCACTTTAAATTGTTTACGAAATTCCGGAGGCACCTTTTGTTTGCGTTTGGATGGAGGAGCTTTATCAGTTTGGCCAACCTCGGTATCTCTAGAAATTTGCCCATCCAGATGTTGATCCAGGACATCAGGATGGGAAGCGTCCTGTATCAAATCGATTTGCTTCCGGACCCGCTCCGTAAATCCCAGGCCAATTACAACGCCAATAATAGCAAATATGGCTGCTAACACACCGGTTCCAAGCAAGCCAATCAAGCTGGATACTGCTTCTACTAATCCCCAACCCACCAGGCCGCCATCCAATCCTTCCCGCGCCCGGGCCAGGGAATGTCCCCCTACCACCGTAAAGAGGGCGATCAGGGAAAATACTGCCCCTTCAAGCGCAAATATTCTCACCCAGATCACAGAATAAGGCTCACCGGCTTGTTTTTTTAACATCCAGATTCCCAGGACAATCCCGGAAATGACTAAAAATATGCTCCCCCAGCCTAATCCCAGCCGGATGAAATTTGTCCACCTTAATAAAGCCGAGTCAGCAACCAGGACAGGGAACAGGGTTGCAATCAGCATCATGGCAGAAAATGCCATGAGAAGAATGCCGCTGATATCCCAGCTGTAATTCTTCAGACGGTTCCAGATACCCTGAAACGATTTGCTCTGCTCAGCTAATGTATCAAGGATATCTTTAACATTTCGAGGGTCCTGGTTATTGGCCACAGATTCTCCTAGGAAAGATCCTCGCTGGGGTTAGAATATTGACGGAAAGAAGCCAATCCGATACCAGCTAAAATAAGTATAGCACCAATTATTTTTACCGCTGGAGGCTTCTCGTTTAAGAAAAAATATGCCAGGATAGTGGACCCAATCGGTTCACCAAGTAAATTTACGGATACATAACCAGTCGGTAAATATTTTAACGACCAATTAAAAATGGAGTGGCCCAATAGCTGGGGAATTATGGCTAATAAGAGCAGCCAAAGATAAACCTTTCCCGGATACAGCGGAGGAACTCCCTCAAAAACAAACATGGCCATTATCAGGAAGATGGCGGATGCGCTGAACACCAGGAAAACATAAGGAGTTAATGAGATCTTGCGCCTTAGATGGCGTCCAATCATCAAATAAGAGGCACCTGCAATGGCGCCAACAATTGCCAGAAAATCTCCCAGTAAAGTTTTTGATCCCAGGTTTTTCACCCCGGATAGACAGCTAATTTCTCCAGGCATCCAGACACACACATCAACGATCGCAATAACTGCTCCGCCCAATAATGCTATGATCATCCCTATAAATGCAATTCTGGGGGTTTTTTCACCCAGGAATAATGGGGCTAGCAAGGCAACCCAAAGAGGCGTTGTGGTCACCAATACCACCGAGCTGGCTACAGAAGTGTATTCCAGGGATGTAATCCAGGAAGCAAAATGGATTGCCAGCAAAAATCCTGCTAAAAGCGCTAATTTAAAATCAGATCGAGTGAGACTTTTTAACTCTTTTCGATGTTTCAGCAGTGTATAAGGAAGCAGAATCAAAGCAGCCAAACCCAAGCGGAAGGCCGCAATCGTTATAGACGAGGCATATTCCTGGGCAAACCGGATGAATAGGGAAGCCGTAGATACAGCGGCAATGCCGATCGGCACTATCAAGTAAGGTGCAGCAGGATTTATCGCGTCCTTTTTCATGAAGAAAGTAACCTTTTCAATAAAGAAAGTTCTCAGGGGGCCGTTTTTTCTTGACAAAGAAAAAATCGAGGACTACAATTCCATCCTAGAGAGCTTATTATACAGTAGCTTGATAGTTAAATAAGATATACTCAATTACTAACCTATTTGGAGGAAAGTTATGACTCATGTAATCACATCTTTCTGCATGCACGACGGCAGCTGCATCGAAGTCTGCCCAACAGAATGCATTGTGCCCGGAAAACCGGTGGAAGAATGGCCCTCATATTATATTGATCCCGAGTCCTGCATCGACTGTGGAGCCTGTGCTCCCGAGTGCCCCTGGGATGCAATATTCATGGAAGATGAAGTTCCTTCTGCTTATGAAGCCCGCGGTGATGAGCGCGTAAGCATGCCTGTCGGTACCGAAGGCTATACCGAGGAACATGAATCCGAAGATGTTGATGGCGTGACCTGGGTGTTGAAGGCTACCCGCGTTTTGGATGAAGGCGAAGTTATTGATCTCACCCCCGCGATCCAGCTCAATGAGGACTATTACAATGCTGGCCCCGGGTATGAAGCCCTAGATTAGTACTTGTTACGTTTTTTGCCTAAAGAAAAAGAAGCCGAGATTCGGCTTCTTTTTTTATTAACCAGCAAGATTTCCTTAAGGGTCTGGTTTGATCCATCGGGTTTTTCTTTTCATCCTTAGGTAAGATCAATAACCTGCAATCAAACGCCAAATTTGGGCAGTAAAGAAGGTAACCACAAAACCCATCGCCAAAGGAATCAGGGTGGCAATTGTAGTCCATTTAGTGCTTCCGGTTTCCTTGTAAATTGTATAGATCGTTGTGCTGCAGGGGTTATGGATTAAACTAAACAGCATTAGATTTACCGCAGTTAACAAAGTCCATCCTCCTCCTGAAAGAATCCCCCAGGTTGCCAGGCTGGAATCGAGTTCAAACATAACGCCCGAACCTGCGCCAACACTAATTTCGCCACTTACTAAAACAGTTAACATCAGGATGGTGGGAATGACAATTTCGTTGGCTGGGATAGCAACAATATAAGCTACCATGATCACACCATTCAGGCCCAGCAGTATTCCAAACGGATTCAGGAAGTTAATCAAATATTCAGCAATACTCACCCCGTTGATTAACAGGTTGGCAGATATCCAGATCACCACACCTGCCGGGAGGGCAAACACCAAAGCACGCCAGAGAACAACCAGCGTCCGGTCAATCACCGAGGTGTACAATGTTTGCAGAATGCGGGGGGGGCGATAGGGAGGCAATTCAAGGTTAAATGTTGAGACTTCACCCTTTAATATTGTCCGGGATAACGCCCAGGAAACCGCAAAAGTTAACAGTACGCCCAGCAAGGCGATCCCTACTACAGAGAAAGCAGAAATCAATCCCCCAAGATGGGCTGGAACCAATGATCCAATAAAAATCGTTGCGATAAGGATCTGGGTTGGCCAGCGGCCATTGCAAAGCGCAAAATTATTGGTAATTATTGCGATCAACCGTTCCCGGGGGCTATCAATAATGCGAGTGGAAATTACGCCTGCAGCATTACAACCAAAACCCATAGTCATACTCAAGGCTTGTTTTCCATGGGCTCCGGATTTCCGAAAGATATGATCCAGGTTAAAAGCTACCCGCGGTAAATATCCAAAATCTTCAAGCAAAGTAAATAACGGGAAAAAGATAGCCATGGGGGGAAGCATTACACTCACCACCCAGGCAGTTGCCAGATAAGCCCCATCAATAAGTACACCACTCAGCCACCAGGGCAATCCTATGCTGGCAGCACCTGATTTTAATAATGGAAGCACCTTATCGATCAGCAAGGTAAACAGCCAGCTTGAAGGCAGATTTGCTCCGCTGATTGTCAGCCAGAAAACAAAGGTTAACATCAAGATCATCAATGGAAAACCCCACACCCGGCTGGTTACCAAACGGTCAATTGTGCGGTCCATATCAAAGCGTGGTTTTTCATCAGGATAAGTTACCGCCCGGTCTGCTAACCGGGTAGCATCCATATAAAGCGTTTCCATGATCTTTTCATGAAAATCGCTGCCAATATCCCAGCGGAGGTCCTGGGCTGATTGAAGAATTTTCTCATAATTTGTATTCATAACGACACCTGTATTTATTAATAAGTAGAAAACAAAAATAGACCAATTGTTATTGAGCGAATCCACTTTTCTGGGAGACCCGATTGACGCTAAGGCCTTCCAGATCTTCGCGGGTATAACTAAGTCCACCCAACTCACCATCTTCAACGGCTTTGATAATCCTTTGGTCTCCGTCCAGCAGCCGCAGCGCCACCCAACGAGCGTTAGGTACATTGGGAAACGCCTCTTCGATCTGGGTGACCAATTGAGATACAGCTCGATCCAACTTGGGGTGTTCGTATTTCACCTGATACGGTTTGGCTTCAGTATCGCCCATAGCGACATCATGAATTGCCGCTAGCAAATCTTCAAACCCTTCGTTATACCGGGCTATGGTGGGCACCACAGGTACGCCAAGATCCCTCGCTAATCTGCGGTGGTCCACTGTCATACGATGACGGTCTACCTCATCCATTAAGTTAAGACAAACTACCACGCGGCTGGTTATTTCTAAAACCTGCAGAACTAAATTTAAATTTCTTTCCAGGCGGGAAGCATCCACAACCACGATGGTGACATCCGGCTGCCCAAAGAGGATAAAATCCCGGGCGATTTCTTCATCCAGGCTGGTAGCCAGTAAAGAATACGTGCCAGGCAAGTCAACCATTTTGTAGCGTTGATCCGCATACTCAAAACCACCTTCAGCCCGTGTGACGGTTTTACCCGGCCAGTTGCCGGTATGCTGGCGCAGTCCTGTCAGGGCATTAAATACTGTGCTTTTTCCAGTATTGGGATTTCCAGCCAGAGCAACAACAAAATCCCAGCTTTCCATATCAACGCCCAGCTTTTTAAGATTCGCTGCATGATGAACCGGGCAGGTTGCGCAATCCGCCTGGTTTTGCGCCTCGCTTAATTTTTTCCCGGATTTAGTTTTTTTATTTTCCATTTGTTTATTCCCTTGATTCAAGATCAATCCAAACCGGATTTGACCCGATAATTTACTTACTCTTCCAGAGGAGCAACCTGGATAAGCCTGGCTTGAGTATTCCTGAAGGCAATTACTGATCCTCTAATCCGATAGGCCGTAGGATCTCCTCCAGGATTTACCATCTCCACCTCAATTACTGTCCCCGGTATAATCCCCAGATCGAATAGTCTTCTTCGTTCAACTCCCCGGCTCAGGGAAGATATCCCGGTTACCACACCTGATTGACCAGGTTGGAGTGTATCCAGGGGAACCCCATCAATATGCTGGACATGGTTCTCTTTAACTAACGGAATCACAGAGATATTGGCCGCAACAATGGGAGCCAGGACATGTTCCTGGTCATCACTCCAAAAGCGAACCCGGTTGGCGGTTCTCTCGTCAACTTCCACAATCATCTGGGGATGTAAATCTTCGGCCACAATCTGAGCATAAAGCACTTCGGGTTCATCTTCGATATGCACGATTCTAGCCGGAGTTTGCAAATCTAAATCTGATAACGGCATTCCACCATGCGTTACCAAAACTCCTTTACGCGTGGGGATTGGATCACCATGGGGATCGTGAGTAGGGTGTCCGAGACTTGCTGCTAAACGGTTCACCTCTTCTTTCGAGAGTTTGTGCTCCAACCGTTCTGCCTGTTGATGCCAATCCTTTTCTTTATATCCAGTGGCATCAGCCAGATATCTCTCCCACAATCGGTGGGCACGCACAATTTGGGTTGCGGTCTTTTTACCTGCTTCTGTTAAACTGAAGCTGTTTTCATTTAATTCCAGCAACCCTCTGGATTGAGTAAGGGCCAAAATTTCAGAGGCATGGCCCAGGCTGGTTGAAAGCGCGCCAGCAAGGCTTTCCAAAGTGGCAGTTTTCTGATTCCGCTCACATTTAAAAATATATTTCAGGGTATCTTCAATCAGCACTTTTTCAGTCAGCTCTTGCCGTTTTTGCAAACGCCAGATCAAACCTGTTTGAGGCCAGAACAGCAATCCAACCACAATCATGACTCCTGTTCCGATCAATAAAGCATACAAGGGATTAATCATTTTTTACTCCTTACAAGAACCTGTTTCCAACCAATCAATGGGCTTCAGCTGGATCAACTGTTAAATTCTTACCCCTTAAGTTCCACCTGAACCTGGGCGGTAACACTTGTGCCCAGAACAATTTCCTGTTCCTTGTCTTTAATTTTTAAACGGAGATTATCATCATAGGGTGAAAAATCGATCACGGCAAATTCAACTCCTGGAATCAACCCTTTCGATTCCAGGAAACGCAGGAATCCCGGGTCATCATCATTAACTGAGTGAATGATTCCCCGCTGGTCTGGGCGCAGATCTTGCAGATAGCAAGTGTTTTGATCTGGCATTTCCAAACTGCGCGATGGAATGGGTTTTCCATGGAGTCCCCGTTGTGGATCCCCCAGAACCGCTGCAACCCGTTCTTCAAACTCCTCTGAGATCACATGTTCCAGGCGGTCCGCTTCAGCATAGACCTGGTCCCAGGAATATCCCAAGATTTCATGTAAAAAGAGCTCCAGCAAACGATGGTGACGAATTGTTTCCAGGGCTGCTTTTCTTCCCTCTTCAGTTAAAGCAACACCCTGGTGTTTAAGATAATCCAGCAGGGGAGGTTGTTCTCCAGCAAGGCGCTGCACCATATCGGTCACTGAGGCTGGACTCACTTTCAGGACCTCAGCAATCTGACCGGTGCTCACACGATTGGATTCAACAGATAAGTTATAGATCACTTTTAAATAATCTTCTACCGTATCTGATAAATGCCTGCTCATACTTACTCCAATTTTTGAAATCCTAAATTTTATTTTAGACTAATCTAAATAATTTGTCAAGGATCTCATCTCTTGATGCTCACTTCCACGAGAAGATCTAAAGAGAAATAATGCAAAAAACATAAATTTGTTACAATATATTAAGAATATCAATAATTAATTGAATATTATTGATATTTCTGTTGACTTATTTGAATTCCATGCTACAATCTGAACTATTCTTAATACTAATTGGGGCAAAATAGGAAATTATGCTAAACAAAATAAAATCCATTTACCATGAATATCCCCGGACATTTTGGCTGATTATGCTGGGTATGTTCATTGACCAATTAGGGGGCGCTTTGATCTTCCCCTTCTTCGGGTTATACATTACCTCCAAGTACCAGGTTGGCATGACCGAAGTGGGTGTGTTATTTTCGATTATCGCGGTCACAGGTCTGATCGGCAGCTTGATAGGCGGCGCTCTGGCGGATAAAATTGGCCGCAAAGTCATGATTCTTTTCGGGTTGGTGATTAGTGCTGTCAGCACCCTGTTGCTGGCTTTTGCTCCCAGCCTGGATTTCATCTACGTCGCCGGATTCATCGTAGGTTTATTTGGGAACATGGCGGGACCGGCTCACCAGGCCATGATTGCAGACGTTCTGCCGGAAGATAAACGCATTGACGGTTTTGGTATTCTGCGTGTAATTGCCAATCTGGCCGTTGTAATCGGCCCTGCTATTGGTGGTTTCCTGGCTGCCAGATCCTATACTCTGTTATTTATCATCGACGTCATCGCCAGTTCAATAACCGCCCTTATCATTTTCGCCCTGGTCCCAGAAACCAAACCACAAACCGTACCCACCGAGGACCAACAACCAGAACAGGAAGAAAGCCTGGGAAAAACCCTGGCCGGATATCTAAAAGTCACCAAAGATGGCGTTTATATGATTTATATGGCTGCATCCATATTTATGGTGCTGGGCTATATGCAAATGAACACGACTCTGCCTGTTTTCTTACGAGATGTGCACGGGCTTCCTGATTCTAATTATGGACTCTTGCTAAGTCTTAATGCCAGCATGGTTGTCCTGTTGCAATTCTGGATCACCCGTCGGATCAAGGGTTTCGCACCCATGAAAATCATGGCCTGGGGCATGGTCATCTACGCAGTGGGTTTCACCATGTACGGCTTTGTATCTGCTATCTGGCTATTTGTTCTCGCCATGGTCATCATCACCACTGCAGAAATGCTGGTCTCTCCCACCGGGCAGGCCATTGTTGCCAAACTTTCTCCTGAAGATATGCGTGGAAGATATATGGCTGTATTTGGTTTCAGTTGGACCATCCCTATGGCTATTGGACCTCTCCTTGCCGGCCTGGTCATGGATAATTACAATCCCAATTGGGTCTGGTATGGTAGTGGAATTTTTATGCTTATTTCAGCGAGTATCTTTGCTGGTCTGCAGCGGAAATTCAGCGATCGCTTTGTCGGAGTAAATGGAGAACCATCCCCTCCCCTGGAAGAAGTGACCGCCCCTTGAACCGTTGACCGCCCTTCGTGTTTATGGCATAATCAGCCCAATACAAAGGCAAGGATGAAAACGAGTAAGGCTGAAAAAATCTGCCAGCGAACCCGGAAATGGTGGAAGCCGGGCCAGAAAAATCAGTCTGAAAATCCTTTCGGAGCCGTGAACTGAACGCCAAAGGCTATTAAGGGATCCGGGTTCACCCCCGTTATCAGGGTGCAAGGCTGAATCATAAATTGACTGGAATAAACCAGTCCTGGAGAGTCCTTGCTTGAGGGCCCGCTAACCGCGGGAATCCGGGTGGTACCGCGTGAGTTTTTACTCTCGTCCCGACACAGGGACGGGAGTTTTTTTATTCAGGAGGCAGGATGGCTATAAAAAAGGCGCCAAACGAAGTTGATTTCATCAAACAAGAGCATCAAACCCTGAAATTCTGGGACCAGATTGATGCCTTTCAGACCCAACGGGATCTACATAAAGGCGATCCCACCTGGTCATTTATCGATGGGCCCATTACCGCCAATAACCCCATGGGGGTTCATCACGGGTGGGGGCGGACCTATAAAGACCTCTTTAATCGTTTCTGGACCATGAAAGGGCGGGAACTCCGCTACCAGAATGGTTTTGACTGCCAGGGTTTATGGGTGGAAGTAGAAGTTGAAAAGGAAAAAGGTTTTAAATCCAAAAAGGATATTGAAAGTTATGGGCTGGCAAAATTTGTCCGGGAATGCAAAGCCCGGGTGCTTAAATATGCGGCAGTCCAGACCGAACAATCAATCAGGCTGGGATACTGGATGGATTGGAACAAACCTGATCATTTACGCGATCTGGCTGAAAAGCTCCTCAACGATCCTCTAGAAGAAATCACCGTTCCCGGTCCCAAGGGGCCTGTCACCGATACCGTTGAGCAAATTGTCGGCCGGCTGGGTTTACAGGAATTGGGCGGATCTTATTTCACCTTCTCCAATGAAAACAACTACATGATCTGGAAATTTCTCAAGAAAACCTGGGAGAAGGGATGGCTGTACCGGGGCGCTGATGTGATGCCCTGGTGCCCGCGCTGCGCCACTGCCATCAGCCAGCACGAAATTGTAACCGACGGCTATGCGGAATTAACACACCAGTCAGTAACCTTAAGATTCCCCTTGCGAGATCAGCCTGGCGAATCGCTGCTGGTCTGGACGACAACACCCTGGACGCTTACTTCCAACGTGGCAGCTGCTGTTGGCCCGGAGTTAGCTTATCTCAAAGTCCAAATCTCTCTTCCTGCCCCGAATGAAGGCCAGGAACATATTGTTTACCTGTCAAAAGGAACCGCTGGCATGCTGCGCGGAGAATACAAAATCCTTGGTGAAGTCAAAGGCAAAGATATGGAAGGCTGGACTTATGATGGTCCATTTGATGACTTTCCAGCTGCTTTAAATCCCGGTGGAGTAACTGAATTAAAGGAACTTCAAGAAGGCATTCAACAAAACGCTGTGGAAGCCCACCGGGTAATCCTCTGGGAAGAGGTCGGTGAAGAAGAAGGGACCGGCATTGTCCATATCGCTCCTGGATGCGGCGCCGAGGACTTCCAGCTTTCTTTTGAAAATACCCTCCCCAGGATTGCTCCCCTAACCGAAGAAGGTTATTTCGTTGACGAATTTGGATGGCTCACTGGCAAACATGTCTCAGAAGTCGCCGAAGATATTTTCCACAACCTGGAAGAAAAAGGTGTCCTGTATCACGTAGAACCATATACTCACCGCTACCCCACCTGCTGGCGCTGTAAAACCGAGCTGGTTTTCAGGCTGGTAGATGAATGGTTTATCAGCATGGGTGAAAATTATGATAAACCCCGCGAAGAAATCACCGCCGCTGAGAAAGAAGCCAGCCTGCGGTACCAGATTATGGATGTCGTCGATCAAATCCGCTGGATTCCTGATTTTGGTCATGCCCGCGAATTGGATTGGCTGCGGAATATGCATGACTGGATGATCTCCAAAAAACGTTATTGGGGGCTCGCTCTGCCTATCTGGGTCTGCGGCGATTGTGATCATTACCACGTGGTTGGCGACGACGACGAACTGAAAGAACGCGCTATAGAAGGATACGAGGCCTTTAAAGGACATACCCCTCACCGGCCGTATGTTGATGAGGTTATCCTGGCTTGCGACAAATGCGGCGGCAGAATGACCCGGATCCCCGATGTTGGTAATCCCTGGCTGGATGCAGGCATTGTGCCATTTTCTACCCTCAGTTACCGGGTTGATCCTGATTTTTGGGAAAAATGGTATCCCGCGCATTGGATCAGCGAATCCTTCCCCGGGCAATTCCGAAACTGGTTCTACAGTCTCCTGGCTATGGGCACCGTACTGGATAGTTCCCCGCCCTTCCTTGAGAACTTCAGTTATGCCAGTTTACTAGCTGAAGATGGCCGGGAAATGCACAAATCCTGGGGCAATTCAATTGAATTCAACGAAGCAGCTGACAAAATGGGCGTGGACGTTATGCGCTGGCTGTATTGCTCCCACAAACCCGAAAACAACTTGCTTTTTGGTTTCCATAAAGCTGAAGAGACCCGGCGGCACTTTATCATTCCATTCTGGAATGTATATTCTTTCTTTACCACTTATGCAGAGATTGACGGCTGGAATCCCGAGATCAAGGATTTTGATCCTGACACTCCTGAAGGCCCAACACCAGAGACGCAAAATCCTTTGGATCGCTGGATCCTGGGGCGGCTCAACCAGACTGTCGATCAGGTAGCTCAAGAGTTCGAAAACTCCAATGCCTACAATGCCACCCTTGTTTTTGAGTCGATGTTGGATGACTTGAGCAACTGGTATGTTCGCCGCTCTCGCAGACGGTACTGGAAAACCGAGACCGATCAGGATAAGTCCACAGCTTATGCCACGCTCTGGCATGTCTTAGTCAAGATGATCAGAACATTAGCCCCGGTCCTTCCGTTTCTTACTGAACAGATTTACCAGAACCTGGTCCGCTCGGTATATCCGGAGGCCCGGGAAAGCATTCACCATACTCTCTGGCCGGAAGCGGACTTTAAAGCCATCGATCAAAAACTGATTGATCAGATGAAATTGGCCCGGGAAACCGCCAGCCAGGGCTTAAGTGCCCGGAGCAACGCGGGCATCAAGGTCAGGCAGCCGCTGTCCCAGGTTATAGTTTATGTCAAAGAAGGCCGGGCAGAATTAGATGACGAGCTGATAGAAATCGTGCAGGATGAACTAAACGTTAAAAGTCTTGTGTTTGTTCAGGATGCAAAATCTTTATTAGCTTATAAAGTGCTTCCCAATAATAAATTATTGGGGCCAAAGTACGGCGCTGATTTCCCGAAAGTTTCTGCTGCACTGGCGAAACTGGACCCCAATCAGGTTGCCGCATTGGTTAATGAAGGAAGCCCAATTGCACTTGTTGTTGGAAAGGATGAAGTCAATCTGGCACCAGAAGAAGTACTGTTGCAAACGGTGGCCGCGGAAGGATTGGCCACCGTGGACAGCAAACTGCTCACAGTAGCTATTGATACAGAAATCACTCCGGCCCTGCGGGACGAAGGCCTTGCCAGAGAAATCATCCGGCGCATTCAGGATTTCCGCAAACAGGCAGATTTTGATATCTCCGACAGGATCATCCTGGTCTACCAGGCGACCCCATCCCTGCAGGTCGCGATCGAAGCTCACCGGGTTTATATTATGGAAGAGACCCTGACTGTTGAAATGTCCCAGGCGGATCCTGCAGCAGGCATGTTCAGCGGAACCGCCAGTTTTGAGGGAGAAGAGACCACCCTGGGGTTAAAGGTTGTTGAATAAGACCATCATCTCAGGATGCGGATTCATTAAAGGAACCTACATCCTGAGAGAGTTCCCGCATCCTTTTAAAATTTGATATAATCAATCATATGACCTTGAAAAATAATCACAATCAGGTCCTGGACTATTATAGAACCTAGAAGCGCTGACCCGATAAAACAGATCAGTGCTTCTCCACACGCCCTCTCAATCGGGGGCGTGTTATTATTTAGAAATCAATCAAGAATTGGGAGAACCCGATGGGTAAAAGAAAGCTGACCATAGATGAAGAAGTAGCTTACTTAATGCAAGGAGCCGATTACGGAGACGAGCAGGTAAAACAGGCCATGGCAGGGGAATTAAAAGAGCGCCTGATTGAAGCCAAGAAAGAGAATCGCCCCCTTAAAGTCTACTGCGGCTATGATCCTACGGCGCCCGATTTACACCTGGGCCACACGGTGACGATGCGAAAATTGAGTCAATTCCAGGAACTGGGACATGAAGTGACTTTTTTGATCGGTGACTTTACCTCGTTGATTGGAGATCCATCCGATAAAGACAAATTACGGCCTCAATTAACCCCCGAACAGGTAGCTAAAAACGGCGATACCTATGCAGAACAATCTTTTAAGGTACTGGATCCTGAAAAAACCATAATTCGCCATAACGCGGACTGGTTATCCAAGCTGAATTTTGAAGACCTGATCCGGCTGTGCGCAAACTTTACCGTGGGGCAATTTCTCAGCAGAGATAATTTCTCAAAAAGATATCACAATCATGACGCAATTTATATCCATGAGTTCTTTTACGCCATCATGCAAGGATATGACGCCTATATGCTTGATGCGGATGTCCAGATTGGCGGCAGCGACCAGCTTTTTAATATAGTCACCGCTTCCCGGAAACTGATGGGCGCCCTGGGGAAGAAGCCCAATATCGGCATTACCATGTCTATCCTGCCCGGCACCGATGGCGAAATCCGGATGGGCAAATCCCTTGGCAATCACATCCCGATCACCGGTGATTCCAAGGATATGTACGGCAAACTAATGAGTATTCCCGACAAAGCCATGGGCATCTTCAGCCGACTGGTGACCCGCTGGACTCCAGATGACATTGAAAAATTTGAAGGGGACCTCGCCAATGGAACACTTCATCCCAAAGAGGCCAAGATGGCATTGGCCCGGGAAATTGTATCCATCTATCATGGTTCAGATAAAGCAGAAATCGCGGAAGCTGAATTTGTGCGCGTGTTCCAGAAAAAAGGCCAACCGGATGAAATGGCTGAATATCCGTTACAGAAAGGGCAAAAAATCCTGGATGTTTTGGAAGATGCCGGGTTGGTCGGAAGCCGCAGCGAAGCCCGGCGTATGCTTCAGCAGGGTGCTGTCCGTCTGGATGACCAGAAACTGGACGATCCCCATGCTGAGTTTCCCGGCACAGGTGTTCTTCAGGTTGGCAAGCGCCGTTTTATCAAGATCGTATGATCTATGCCAGTTGTACAACATAGTATTTGCTGGCTAAAACTATATTTTCATGTGAATAAAGAGGTAAGCCATTATGTCCCTTCATTTTGCTTTTCTTGTATTAGAAGAACATCCCTATGGACGGGAGATGCTGCGAATCCTGCTGGAAAACGACCTGGTACCCAGCATGATCATCCAGGAAGTATCAACTGTGGGTGATGAAGAACGTGAAAAATTCCTGATGCGTATGGCAGGCCAGCCAGTGCCGCCACGTCTGACGCAATTGATCTCAGGGAAGAAGATACCGGTATATTGTGTTTCCAATCATAATGACGATACCTGCCAAGAACTGCTTGCCGCCGATCAACCTGATGTACTTGTATTAGGCGGAACGCGCATCATTAAGCCTAATATCCTTGGGGTGCCGAGGCAATCTACGGTCAATTCACATCCTGGCTTACTTCCCTGGCTGCGCGGATCAGCTTCAGTCGGCTGGGCTTTATATAAAGACCTGCCGCAAGGCGCTACTGCTCACTTTGTAAGCCCGGGAATTGATCTCGGCGACATTATTGTCTCAAGGCAGCTTCCAGTCTATCGCGATGATACATATGAAAGCATTAATTATCGTGTAGCCATTCTGTCGGGAGAATTGATGGCTGAAGCAGTAATTTCCATCGCAAATGGAGAGGCTCCCGGCACACCTCAAGATCCTGATGCAGGGGAGACCTTCAGGGTCATTCCCGATGACTTATTAGAAGAAGGCAAACAGCGCCTGGCAGAAAACCGTTATTCACATTTCGCAGATTAAAAAATACTGATTATCACCCCGCCTCCTGGATAATCCTGGAGAATTGAGACCCGCTTACCTTAATTAGAATCAAAAAAGGCCATCCCATGAATCGAAGCACGGACATCAATTACGCTCAACACCTTGATCAAAGCGATCCCCTGGCTCATTTTCAGGATCGATTTGTGATTAACGATCCGGATCTAATTTATCTGGATGGCAATTCCCTGGGCAGGCTTCCCAAAGCAACAATTCCCCATCTTCAAGATTTGATAGAAAATCAGTGGGGAAATCAGCTCATCGAGGGCTGGAACCAGGGCTGGTTCGAAAAACCAACCCAGCTGGGATCAAAAATAGCCCAGTTAATTGGCGCACAACCAGATGAGGTTGTGGTTTGTGATACCACAACTGTCAACCTTTTTAAGCTGGCGGCGGCGGCCTTAAAATACCAGGAGGGAAAGAAGTTCCTGATTAGCGATGAATTTAATTTTCCAACTGACCTGTATGCGTTCCAGGGTGTGATAGACCTGCTCGATAAAGGACATCAATTAAAACTAATTCGATCCGGGGATTCCATATCAATTTCGGAGGAAAGTATTCAGGAAGCTATCACGGAGGATACCGCGCTGGTTGCTCTCACCCAGGTAGCATTTAAAAGCGCTTTTATGTACAACATCCAGGAAGTTACGGCCCTGGCACACAACGCCGGCGCTCTGACACTCTGGGATCTCTGCCATTCTGCGGGTGCAGTACCCCTCAAATTGAATGAATGGGGAGTAGACCTTGCGGTGGGCTGCACCTATAAGTATATTAACGGCGGACCAGGCTCTCCAGCTTTTTTATATGTTCAAAAGGATTTACAGAAAAAATTATTCCCCCCCATCTGGGGTTGGTTTGCGGACCAGGCACCCTTTGCCTTTAACCTGGACTTTGTTCCTGCGGAAAACATCTCCCGCTTCCAGATCAGCACACCTCATATTTTGTCCATGGCCGGCATTGAACCAGCCCTTGAAATTCTATTGGAAGCAGGGATTGACCGGCTGCGGAAAAAAAGCATAGAACAAACAGAGTATCTGATCTATCTGGCCCAGGAAAATCTGGTCCCCCTTGGGTTTAAAGTGGGATCACCCCTGGATGCAAGCCAGCGCGGATCTCATGTCTCCTTGCGGCATCAGGAAGCTTATCGAATTTGCCGGGCATTAATTGATCCACAACCAGAAGATACAAATCTAAAAGTGATCCCTGATTTTCGCGCTCCTGATAATATCCGCCTGGGGATTGCGCCATTATATACCAGTTTTACGGATATCAACCGGGCATTAAACCGCCTGCAGAACATCCTTGAAGAAGGAATTTATAAACGATATTCCAATAAACAACTTAAGGTTACCTGATAAACAATCTTAGGACGAAGCCATTTCGGCCGCATATTTCCTGGCTAGTTTTTCGTTAACATTCAACAGGAAAACCAAGCCTGGCCTCCCGGCCAGGCTTGGTTTGAGATCTTACCTTATATAGCTTCAACTATTGATAGCTGACGGTGCCATTATCATAGATCATCTGCCTCCGCCTGTAAGCCCAGCACATATAGGAAATCGACACAAAATAACTTGCTGGAAGCCGGTGCAGATTCTTGATTTTTGTGCCCAGCAGGGTAGTTTTCCCATGGAAACCCATCGGGCCAATATCAAGCTGGTTCGCCTGGTCTGTGATTTCTTCTTCCAGTGCAGCCAGGGCAAGGTCGGGGTTGGTATCATCCAATTGCCTTCTCAAGACTTCCTTTGAAGCCAAATAAGATGAACCCCGATCGCCTCCGATGGCTATACCCAGCGCGCCTGGCGCACAACCTTTCCCCTGGGCTTTGACCACAGCGTCGAGGGTTACTTTTCGGACCCCATCCAAATCTCTCCCTGCTGATAGTGAAGTATCTGGCAGTTTATATTGTGTACTGACATTCTCACATCCCCCACCCTTCAGGATTAATTCAATCCCCACTTTGAGATCATCAATCTCTTCAAAATGAATCGTGGGATAGAATTCATCCCCACTGTTATTCCCGGTATTCTTCCCTGTAAGGGTATTCACAGCATTCGGTCTCAGATAAGCCTTGTCTGTCGCCTGGATGACGGCATCCTTGATCTGCCGGGTCAATTTCCGGGTGCTCCAACCTTGAGGGTAGGTAACAAAAAACAACGGCGTTCCTGTATCCTGGCAGATAGGAGTTGAGTTTTCCCGGGCCATTTCAACATTCTGCAAGATGGTATCCAGCGCACCCCGGGCAGCAGAGCCATCAATTTCCTGCTCTCTTGATTTACGGAGCGTTTCCTCTACATCCGCTGGTAGATCCGTGGACGTTAATCGCACCAATTCCAGGATTTGAGCAGTTAAATCAGGCTGCATAATTTCCTCCAATTCCGATTTTATTCTAACGTTACCCTATTATAGAATACTCTATCTCAAAACTGGATTACAGTATGAGAAATAATCCAGTGAGGATATCTTAAGTCACATCCTCAAAAACGCTCCCGTTCACTTGAAAAATGAAATTATGCTATACTAAAACTGAGTTATGAAAATTCAAGAAAACAGGGAAAATTGGATCGAAACGCTGTATAAACTGCGGCTTCAAAACCTCACCGCAACCTTCTTGGAAGCTCTGGGGCCTTTGAATCTGCTTGGTGCCCAGCTGGTATATCTCAGCCAACCGGTTTTGTCTCCAATTTTCTCTAAAGATCAATCTCAAGACATCGCCAGGATTTTAGAGGACCCCTTAGAAACTGCATCATTTATTAAAGCGCTTAGAGCTTACGAGCCAACAACCTAAACGGAGGAGTATTCTGTGTCAGCAACAGGCTTCACAGGGATAGTTGTTTTTGTGCTTTTTATGGGCCTGATGATTTTCTTCTCGATCATAAATAAAGATCGGGAGGAAAATAATGTCCGCCCGATTCCCGGCTACGACAAAATTAACCAGGAAATCAACGTTGCTGTTGAAGATGGCACCCAATTACACATTTCTCTGGGACGGGGAGGCATCACTGGTCCCGAATCTGCGGCTGCCCTGGCAGGATTAAGCCTCTTAAAACAAGTTATTGAAAAATCTTCTGTCTGCGACCATCCCCCGGTTGTATCTACCGGAAATGCGGTGATTTCCATCTTGGCCCAGGATACGATCCGGGGATCCTCAAAAGCCATTAGCGTGGGTGACCAACGAAGAAATCCGTCCGGTGAATTGATTGGTGTTACGCCTTTTTCATATGCAGCAGGTGCGTTAACTACAATTCGTAATGATAATGTCTCAGCCAATATTCATACTGGATGGTTTGGAAATGAGATCACCTGGCTTACAACTGCCGGAGAAAGGCAAAGCAGTTCGACTATCGCGGGCACTGTCCAACTACCTGCCCAGGCGGTGATCTATGCCAGCGCTTCAGATCCCTTAATCGGAGAAGAACTTTTTGCTGGCGGGGCTTACCTGGGGGCAGGGAAGATGCATCAAGCCAGCATCTCCACCCAGGATATTATCCGCTGGATTATCATCGTTATCATCCTGGGAAGTGTTGTGCTGAACATCCTGGGTATTGACTCATTTATTGAAGATATCCTGGCAGGATCAATGTGAATATAAAAATCAAATCACCGATTTCTACTGCGATTGCTATTGGGGTTGGAATTGTTGTCCTGGCCGGATATTTTATTCCTTCAATGAACGACATCCGCTTCATTTTATTAAGAACCGGTCTGGTTCTGTCTGCGGTGGCCCTTTTAGTGGGCATCATCAATCTTCTAACAGTTCATATCAAGAAATTGGGCGCTGAAAACGCGAACTCCGGTTATAGTTTAATCCTTGTGATCGCCTTGTTGGTCACCCTGGTCGTTGGGATTATTGATATGGTTCAAACCTATCTGGTCGGTCAGCCAAATTTCCAGATGACCAACTGGGTATTCACTTACATCCAGATGCCCATTGAAACCAGCCTGCTTGCTGTAACTACCGTCAGCCTGATTTATGCTGCTGCAAGCATCTTGCGTAAAAGAATGGACGTGTTCTCTATTACATTCTTTTTTGTCATATTGCTGGTTCTTTTGGGATCATTCTCAATACCCCCGGCCACTCTACCTTTCCTGCATGTGATCCGGGATTGGATCCTGCGCGTTCCCGCATTGGGTGGAGCGCGAGGGCTTTTATTGGGTATTGCTCTGGGAACAATTACAACCGGGATCAGGATCCTCTTGGGAACTGATCGGCCATATAGTGATTAATCATGACTGATATTCTTTGCCCAACTTGCGGACGACCTAATTCTGAAAATCACAGCAGTTGTGATTTTTGTGGTGGTCCTCTTGGTAGTGAAGATATCACATCAGTTCAAAATTCTTCGTTGCGTGATGATTTGTTCTCCAATGAAAATCCAAACGAACCTCTGGAGCCGAGAGAGTCAATGGATGAGGCTTCTCGATTAGACAGTTTGTTTTCACCAGATCCCCCTCCTCTAGATTCCCAAAAAGAACCCGGGGACCAACCTCCAGAATCCTTGAACGATGTCTCCCGCCTGGATGATCTTATCCCTGCACCAGAATCAACAGAAGCACTCCCGGAAGAAGAAATCCAAACCGGTGAATCTCTGGATGACTCATCTCTTCGTGACGATATCTTGGGTAGCGACGATCCACTTCAAGAACCCAAACCACAAAACCATTTTCCCCTGGATAACCTCTTTCCAGATGATATAAGCGCTCCTGAGCTTCCATCACAAGACCCATTACCAGACTCTCCTCCAGAAGATGACCAACTTCAGGAAAAGAGCTCAATGGAAACTCCTGGGGAGGACTGGGATTTTTTGACAGAGCCTTCATCCAGTAGTGGTTTACCCCAAGAAAATTCACCCGCTGAAGAACCCCAAGGGGATTGGGATTTTCTGACTCCTGATCCTTCATCTGAAGAAACTCCACCTCAAGACCTGGATGATCCAATCCCGGATTTCGGTTCTCCGGGCTTTTCGGAGGATTCCGGTTGGCTTGATATGCTTCAAGATCCCGAAACCAGAGAGGAATTGGCTTCAGAAACATCATCGGATATTAAGAAGGAAAAAAACCAAACGGACTGGCTTGATAAAATTAAAAGGCTTGATAAAAGCACCGAACACGTAGATGAAGACTCTTCATTTCCTGATTGGCTCTCTGTTTCAGAAAAACCGGCAGAAGAGCCCGAGCCTGAACCCACACCTGAACCAGTTCCAGAAATTCAACCCGAACCTGCCTCCTCTGATCTTCCGGCATGGCTCCAGATGGATGGTGACGATGAATCACTGAATGAATTCCTGCGGAGAAAAGACCTCACCAATGAGGAATACAAACCCAAGATTAACAAAGAACCCACCGGGGAATTAGTCACCCTGGAAGACGATGATGAACCGGCTGCGGATCTGAGTGATTCACAACACATTAAATTTCCATCCTGGGCAGGTAACGAAAGTAAAAAGGAAGAAATTCCAGAAGACCTTCAATTCCTGGCGGGGTACGATCCGGACTCACCTCCCCCAGATGGTGTTGATGCATTGCAAATCGAGGAAGAAGAATATTTTGATGATTTGTTCAATGAAGAGCTCCCAGACTGGTTGACCTCAGCTTCATCTGAAGGAGTCATAAAACCGACAAGTGAAGCCTTGAGCCAGGGCGATTTGCCTGGATGGGTTGAGGCAATGCGTCCTGTAGTCGAGTCATCTGATCTCGCTGAAGAAGAGGACTACATGGAAAATTATGGCCCTCTGGCTGGTATCCCCAGCGTCCTTCCAGCGGAAGCTGAAATTGCTCTTGATCTGGAAAAAGCCGCCAAAAAACCATTAGATTTGATCACCTCTAAATCCAATCAGGAATATGTCAACTTATTAAAGAAGTTAATTGGTGAAGAAAATAAAGCAAAAACAATCCTAAGACCTGCCCCAGTACAAACTCAACGGGTCCTGCGCTGGTTGATTGCTATTATCATGCTTGTTACAACCGCCGGAACAGTCATCTTTGGCGGAAATATTGAGACTGAACCTCCCACCCAGGCCCAGATACAAAATACAGGGTACGGGGCTCTTTATGACCAAATTGAAAAGTTGTATGATAGTCAACCAGTCCTGATTGCTTTTGATTACCAACCGGCCGCAGCAGGTGAACTGCATGCCGCAGCTGCTGGTGTTGTTGACCATCTGATGGAGCAGGGCACATACCTGTCGTTTGTATCCACGCAGCCAACGGGTCCAGCCCTGGCAGAAAATTTCCTGGAAACAACCCAGGAAGCACACCGATATCAGCACACCCAGCAATATATCAACCTGGGCTATCTGCCTGGTGAGTCCGCAGGATTATTAAGTTTTGTGATCGCTCCGAAAAAAATCATCCCATTGGCATTTGACGGCAGTAATGCCTGGGGATCTCCCCCCCTTGTTAATGTAGACTCGATCAATGATTTCGAGATGATCCTGGTAATTACGGACGATCCTGATATTGCAAAAATATGGATCGAACAGGTCGGCACCATTTTGGATGACACACCCTTAACGATGGTGGTTAGCGCTCAAGTAGAACCATTGATTCAGCCCTATTTCCGATCGTCCCCTCAATTGCTTTCCGGGTATGTTTCAGGGATTATAGACAGTATGATTTACGAACAGATTCTAGGACGGCCTAACCTAGCAACTGAAACTTGGCTTCCATTTAACCTGGGTATTGTTATTGCTGTTGGAACGATTTTTATTGGCGGATTGGCAAATGGAGTGCTCTCCATATTTTCCAGGCACAGGTCCAAACTCATAGGAGATACTAAGTGAACATGGGCAACCTGTTGGATTTTATTGGACTGGCATTAGGTTTTCTCTTCACTATCCTGATATTTAGCTATTTATTAGGAGATAATCCTTTTTTCCGGTTGGCGATCCACATATTTATCGGTGTCTCGGCAGCTTACGTTGCCATAATTACGATTAATAATGTGTTGATTCCCCGTATGATTATCCCGCTCATTCAAGGCTCCCAGGGAGAACGGTTATTATCCATTTTATTATTCATCCCCAGCCTGTTCCTGTTTCTTAAAGTAACTCCTCTCCGTAAAGCGGGTAATTGGTCAGTGGCAATCCTGGTTGGGATTGGTGCAGCAGCAGCTATTGGTGGCACTATAACAGGCACATTGTTTCCACAAATACTGGGAACGATTAACAGCGTTGATCCCTCAGCATATTCCATCTCTTCTAGCCGATGGGACCAGGCAATTAATGGAATTATTATCGTTCTGGGTACTATTACAACATTGATATATTTCCACTTTGGCACCCGGGACAATCCCGGCCACCCCAATGAACGGCAACCGTTTATCGAAAATATTAGCAAAATTGGGAAAATCTTCCTCGCTATAACCTTTGGGGCTCTCTATGCCGGAGTTTTACTTTCTTCCCTGGCTGCCCTGGTCGAGCGGCTTTCGTTCTTATGGGAATTCCTGAATAGTATCGGTTTTCAATTATTTACATCATTTTAGGTGACATGGATACAACTACAGGTTCAGCAAAATCAGTTATAGCAGTAGATATAGGAAGTACCATTACCCGGGTGCAATTTTATGACGTGGTAAGCGGCAGATACCGTTTCTTGGCTGCTGGATCTGCGCCAACAACCACCGGCGCTCCCACTTTTGATGTCACCGAAGGTATTTGGAGAGCTCTGGAAGAGCTCCAATATGTCACCGGTAGAAAATTATTAAGTGAGAAGGACGGGGTGATCATACCAAGTACCTCGGACAACCAGGGGGTTGACATAATGGTTGCGACCATGTCAGCAGGAAATCCAATCTCTATTGTCGCTGTCGGTTTACTGGATAATGTTTCCCTGCAAAATGCACAGCATCTGGCTCAAACAACTTATGGAAAAATCATTGCAGAAATTTCCCTGAATGACCGTCGAACTTCCTCTGAACGGATAAACTTGCTAACCAGTATTCGGCCTGACTTAATCATCATTACCGGGGGAACCAACAATGGTGCTTCACACTCTCTGATCAGCATCATGGAAAGCATTGGATTATCTAGTTATTTGCTTGAAGAAAATCAGCGGCCTCATATTTTATTCACAGGAAATGAGAAATTACAGCAAGAAGCCAAAGATGGTTTAGGAAAAATTTGCAAACTTCGGATTGCCCCCAATATTCAGCCCATCCTTGGTAAAGAAAGTATCTATCCTGCTCAAAAAGAGATCAATGAAATTTATATAGATGTGCGAAAAAAACAAACTGGCGGTCTCAGCGAAGCTCTTTCCTGGACAGAGGGTCAGTTTACATCAACGGCTGCAGCCTTTGGTCGTGTGATACGTTTCCTTAGTGAAAAGTTTGAGCCAGAGAAAGGCGTTCTGGGGGTTGATATCGGCTCCGATGCTACTGTTCTGGCAGCTTCATTTAACGGTGATGAAACGCTGAGAGTATTTCCTAATCTGGGTGTAGGCTCAGGTTCCTCCGGGGTGCTCGAAAAATCATCCCTGGAAAAGATAAAGCGCTGGCTTCCCATAGAATTATCTGATCAGGAAATCAGTGACTATATCTACAACAAATCTGCTTATCCAAGTTCACTTCCTGTTGAAGTTGAGCACCTTGAAATAGAAATGGCCGTCGCTAAACAAGCTTTGCGCATTGCTGCGGTTCATACAATCCCCGGCTTGCGAAAACAGATTGACTCAGGGGGGACATTAATGCCTGCCATGGAGCCTATTATTGGATCCGGAAGAATTTTGACAATGGCGCCAAAACGTTACCAAAGCTTGTCGATCCTTCTGGATGGACTGCAGCCAACAGGCGTGACAACCTTCGCACTGGATCAAAACGGCTTATTGCCAGGATTGGGAGCAATAGCAGAAATCAATCCCTTATTAACCGTTCAGGTGGTTGAATCAAATACTTTACTGAATATAGGCACAATTATTGCACCTACAGGGAATGCCAGGGCTGGAACAACGATACTCCGGGTCCAAATCAGTCGGGAAGATGGCAGGTCATTTACCCGAGAGATTAAATACGGATCATTGACTGTTCTTCCAGTGGAGATTGGTGAAAAGGTATCCCTGCATCTTCGTCCCCTCCATCGTTTTGATGTTGGTATGGGAGGTCCAGGGAAAGCTGGCAAGGTAAATGCCGTTGGCGGCGCATTTGGCATAATTATTGATGCCAGGGGCCGTCCACTCCAATTTTCTTTTGATCAGGAAAAAAACAGGAAACGAAATGAGGTTTGGAGAAAAACCTACCAAAAATATGAGTGATTTTCAGGCTATCCCCTGAAAAAGAAGCTATCAAGATGATAAGTAAAGTCAAACACATTCATGCGCTAACAAGTATTAAGCGAGAACGGTTATTACCGGTATCCGGTCATGTACTCGTCCGGCGCTTGCAAAAAGTCTCTCCGACGGATGTTATTGTAGTCGCGCCTATGGCACCCCAGTTTATTCTTCTGGATATCGCTGCGGGACTTAATGTCCCTCCCAGCCGGGCGGATGAGCTGCTGCAGCGCGAAACCGGTGAAGAACTGGTCCAGGGTGATGTAATCGCTGGCCCAGTTGGTTTGTTCAAACGGGTCATCCGGGCCCCTCAACCGGGAGTCGTGAAAATCGCAGGAGAAGGCAAATTATTATTTGAGATCAACTCCCCTGATTATGAATTACAGGCCGGGATGGAAGGGACCATTACAAATATCATTCCAGAGAGAGGCGCAATTATTGAAACCAAGGGGGCGCTTATCCAGGGAGTTTGGGGAAACGGCAAGATTACCTATGGCGTACTCCAGCCAGTCAGCAATGAAATGCTGCAGGAACTGGTACCAGAACAGCTTAATATTGGATTCAGGGGCGCAATTATTTCAGCCGGATACTGCAGTAACCCTGAAGTGTTAACGGTTGCCGGCAATGTTCCGATCAAAGGTTTGATCCTTGGCAGTATGTCTTCTGCGTTAGTTCCCCTCGCAAAATCTGTAGATTATCCTGTCATGGTCATTGATGGGTTTAGGGAAAAACCCATGAATCGAGCCGCTGAACAAATTTTGATTGCCAATAAAGACAAGAATATTGCTCTGAACGCGCAAATTTATGATTCTTATACAGGAAATTTCCCTGAAATTATCATATCCCTATCTGCAGTTTCAGAGCCAGAATTACCTATTGAAACCGAAACACTCAAAGCGGGTAAAACGGTTATTATAATAAATGGACCCGAAGCCCCTCAAATAGGGAAAATTGATACAATACTTTCTGGGAAACAAATTTTACCAAGTGGTATAAAAACCCGGGTCGCCGAAGTGAGCTATGGAAGCGAAAAACAAGCAACCATACCACTCATAAACCTGGAAATTATCAATGAGTAAATTATTAACCAATTTACTTCCGATCTGACAGGGTAAATTGAGGAGAGAGAACTATGGGCATGTTGAATGATTTTGAAGATCTTGAATTCGAGGACGCAGGTGAAGAAGAGTCCTTAACAACCAGCAAGGGTTCGAATCGAACCTTCCTGATTGTTGCAGGCGTTTTGGGAGGTATCCTCCTGATTGCGTTGCTGGCTATTGCAGCGTATGCTGTTCTGTATTTGCCAGGTCGTGATACTGGCCAACAGACTCAGGTCGCGGAAATTAATGCGACCAATACAGCAGTTGCAGAAGAAGCCCAGCTGACGGCAATCGCAAAACAAGTGACAATGACCCCCACTTTTACTGCAACGCTGCCGCCTACTGAAACACCTACCCTGATCCCCAGCAGCACCTCAACACCAGTGTTGGCGCCAACCAATACGCCGGATCCCGTTGACGATCCATCTGCAACGGAAACTGTTGCCGCATTATTAACCCAACAAGCGGATGGAGGTGGGCTAGATGCAACCCCGGTCCCCACGGCAACTGCACTTCCTGACACGGGTTTTGCAGATGAATTTGGCGTTCCAGGACTACTGCTGATTGCAGGTGCATTATTAGTGATAATCATACTCAGCAGACGTCTGAGAATCACAACCAGTTAGTTAATTAATATTTAAATCCTGTCAAACCAGGTTAAAAAAGACAACCACAGCAATATCTCTCTTCTTGCTGTGGTTGTTTGATATTAATTAATATTTGAATCAGGTGATACTTTCAGCTACTTCCTCTCCATAATCCAGCAAGGCACTCACCATTTCTTGGGTTCTCCCTTCAGAATAAACACGCAAAACCGGTTCAGTACCTGAAGGCCTAATAAGCAGCCAAGAATCATCAGCCATGATATATTTTACGCCGTCAATCGTGAGCAGTTCCAAAACTTTAACTCCCCCAATTTCCTCTGGTTGATTGTCGAGCAAAAATTGAACCATGCGTTTTTTCTCAATGGGGTATTTTAATCTCTGATCTTTTCTTTCATAATAAGCAGGTCCGACATCATCCAGCAATTCATTAACCAATGTATTAAGTGATTTTCCATAGACGGCCACCATTTCGATTAGAAGCAGTCCCATCAGAACTCCATCACCTTCAGGAATATTTCCCTGGAAGGATATACCCCCGGATTCTTCACCCCCGATCAGGACATTCTCGCTAATCATATAATCCGCAATATGGTTAAAACCAACCGGGGTTTCATATACGGGCAAATCGTATTTGGCAGCCAGTCGGTCAATCATCCGGGTAGTCGAAACAGTTCTAACCGCAGGCCCTCTCAATCCGCGTTGTTCAACGAGATAACGTAATGCCAGCGACATGATTTTGTGAGGATCTACAAAGTTACCCCTTTCATCCATCGCTCCTATTCGATCCGCATCCCCATCTAAAGCCAAGCCCAAATTACCCATACCGGTACAGATAGCTCCGGCAAGAGCGCCCAGTTGAGAACCAATTGGTTCGGGATGTGCGCCGCCAAATCCCGGATTCATCTCGCCGCGGATTTCTGTAACCTCACAGCCTGTGCCAGTTAGAATTCCCTTGATCATTCCCCGGCCGGAACCGTGCATCGAATCAACCACAACACGGGGAGGGTTGGCAGCGATGGCATCAAAATCAATCAAAGTTCTCAGATGTTGAAAATAGTCTGGCACCGGATTGAAATTGATGATTAGCTCCTTTTGAACCGCTTCGTCCCATTCCATTAAATTTGGCCCCCGGCCTCTTTCTTGATTGTCATTTAAATAAATCTCAACCTGATGAGATTGATCAGGGGAAGCAGAGCAGCCATTGGCGGCCTTTAGCTTTACCCCATTGTAACGGGGAGCATTATGAGATGCCGTAATCACAACACCGGCAATAGCGTTAAGGTTTTTAACCGCATAGGATATAGATGGCGTTGATGAATCGGCCTGAGCCAAATAGACAGTATATCCGTTGGCAGCCATCACCCGGGCAACCTCCCTGGCAAACCTATCTGACAGGAATCGGGTATCAAAACCCACCACAATTCGATTTGGATCTGGATTAACATTTCCAGAACCATTACTATGCCAATGGCCGGAATGAATTGCATCCGCAATCGCCTGGGTTACCAGGCGGAGATTATGAAAAGTAAATGTATCTGAGATGACTGCTCGCCAGCCATCCGTGCCGAAATTAATAGGCATACTTCTTGCTCCTCTATTTTGAGTAGTTAAACGTACCCTATTTTATCATTGATAAAATAGGGCGATAGGTTCTTGTATTCACCATGATCAGGTTATTCCATCCCAAAAGGGTTAGGGCAGAACGCCCTTTGCGTGTTTTGATGTGTTAAAATTACCTTGTAGATAAACTATGGATTCCAAAGCAATTTTTTCCTTCCTGCATGACCATTTTCTCTTCAAATATCTGAGTGATGACGAACTCGCCCAGATATTGCCTCTATTTAACCCGATCTCCCTGGAAGAAGGCGAAGTCCTCTACCGGGCAGGCTTTCCAAGCAGGAATTTTTTCCTGGTTGTATCTGGAAAAGTTTTAATTAAGGATGAAACCCATCCAAAAATTCTGATCAATCCCCAGGGGCATTTTGGCGAACAAAAATTGCACAAAAATGGCTTTCGGAAAGATACTGCCCTGGCGACAGAAAAAACCACCTTGCTGGCCGTAAATAAACGCGGCTTTTTGGCCATCCTATCAGCCCATCCTTCAATCAAAACCAGGTTGTCTGCCATGAAAATGAGCGCAAACATCCTGCAAAAACACGAATTCCCCTGGATTGGCGATGAAGAGGTGGTTCGCTTCATTGACCGCAAACATATTAATGTACTTTATGTTCAATTGTTACTGCCGATCATTTTCCTGATTCTCTCTACTGTGGGCGCATTTCTTCTCGGTCTAAATTTGGGTTTATTTTTAGCGATAACTATTTTTATCTCCAGTTTGTGGGGGATTTGGCTTTGGCTTGACTGGCTAAATGATTTTTACTTGGTCACCAGCGAAAGGGCAGCCTGGGTAGAAAAAGTGCTCTGGCTCCATGATCAGCGCCGGGAAGTACCACTCCAATCTATCCTGTCTGTGAATATCGCCTCCAACCAGATCCAGCGCATTTTTGGATATGGAGATGTCATTGTCCGAACTTACACCGGCAATATTCCCATGCGCAATACAGCCCACCCGGAGGTGCTGCTGGATTTAATCGCCGATGCCCAGGAAACTGCCAAATCCCGGGCCCAGGAAACGGAAAAATATAATATTAACGAGGTCATCCGCAGCCGTTTAGGGTTGGCTGGGGAATCCAATCCCATGGATGATGAAGAGGATTTTACTGATCTGCAAATGGAAGGCGGCCCCCTGCTCACGGAAACAATCACCCCGATTCAAGAGTTCTTGAATCTCTTTCGGGCCCGATATGAACTCAACGGAATTATTACCTATCGAAAACACATCTTTATTCTTTTTAAAAATTCCTGGTGGTTGTGGTTATTTTTCATTCTATTGTTAATATCCTTTTTTGCTCGAATGGTCCATTTGATACCAATGCCATCCCTGTCCATTTTAGCAATCCTGCTAGGTATTAATGTTCTCGCCCTGGCTTATGCGTTTGCAGATTGGGCCAATGACCTATTCCAGATCACAGACAAACAAATCATTGACCTGGATCGAAAACCTTTTGGCAGGGAAACCAAACGATCGGCCCTATTGGAAAATATCCTGAGCCTGGATTACCAAAGAGAAAATATTATCCAAAGGATCTTTGATTATGGTACTGTTGCCATCAACGTTGGAGATATCCAGCTGGATTTCGAATATGTCGCCCAACCCATATCCGTCCAAAATGAGATTTTTGAGCGCTATAATGCTGTAATTAAACAAAATGAACTTGCTGAATCAAGGCGTCGGCGGGACGATATGGTAGAATTTTTAGCGGCTTATCATGAAGAAAGTAATAACGATCCTACGCTGTTGGATGGTGAAGAAACCCAACAGCTTTAATTTATTGGAGTTTGTAAATAATGCCTGCAAGAGATATTGTTTGTGTCCCCCATCCAGCACTGCGGAAAAAAGCAGTCAAAGTCACTGATTTTGGTCCTGATCTCCAGGACTTTGTAGATGATATGATCATCACTTTGCGCGAGAATTTTGGCGCTGGTTTAGCTGCTCCACAGGTAAATGTATCCCAACAAGTTATCCTGGTGGAATATGGCAGCGATGAAGATGAAAACATACCGCCAACTTTATATATAACCATTAATCCCAAAATCACTCGCTTTTCAAAGGATCTGGCAATCGGCGCGGAAGGCTGTTTATCCATCCCGGGGTTAATGGGTGAAATAGAAAGGCCGGAAGGAATCACGGTAGAAGGCCTGAATCGTTTTGGCAAACCTCTAAAAATGAAACTTAATGGCTGGGTTGCCCGAATTTTCCAACACGAAATTGACCATCTCAATGGTATTCTTTTCACCGACCTGACAACCGAGGTCTGGGAAACTGATGAAAATTACAATCCAGTCTGATCCATATGTTCCTCACTCACTTATCCCTTACAGATTTTCGAATATTCTCTCGCTTTGACCAGGATGTTCCGCGCAACGCAGTTATACTGGTTGGCGGTAATGCTCAGGGAAAGACCAGTTTATTGGAAGCGGTCTATTATCTGTCTACCCTGGATTCCTTTCAAGCATCAAATTCAGCCGAATTAATCAATTTTTCTGCTCTCCAAAAGGACCTGGCCGTTTGCAGAATTGTGGCGGATTTCCGAAAACAGGAAACTGATCATCATCTTGAAATCCGTCTTATCAAGGACACTTCCTCCAATGGAACTTCCAGTATTCGCAAGGAAGTTCTTCTAGATGGCACTCAATATAAAATCAATGCCGTAATCGGGAAGTTCAATGCCGTATTATTTCTGCCCCACATGCTGCAGATAATTACCGGCTCTCCTATTCGTCGACGACATTATTTGAACCTGACCCTGGCTCAGGTGGATCCAAAATATACAGAATCGCTTACAGAATACAATAAAGCCCTGGCTCAGCGGAATGCCTTGTTAAAACAGCTTAACGAACGAGCCGGAGATACGGATCAACTTTCCTTCTGGGACGAGAAAATCACCCAGGCAGGATCCTATCTTATATACTCCCGCATCCAGGCCATCAAAGAGCTGGGATATGTATCCGCTTCGATCCATCAAGAACTTACCCGCGGTGAAGAAATACTGAGAATGAATTATTTACCTTCCTATGATCCAATAACTTCCCCACCCGGGCAAATAGAACTGCCGTTGGAGAATTCTCTTGATCGATCCGGGTTGGGATTACAAGAAATCCAGAGCGGTTACAGAGAAAAATTGCTTTCCCGCCGATCGGATGATATTTTCCGGGGAGTGACTTCAATAGGACCGCATAGAGATGAATTGCGCTTTCTCAGCAACGGAATTGATTTAGGAAATTTTGGTTCCCGGGGGCAACTGCGAACAGCGCTGCTGTCCATCAAGCTGGCCGAGGTCAATTGGTTAAAAGACAAAAACGGAGATTGGCCGGTTTTATTGCTTGATGAAGTCCTGGCAGAATTGGATGATTATCGCAGGCAGGATTTATTGGATCGTTTGGCAAAAACTGAACAATCTCTGTTAACAACGACCGATCTGGATTTATTTTCAGAGGATTTTAAGCAGTCGGCAACCCGTTGGACAATCAAAAGCGGAGAATTGGCAAATTGATCAGAGAGGTTTTTTACCGGGAACACCCACGCGGCGGGGATATTTCTCAGGGGTGGATGCTTTCTTTTCAATCGTAATTAAATATCGATCTTCAGTCACACCTGGTAATTTTATCTGCCTCAGTTGTTGAATTTCTCCCCCCATTAAACTCACAGCCTGGCCTGCTTTTTGGGCTTCCAGGGGGCCCTGGTCACCCTTCATGGCCAGCATCTTTCCTCCAATTTTTACAAAAGGAAGCATGTATTCACTCAAGGTAGATAAATGGGCAACCGCCCTGGCAACCGCCCAGTCAAAATTCTCGCGATAATGATTATCCCTGGCAAGACGCTCTACACGATCATGGACAACTTCAATTCCCTGGAGTTTTAATCGATCAATAATGTGCTGACAAAAGTTGGTTTTTTTATTCACAGAATCTACCAACAATACTTCTGTATCGGGCAAGAGAATCTTCAATGGGATGCCCGGGAAACCAGCCCCGGTTCCAATATCGATCAATTTATTTACTGTTGTATTTTTCATAACCAATAATGGGCTAAAAGAGTCCAGGAAATGCTTAATCCGGATTTTCTCAGGATCATGAATAGCTGTCAGGCTATAGCGATCATTCCACTTATCCAGCTCCTGTTCATATTCCATTAAAAGAGCAACCTGGTAGGGGCTGAGGGTTATCCCAATTAATTCTTGTGTTTTCTTGATCAGTGTATCCATTTGAAGAGAATTATAAAGCAGACTACCAAAAAGGTAAGGCTTCCTTAGCTGAAAAAAAATCAGCCTGATATCCAAGATGGACATCAGGCTGAGAATTTGGCAAATCTTAAGTTTATTTTTTAACTTTCAGCGCTTTTTTTTGCTCTTTTTTTTCTTTTCTTCGTGAGGAATATCCTTTCAGCCATTTCCATATCCAGCGAACAGGGAAGAAAAGGATCAGAACGACCGGTAGAATATACAGCACGATCCAAATAATCATATTAGCAAGTACTTTCAGGGTATTGATCAAAGCCTGGATGGCTCTTTTGGCAACGCCTACTGGCTGCCAATTACCAATCTTCAAAGGCTGAACTGCTTCGTTTGCCTGAATGTTTACAGATATTGCAGATAAGGCAGCTGATTGTTCATAATATTTCATCTGGCCTTTGATCAATTCGATCTGTTCCTGAACTTCCACTAATCTGTTATAGACGCTCAGGACATCCTCGGTTTGATAGGCTTGTTCCATGATCTCGGTCAATTGGTTTTCCGCTCTCTGCAGGTTTTTCAATCTGGATTCCAGATCTGTGTATTCCTGGGTGATGTCCTGTCCGGAAACATTCTCGTTGAGAATTTCACCGGCACCAGATTTAATCGCTGCCAAGGCCTGATCCAATTTTTCTGCAGGAACCCGAATGGTAATGTTTGCCTGGGGAACTTCCAGGCCTCCATCTGTTTGGGTCCTATACAAATTTGATGAAACAACAAATCCGCCCAAGTCTGCGGCGAGTTTAGTAATGGCATCGATTGACTCACCAGGTTTTTCAACAACAATAGACAGGGAAGCATTCTTGATCACCATGCGAACCTGGGATACCTGGGTCTGCAATCCTTCTTCCGAGTAGGAAGTGGATGAGATCGCGTTGTCTTCTTCTCCGTAATAGGAATCTGATACACCTTTGGCCAGTGGACCGGCACTTTCCATCATTAACTCTGGTTCAAATTGAGAAATGCCGCCGGCACAGGAAGTCAACAGGATGGCAATAAGGAACAGGATAATCAATTTTTTTCTCATGATTAATTCTCCTTCTACTAAGTTCATTTCATCCTAATGACGTCCAACCAGGCAATAAAGTTCCCTACCAGCCTAAATCCAGTCGCTGAATATATTCAATGGGAAGCCCTGCCTGGGTCATTCTCGCTTGAACTTCTGCAATATCATAGGGAACTCGGTGCTGTGTCCAGCTATGTTCTTCAGTATCATAAATCGTGAAGGCCGCCCGGGGATCATGATCGCGGGGTTGTCCAACAGATCCCGGATTTACGATGCTATTCTCCGGCAGCTTAGTCGTATCCCCCGGATAAACAAAGGTGACGTTTGCCAGCTCTTTTCTGCCCTTTACATAATAGAGTACAGGGAGATGGGAGTGGCCAACAAAACAATAAGGTGTAGAAAAGTACTCAAAATTTGCAGTTGCCGTATATACGTCCATGATATATTCCCAGACCGGGTCTCTCGGACTGGCATGGACCAGGGTAACCTGATCTACTTCTGCCTGAGGAGATAAACTCTGCAGATATTGGCGGTGAACAGGATTGAGCTGATCAGTTGTCCACTCAAGAACTACCTGGGCGGAGAGATTGAATTTTCCTTTTTCTGTTAATCCAATCACGGCACTATCATGATTTCCACGCAAGCAAATCAAATTAGGAAGGTCCCTGATAATAGATATACAATCATTGGGATCAGGACCATATCCAATAATATCTCCCAGACACCAAATTGCTCCTACCGATCCGGCGGCTTCAAGTACAGCCTCCAGGGCGGTGCGATTGCTATGAATGTCAGACATAACTAATACTTTCATTTAAGGTCTAGCCTTTCTGCCACACATCACTTCCTTTCAGGCAACTGTAATTTTCATTATCATACTGGAAACCATGGTTCCAGTAAAGCATATTCTTCCTTATTTATTGAATTTAAGACAATTTTGCAGGTTGGCGTATTCACTATAACCGAATCATGACTGATTTTCTGGCAAAATAAGGAAAATAACCAGAGGAATTGGCACTTTTCTTGCAATTTAAAACTAATAGGAAATTAAAGGGGCTATCTTTCCCTACTTAAAGGTAAAATGTACCCAGTATTATGGCAACTTCACGAGGAATCTTACTAGTGTTTTTTGGTCTGTTAATCAGCGCTTGTACAAAACAAGCGCATACAGCGCCGTATATAAACTTCTCCAATGTGGGAGTCAATCAGGATACAGATCCAACTCTGGATCCTTACATCCCTCCCACCCGGATGCCTGATCAGCCCATCTTGACACCTACACCAAGTCCTCCTAAACCTCTGCCCACTTTACGCACTGAGGATCTCTACTATGCTGTCCAATGGGGCGATACAGTGAAATCAATTGCCTATAAATTTAACCTGCAGGCACAGCAAATCATTGAAGTCAACCAAATAACCGACCCCGGTTTAATTTATACCGGGCAGCTCTTGCTTCTACCAGCGCCAAAAATCGGTGAGCTGGGACCAGGTTATAAAATCATTCCTGACTCGGAGCTTGTCCGGGGTCCATATACTGTGCGGTTTCAAATTGAAGCTTATATTAACAATCAATCTGGCTATCTGAGGGAATATGATGAGGAAGTTGACGGCGACCTCCAGACCGGCGCAGAAATCGTTTCCAGGGTTTCCCAGGATTATTCGGTAAATCCCCGTTTGCTGTTGGCAATTATCGAACATCAAACTCAATGGCTTACCGGACACAACAACAAAGAAAATCCTTATCCACTTGATTATATGGAAGTTGGGTATGAGGGTTTGTACAGACAATTAGCCTGGGCTGCAGATGAGCTTAATCGGGGATATTATCTTTGGAAAGTAAAGGGAATTGGAGCCTGGGCCTGCCAGGACGGGATAAACGTTCCAATTAATCCCACGATAAATGCCGGATCTGCTGGTGTCCAGCAGCTATTTTCCCGTTTACTGCCCTACCGGAAATGGCTCAGCGCTGTAACAGAAGAAGGTTTTGTCACCACATATACAAACCTTTTTGGATACCCTTTTGATTTTAATTACACACCCCTGGTCCCTCATGATATTGTCCAACCCATTCTTCAGCTGCCATTTGAGGATGGTGTCCCCTGGTTGTTTACCGGTGGACCTCACGGTGGATGGGATACCGGATCTGCCTGGGCAGCCATTGATTTTGCGCCAGCTGAAAAAGGTGTCGGATGCAGTAATAGCGATGATTGGGTTGTAGCAGTTGCCGATGGTCCTATTGTCAGGTCTGATCATGGCGCTGTGATGCAAAGTATTGATGGAGATTTCTACGATCAAACCGGCTGGGCGATTCTCTATATGCATATAGAAACCAGGGATCGGGTCGAGCTAGGCTCCCGGCTGGAAGCGGGCGACCGAATCGGTCATCCTTCCTGT